>CAVICI010000157.1:0-2002 GCA_963640995.1 Dialister hominis | reverse complement strand
CCGCATCGATGGTGACGTCCTTCAGGGTCAGCGAACCGGCAGACCTGCTGCCGATTGTCGGAATCGATTCTCCTGACCTCGTGTCTTTCCCGACGATGATCTGGTGCCCGGCCATGTCGATGGTGATTCCCTCGATGGTGATGGCGTCCAGGATCCTGAAGTCTGCCCCGAGGGTGAAGTCCATTCCTCCGTTGACAGCCGCGATGAACTCGTCCGCGGTCTCGACGGTGATAGCCCCGACCTTTATCAGGTCGGTGCCCTCGGTGAAGCTCCCATAGGGCTTCACCATCTCGATATCGTTGGTGTATACCTTTCCGTCATTCTCGCCGTTCCCGGTGATCTGCTTGCCAAGCTCGGAGACTGTCTTCTCGTTGTACTTCAGCGTTCCGAGGACAGTGAGATCGTTCCCATCAGAGAGGATGATCTGCGCATCGTCGCTGTCGAACTTGACGGTCGAGGCCTTCGGGATGACGATTCCGTAGCATTTATCCTCTTCTTCGCCGACGACAGTCAGCTTGACAGACAGGTTCTGGCTAGCGAGAGCGACTCCGTTAACGGTCAGCGTTATGCCAGTGGAGGTAGCTCCGGTCAGGGTCATGGTCGACCCGGTGGGGAACGTGCTGTCGCCGTCATTGACTGTCGAAGGCACTCCTGCCACGGTTATTCCACTTCCATCGTAACCGACACCAACATGGGTCTCAAAAGTATCGGCTCCTATATTCCCTACGTTTGCGCTGACGGAAACGCTTGCGCTCCCATTCTCATCCGTATAGCTCACAGTCCCTATGTAGGTTCCCTGCAGTACGATAATGCTGTCGCCGCTGACTCCGTCCAGGTCCCCGGTCTGGGTCCCGCAAGTATAGTACTGCTCGGAGCCCGTGCCGGTCGCCGCGTCTGCATCGGCAAGCGAAGCATACGCATACATATACGATGTGGCGACCATCGAGAATTGTACGTACCCAGCAAAATAGTCATATTCCTCGAGTTTGAATGCTTGCTTCTGAGCCTTCTCCACGATGAACTCGGCGACAAGTCCCTTATGGTCATCAGGTGCATCAGAGGAGTTGCCGAAAGCTCCATTCAAGCAGAGGGCATCTTTGGCATCTTCGGACCAGGAAACAGTGACTCCAGTTGTAGAATATACATTCTTCAGGACAACCTTGCTATTAACAACATCGTTGTCACCATCGTCGACGACCCCGTTGACGGTGACGACGCCGCCCTTCAGGATCTTGATGCTCATGTCATCGCCTTTCAGCGTGACATCGACGCTCTGCCACTCGGGATAATAGATGTACTTTGAGGTGCTCTCGGTGACGATGATCCCTGCGGTGACATTTTTGTCGGCAGTCGTTACTCCCTTCCCGTCGGTGCTGACGCTGTACGTCACACCCGTTGCAGGCGTTATGGTCATCCCGTTGTAATAGGACGTGGGCACGCCGGAGGTCTGGACCGCCAGGTATATGGCGGTCGCGCCGGCAGTGCTCGAACCGGTCGTGACGGAAGCATCCTTGCCTACGAGGTAGATTGTGACATCTGCCGATCCATCCGTGAGAGTGATTGCGCTTGTGACATAGTACGATCCCTCAGTCAATGCTTTTCCGGGATTCTCCGAGATCAGCGTCGGCGTTCCCTCGATGACATCCGTTGAAGGGACAGGGTCCGTGGACGCGGCTGCGTCGGAATCTCCCGCAGGAAGCGCGACCGCGATGGCGCATACGACCATCGCGAGCACGGCTGCGAGAGCGAGGCATTTGCCTCTCTTGGCTTTCAATTCAGTTGTAATCATATATACATCTGCTCCAAATCTTTCACGGCTTCTACAAGCTTCAAAAGCTCTGAGAAGCCTCATGATCCGCGGCGAGACGAGCGGAAATAGATCTCAATCCCACCCGTTCCGGACGGCTTCGGATGCATGCTCCCGAACCTTGGCCGATTCAAGATAGGCGCCATTCAGCTATTAAGATTATAAAAATATCCTGCCTGATATCGAACCTTGTGC
>CAVICI010000156.1:0-2028 GCA_963640995.1 Dialister hominis | reverse complement strand
AGATGCTCAGGCAGGGAGCTTCACGGGCTTCATGTCCTCCGTGCGGAACGGAGAACCCATGGCCCTGATGCTCTTCCAGGTGTGCTGATAGTCGCCAGATGCGATCTGCTTCGCCGCAATGGACACATTGCCGGAGAACTCCCTAAGCCACTTGTACCACGACAGGTACAGGTGCAGCCATCTGGTCGAGACCCCCTTGAAAGGGGCCAGGAACGTGCGGATGTCGCCGTGGATCTCGTCGATCCTCTCCAAGCCCTTGTGCTCCTTGGCATCGGTGGCGATGTGGGCCGCGACTTCGAGGTCCTCCAGGGCGCGGCGGTAAGCCCTGTGCTTGTCCGTGTTGACGATCGATCCCGACAGGACGTGCCCGTTCAGGACGTCGCGAGCGATGTCGCAGGTCAGGGCGCCCCTGCAGGAGACGTCGAAGAAGAAATCGGAGGCATCGTTGACCCCGCGGTCACGACGCATATCTGGTCGTCGCTTATGCCGCTCTTCGTGCCGAGCTTGTCTCCGGTCCTTGGCTCGCGGGGGATATGGGCCATGGCATCGAACCTGGTCCCCTTGAAGCTCTCCCTGAAGTACATCTCGTCGATCTCGACCCCGCACCCTTCCTTGACCTGGAACGACGGGAGGTTGTTGTAGAGTGCCTCCAGGGTCCTGATGCGCATGAACCATGCGGTCTTGGTGCACACCCCTATGCGGTTGGCGACCTTCCTGCCGGACAGCCTGTCCACGAAGCACGCCGCGTAGGCCATCCAGAAATCGTAGTCCAGCTTGCTCCTCGAAAGGACCGTCCCGGTGGCGGATTCGTTGCGGACATGGCCGCAGGCCTTGCACTTCCAGCGCCGGGAGCCGAGCTTGGACTTCCCGTAGCGGATGCAGTCAGCGCATCCGCACTTGGTACAAGTGCACGCATGTGGCTCGAAATTGGCCTTCATGAGCTCCCTGTCGAGGACGGAACGGACAGAGGCGATCATCCCCTCTCTGTCCTGGGCAGGACAGTTCCGTAACGCATCTTCCACCGCCCTTTCGATGGTCCCCTCCTTAGTCTCGGACGCGCGCATGCATACAGAATGCGCGTGCACGTATAAGAATAGCTGGATGTAATGTTTGTAATAACAATAATGCGTGTTATGCGATTTCACCAACTTTCATGTCACCTAGCCCGTAAAACCTTGATATCTTTGGTGCTGAAACTTTTGAACATGAATCCATATGCGACATGAATGAAAGCCAGAAGCAATTTGCTACTTCTGATGATTTATGAATAGATAGAAATTTAATCCGAATAACGTTTTACAATAGAAAGTTGATAGACGAATCAGACGAATCATATGAATTTGGGGAACTGAGCACTATCGCTGCATTGTTTTCTGGAGAAGACAAGAGATTTCATGAATCATGAAGGCTAATCTGCATTAGTTTAATAATATATGGAGCATCCTCGAGAATGATGTCTTTTGATGAAATCAGTACTTTTCTGGGCGAGCATACTCTCAGAGCCAGAAGATTGAAACCAGATACTCAAGACCACACACCGACTGAGATTTTAGATCATTTATGTTCATCGATCATTAGATCCTCAGAATTAGATATAGAGCGTCAGGTTCACGACATCATAATAAGAAATATCGAATACGAAGATGCTGGAAAGGATATAGATCATGAAGCATTAGGGCCTCTGGTCTACAAGAAGGGTGTATGTGATGGGATTTCAAAGTTAGCAAAACAAGTATTTGACAGATGTGGACTAAGATCTTTAGTTGTTACTGGAATCCTGAATTGTTCTAACGATACGCCTGGTCCGCATGCTTGGAATATGGTTAATATTGATGGATATTGGTTCCATCTGGACATAACGGCAGATTTAGGATTGAGCGGAGATAAATCCTCGATTCGCTATGATTATTTCAATTTATCAGATATAGAAATATTGCGGGATCATAGAATTGATTCTGGATTTCCAGCATGCGTAAAGAGTAATTCCGATTACTATACATGTGCGGGATTATTTATGAATGACATAGA
>CAVICI010000155.1:0-2034 GCA_963640995.1 Dialister hominis | reverse complement strand
GTTGACAAGCTTCACCGAATATGCAGGGGTCAGCCTGAGCCAATTGTACCTGCCGTGATTCAGGTTGTATCTGAACGTGCAATCTATGCGCCTCGAGATCATTTCAGTCCATCCGTATCAGCACGAAACGTCATCCATCCAGTCCTTTCAAGAAGGCTGGCAGATCCATTCTCATGAAACCAGTAATACCGCTAAATATGCATATATCGAGGCCGACACATCAATCTTCAGGATTCAAATCCCTCTTCACGCCACCGCGCCTGCCAGCAGGCTTCCACGACCATATCTTGTACCCTATGCCTACTACAATGATGCCTGCAACTGCAGTTGTCATAGCTTTAGCATTCAGGCTCATTTCTGCCAGGGAATCCGCCAAGATCGAGCCTGCGAAGAAAGCCACACCCGTTGATAGGAACGTCAGCAAGAGCATCCTTATGCTTATCTGATTGGCGATTTGCGTAATCTCCGCAGTACTGTTCGTCACTATGTGATCGGCCGTGTTCTGTTCATCAGAATCGAGAGAATGCAGCGATTCGACACAGCAATCCAATGATTGAACGAACAGCTCATACCTGGATCCAAGGATGTGCCGGTGGACCGAGATGAGGTTACGGCCGTATGTAATGAAACCTGTGGTAAACAAGTACATGGTGCTATGGGAGATGGAGTTGCCTGACTCCACCACCCAATACCTTTTCAGATTGTCCTCGCATTTGTGTATGACCTCAGAGAAGATGCTCTCCACGGCTGTTCCGATGCTCTCTCCGAAGACTACTGTAAAGTTATCGTCCCCGTATTTCATCGTCATCGATCCGCTCCTATCGCTGCAATGATGGATGTCCACGTGATACAGATTCTTCATCACAAAGTAAATCTCACGAACCGCGAAACGAATCTGATTGTTGTCCAAACCGTTTCCGTCGTCAACCCTATAACAGACCATCCCGGTCTCATATACAGTCACCATCGCCACGAGTTCAGTCGTTCTCACGGTTATCTTGAATCCAATGCATTCTTCACCGTAAACGAACGCCCCCGGCACATCGATCAATTCGATAGACGCTACTTCGAGAGGATCGTCATCATTCGGATGAATTTCCTTCCCATTCATCGATTTGACTACCCTATAGAACAGGTCTGGAGGGTATTCCATCCCAAACGAGGGATACAGATGGGGGATCCACCCCCATATGAACATGCTCACACTCCGAACTTCACGCGGATGCGAGACAGATAGTCGATGCCAGCCTCAGTGGTTCTGAAGGTCTCTTGAAATTTTGATGTCATCCCGCAACGGAGATAACCGCTGCTCTTCAAAGAGTGGATGATCTGTTGATAATTGTCCATCTCTTCATCGGAGAGCTTGTCACCGCTCCGGAACGCTTCGAGGATGCGACTCTCTGCCTTGATGACATCGTAGTCAGAATGCTCGCTCAACCAAATAATCGACTTTGCCTTCCTTTCCAAATCATCACTGATCATCACTTATCACCCTCCTGCAACATTCCAACAGCCCATCAGGCGCATCTTGCAAACACACCATCTGCGCAATGCTATGGGAATATCATCTATATTTCTGATTCGACAGCGACTCTATACCAGATTGCCGCCTGTTGATTGGACCAAAAGCCGCAGATATTTGAAACTAGCATCAATAGTTTCCCGATGGCGTGGACTATCGAAGGTCACTGAGGTTTCTTGCGGGGCCGTCCCGGACCCCTCTTCGGGGGCAGCTGCGGCATGAGGTCGAGGGCCCTGAGCACGTCTTTCTCCTTGTCGGTCTGAGCGCGGAACACCAGCTCGCCTTTGTCGTTCTTGAACTTCAGGGAGCGCCTCAGCACATCGATGACCTCCCCATAGGTCATCTCGTCCAGCAGCCCTTTCTTCAGGAAGAGGTTCATGAGCCTTGACGATATGATCGTCGACACGAAGTTCACCAGGTGCTCCCCGTTCACTGATGCATCGCTGTGCACGCGGGTGTCGTCGAACCCTTCGATGTTCTTGTAGAGGTCGAACATCAGCTCCAGGAGCCCC
>CAVICI010000154.1:0-2043 GCA_963640995.1 Dialister hominis | reverse complement strand
CGTAATTTCAAAGGTGATTTTACGTGGTGAAGTTGCCTGAGCTTTACAGAGCTCACGCTGGGGTGGGGAATGGGCGGATGTTTGCCATGAATCGGCTCAGGCTATTGCGAAAGCGTAACGCAGATCTATTCCGAGGCGGTCCACCGCCTCGAAGAACAGGGCCTTCGATTCCCTGTCCCCGGAGAAGAATATCCTGTTCTCGGAGCGGTCGAACCCGACCCTGCATCCCACGAGCTGGTCTCCCAGCATCTCCATCGTCATCCTCCTCTCGCCTTTCTGGTGCCCCCTCTTGAACACGGCGTCCATTGCGGACTGCATGGATGTCGCCAGGCAGTCCATGATGATCATCGCGTCCTGGCGGACGGGCGTGTGGATGAAGATGTGGGCAACGCCGTGGCAGGTCTTCTGCATGCGGAACCTCTTCTCGATGGTGCATTGTCCCAGATATCTGTTGATGACTGAGTCCGAAGTCATCCCTTTGCGGGGATTGGAAGCATCCTCGGCGGCAAACGGGATGTTGGTTATCAGCACCTCGACGGAATAGCGCTCCGCCGCTTCGGCCAGCAGGTCCTGGTCCAGCGACACGCTCAGGATCCTTGCCATCCAAGCGGGCCCGCCTTTCTTCAGGGCGCGCCGGTCCCGGACGTACTCGACCACCGCCGTGTAGATGGGCTCTTCCGCGCAGTCCATGGCCTCGAGCACTGCCGAGACTGCATCCTCGCGCGTGTCGAAGCGCTCGTGCCAGACCTTCTTCAGGCCCTTCTCGAACTGCTTCAGCCCCTGTTCCCGAAGGTACTTCTTGGCCCTGCGGATCGCGCCGGGGAGCCTGTATGCTATCAGCCTCTTGTCCCCGAAGGACTTGCCTTCGGAATCCGTGATGATCTCGTGGGTCTCGTAGAACGAACGGCCCTCGTACTTCGGGGAATCGTCCATGATCCCGTCCAGAGCAGACCGCCTCACGAGCTCCCTGATAGAGCTCGAGAAGTTGCGGGGGACTTTCGTGACGAAGGCGCAGCCCCTGTCATCGATCTTCTCGAAGATCCTCACGTCGCAGAACTTGCAGTCTCCGGAGAGCACATCGGATTCGGGATCCAGCTTCTCCAGGAGCTTGTCCAGCGCCGCAAGGTCCATCTCCTGGTCGGCCGTGGCGCCGTCGAACACGTGAGCGTATATCAGGGCCCCGTTCCCGTCGCAAACGTTCATGATCTCCTTGTGCAGGGCGTCCTTCCTCTTGCTCTTGCATTTGGAGCTGTACTTCATCTTCGCGGCCTTGTGCGTCTTGTCCGGCCTGTCGAGTCCAAAGAAGTCCACGTCCGTGTTATCGAAGAACTTGTCGTGCGATTCCAGGCCGAAGAAGCTGTTCGCCGCGGAAGCGAAGTCCCAGACCAACTCGTCGGTGTCCGCTTTCATCAGATCCTCCATCCTCCCGGCAAGATTGGTGTCGCTGAGGGTCCTCGGCTTGACGAAAGGCCCGAAGAGCACGTCCGTGGGAGAAGAGGCGTAGAAGTGACGGGTCTCGTAGAGCGGGCTTCTCTGGCCATTGGTGAACATGGTCCCGGTGTAGGCCTTGAACGCCATGGACGTTTCAAGGTTCCTTATAGGCACATGCACCCCCGATGCTTTCAGCTCCTTCTCGCGGTTCCTGCAGTATGATTCCACTACGCCCCTGCACCCTGATTGCTCCAGAGCTGCGAAGTAGATTGCGACGGCGGGAGGGAGGCACTCGAACTCATGGTCCCCTCTGTCGACAGAAGTATTCGGAATCATGTCTGGCTATATGCATTCTATATATAAGTATCTTAGTAAATAGCAAATATTAGAAAATAAACTTATATATAAAATAACCCATTAATCCCTATTGTCAGAATGCAACTCGCGGACCCTTGGGGAAGGGGCCGTCCGGGGCATGGATCCAAGTGCAGAAGAAGGAACGATGAAGGCGCTGTCGAGCCCGATGTGCAAAGACGGGGGAATGAGAAATCGCCGGATAAGCTGAGGCTATGGAGTCGTTTTCAAGCAGTTTTAACCAATTTGGAAATTACG
>CAVICI010000153.1:0-2154 GCA_963640995.1 Dialister hominis | reverse complement strand
GAGGACCACCGCAGAGGAAGCGCCCTTGCCGGCGGCCTTCCCCGACGATCCGCCGTTGCCGTCCGGGATCACCGGATTGACATCATCGTCGTCAGCAGGGGACACGGACCAGTGGGCGTACAGCTTGACCGCGCCGTAGAGCACCGTCGCCTCCGTCACGGGGTCTCCGCCGTTCGGATCGGTGTACCAGCCCTTGAAGGTGTGTCCTGACCAGGTCGCTGTCGGGAGCTCGGATATCTTTCCGTCAGTGCCGGTCCTCACCTCCGCAGGAGAGCATGTCCCGGGGCTGGCATCGAACGTGACGGCGTATCCTTCGGACCAGCAAGCATATACTGTGGCGTCTGACTCGAACACATACTGGTCGGTCACCCGGTCGCCTCCGGCCGCATCGGTGTACCATCCCTCGAAGGTGTATCCGAACCTCACCGCCGTCGGGAGCTCGGAGAGCTTCCCGTCGGTCCCGGTGATCATCGTGGCAGGATCCACAGACCCGCTTCCCGGATCGAACGTTATGGTGTATCCGTCTGTCCACTGGGCATAAACCGTGGCGCTTGCGCTGAACACATGTTCTTCGGTCACCCGGTCCCCGCCGTCCGGGGCTGTGTACCATCCCATGAAGGTGTGCCCGAACCATTCCGGCGTCGGGAGCTCGGAGAGCCTCCCGTCGGTGCCTGTGATCATTGTGGCAGGATCCACCGACCCGCCGTTCGGATCGAATGTCACGATGTACCCATCGGTCCAGTGGGCATATACCGTGGTGCCTTTACTGAACACATATTCTTCAGTCACCCGGTCCCCTCCGGTCTGGGCTGTGTACCATCCCGCGAAGGTGTATCCGGCCCTGACCGCTTCCGGGAGCTCGGAGAGCTTCCCGTCGGTTCCTGTATTCATAGTCTCTGGTTCCACCGTCCCGCCGTTCGGATTGAATTTGATCTCGTATTCTTCGGTCCAATGGGCGTACAGAGTGATGTCTGGAGCGAGCACCATGTCCGTCGTCACTATGGTCCCTCCGGTCTGGAGAGTGTACCAGCCCAGGAAGGTGTGTCCGGTCCAGGTCGCTGTCGGAAGCGTAGATAACTTCCCGTCGGTGCCTGTCCTCATCTCTGTGGGAGAGCATTGTCCGGAGCCGGGATCGAACTTGATGTCGTATCCATCTTGCCAGTGGGCATATATCGTGGCATCACCCTCGAACACGTACTGGTCGGTGACCTGAGCCCCTCCGGTCCGATCGGTGTACCATCCCAGGAAGGTGTGTCCTAACCAGGTCGTTGTCGGGAGCTTGGATAGCTTCCCGTCGGTGCCGGTCGTATCACTGGATGTATCCATCTTCCCGCCGTTCGCATCGAACTTGATGGTGTATTTATCGGTCCAGTGGGCATATACCGTGATGCCTGCGCTGAACACAGATTCTTCGGTCACCCGGCCTCCTCCGGTCTGGGCTGTGTACCACCCAAGGAAGGTGTGTTCGGACCAGGTCGGTGTCGGAAGCGCTTCGGAGAGCTTCCCGTAAGTGTCTGTCCTCATCTGTTTGACAGTGCATGCTCCGGAGCCGGGATCGAACGAGATGACATATCCCACGGTCCAGTGGGCGTACAGCGTGGCGTTTTCGGTGTATACTCTGCTCAAGTCCACGAGCTCCCCTTCGGTCGCATCGGTGTACCATCCTTCGAAGGTGTGCCCGGCCCAGATCGCTGTCGGAAACTTTTCGAGCGTCCCGTCGGCCTGTGTCGTCATGGTTCCTGGATCCACCGTCCCGCCGTTCGCATCGAAAGTAATGACCGGCAGCACCCTCCACACCGCCGTAAGGGTAATGTCATACTACATCATGCGAATCGTCTGGCCGGCCGCGTATGTCTCGCCCTTGTAGGACCACCCGACGAAAGCGCACCCTTCCTTCTCCCCTTGGTATGTCACGACCGAGAACTCGTCTCCCTCTTTCACCGCAGCCGTATCGGGCTTGTCCGAGCCTCCGTCCGTGTCATAGAACACATAATGATCCACGTCATTGGGGACCCAGACCATCCTATCGGTGTTCCCCGTGAAGGTCGCTCCCCGGAAAAGCGAACAGTTGCTCTTGTCCACTACAACAGACTTCGCAGCATCACAGTAGAACGTATAGCTCGAGAACAGACCCGTGCCGAAGGTCACTTGATT
>CAVICI010000152.1:0-2164 GCA_963640995.1 Dialister hominis | reverse complement strand
CGGGGTCAAAGGCGAATTCGATGTGGATGCTCCGGAATCGGCCGACGATCCGGATGATCAATGACACGATCAGACTCTCAATTGCCTATCAGAACATAGTGATACTTTAGCGGGAGATTAGGTTGATATTAGGGTCGGTCTTTTCATTTTCAAATTAGATTCTTTGGATATCCTGGGGAAGTTTTGAGCCGAAATTCCGCTTTATGCGGTAATGGAGTAATGGGGCCCCGAAGGCGTTCGGGACCCTGCTCAGACCTCTCCTTGACCGAGCGTGGACCTGGCGATGTATTCGGCCATATCGAAGATCGGAACGTTGAACAGAGGTTCTTTCGGCACCTCGAGATCGAACAGTTTCAGGATGCGTCTGACGTTCTTCGTGACCTCCGACAGCCCACGCTGTCCCCCGTATTCGATCACGTTCAAGGTGCTCAGCGTGGCTAAGTCCCCTCCTCGGTGTAACGGGCATCGGAATCCTTCTCCCTCAGGGTTGCACGTATCTCCGCCCGGAGGATCTGGGCGACGAACTGTATGAAGTATCTGCCCCTGACGGTGACCATATCTCCCGACCTTAGCCTTCTGTCGCTTGCTTTTTCGGTGTCGAAGGCCTGTTCCGTGAGCCTTCTGGCATCATATGCGGCCATCATAAGCTCCCATCCCACGTCTTCGGAGCACAGCATGACGAACATTCCCGCACGGTTATCGCTGAACGCGAGGGCGTTCTTCTTTTTCTCGAGAACGACCTTCCTGCCGTCCGCCTTGATGTCGAAGTACTTCACGGCCTTGCCGGCCCGTTCTTTGAATGCTTTGACAGGGTCGGCCTCGTCCATGTTGCGGGCATACTCCTTCAGGGAGTCGATCAGCAGCTCCCTGCCCTGGAACTCGTCGGAGTACTTCTTCGAGTCGTAGCACACGTAAGCTGTGAACTTCCCCGCAGAACCATGTCCGTCTTCGTTCGGAAGGGTCATGGAATATCCTTCAGAACCGTCGACCATCTCCTTTCCCGACCCCTTGAGACCTATCTCCGTTTTCCAGACCGTATACGCATGGCCTTCGAAGACAAGGTCCTCTTTGTCCTTGGTGTCCTTGAACTGCGTCATGAGGGTCTTCACGGCCTTGAACGAGGTGATCGCAGGGATGACGAACCTGCGGTTCTTGGCGATCATCTCGTGGATGTTCGCCCCTGAGCAGAACCCTCTGTCCATCACGAACAGTGCGTCATCACGGCCGTATCTGGCAATGTCCGCTTCCATGCGCTCCACTGTGGCCAGGTCGGACAGGGAACCGGGATAGAACTGGAACATGAGGGGTATGCCCCTCATGTCCGTCGCCATGGCCCTCTTCACGACCCTGAGGCCGTCGCCATCCTTGTTAGGGGCCCACTCCGCCATCCCGTCGACATCGCTGTAGGTCCCGTTGGTCGTGGTGTCCCATGCCACCAGCCCGTCGCATGCGTTCACACGGCATGCGAAGAACGCATCGGTGCATACGTCGGCCTTGCCGACGTTCCTCGTCAGATCGCTCATGTCCTGAGATGCCACAGGTATCTCTGTCCCGTAAATATCGCGGAGATAGAATCCGTCGAACGTGTCCTCGATCGAAGAGAACGGACCTGGGTTGACTGCAAGGGCCATCGCACAGGACATTATGGCCTTGGCCGACATCCCGAAAGACTCCTGCAGATGCTCTCCGAGCATCAGTTTGCGCTGAAGCCTGTCGAGGAGATATATCCCGCCGTAGCTTCTGGTACCGATCTTGGAGAAGTCGAGGGACGGATTCATCTCGGCCCTGATCCGCTCGCGCTCCTCTTTGGTCTTGCGGGGCTTCTTCGGAATCACGTTTCCCGTCTCGGGATCGTAGCGTCCGACACATTCATTCTTGGTCTTTTTCTTGCCGTCGACCATGAAAGATGTGCTCGTGTACGCATAGTACCGCCCGTTTATTTCGCGAATCTGCAGTTTTGGACCGTTTGGACCTATTTTCCTAGCCATATTATTACCGCCTAATATCCGTTATGTGGTAATAGTATATTAAGGTATGGCCAGCATAAAATTTAAGCCCAAAAAATCAGGTCAATTTACCGAACAAATCGGAATTTCGGTAATGATTACATGTCTTTCACCGTTATGACGGGGGTTATGCAGATCGCCAAGGAAGGTATATTCTC
>CAVICI010000151.1:0-2195 GCA_963640995.1 Dialister hominis | reverse complement strand
GGCTTATTCCCAAGCCATCGGACCCAACAGCGTGCCGTATCCATCTCGGGATCTCTCGTCAGAGATTCACCCCGAGATCGACGCCCCATCTATTACGTCGATTGTCGAAATAGACGCGGTTCCCGCGTGTCTCCGAATGGGGAAGGAAGAACCTATCGAGGAGTTTCCTACTTTTTCCTCTATAGGTCAAATTCCCCTACAAATTCACCTGTCCGCAATAACACCGATTTTATGGGGTTCGGACGGGCCTTCCAATGAGGGTCGGATGGGAATCAATGAGGCCCCCTCATTCGGACGGCGGCAAGGACGTGGCGCAGCTTCAAACAGATTTCGATTTCGACTCGAAGATAGATTTGGCGCAGATCGACCCCGCGGCTTTCGAGATGCTTTGCGCGAAGGTCCTTGCCAAATAATACGATGCCGAAGTTGACGATGTGCAGAATACCCACGACCGTGGGAGAGATCTGGTCATCCATCTGCCGGCCGGGGATGTGTTCGTGGAATGCAAGCATTGGGAAGGTAGCGTCGGCCGCCCCGTCGTCCAGAAGCTCGATTCTGCCGTGAGCCACGAAGGCGCATTGCACGGGATGATAGTCACCACGGCCGATACTCCAAGGCCGCTGTGGACTACGCCGCCGAGTGCATCCTGCCGATAGTCCTGGTTGACCTGGCGGAGCTCCAGCGCATCGCGACATCCCAAATTACAGGGCAGCCGCAGCGCTTATCATCCGGCATCTCCAATCACCGCACATGTTTGGCTTGGGAAGGGGGAAGGACAAGGGCAATCAGAGAAGGAAAATCCGTTCTGACAACCGCAACGGCAGTCAGCGTCTGAAGGATAAGATTAAGAGCCTAATCGGTCAAGACGAAGCCGTTCCAATCTTCCACGGAAGCGATTGCGAGATTCGTCCAGAGCAATTCGATTTCAATATGGCCGAGTCCGAGTCCGATTTCGGAAAAGCCGCATATTTCGGTTTCAAATTCAACCGGGCAAACGAATGGGCCAGACATGACGACGATACGGGCGTGGTGAACTGCTATGCCTTCTCCATCAAGGATGCGCTTAATGACGACGAGATTACCATCAGGACCTTCGAGGACCAGTTAGATTGGCTCGACACGATATTGATGATTTATGATGGCCCCGATTGTGACATGTATGACATCTACATCGGGGAAACGATGGATGGCCATACGAACTGGGTGATGGGCAAATACAAAAAGCTGGCCAGGTCTAAAGGCATCAGGATGGTAGATCTCGATCTCGAAACGAAGATGGACATGCTGAAAAAACTCAAACCGAATAGGTACGGGTTACAGATGGCCATCAAAAATGAAAAAGGTTTAAGGCACGTGAGGTTCATCACAAGCGCGAAGGCCAGAGATATGGTTGATGTGGATATCGATCTTGCTGACATTTCTGGAGAAGTCGCATTGATGATATCTCATGAAAGGGGGATATCAAAGAACGATGCGCTTGTACTGTTCATGGAGTCCGACACGTTCCAGAGACTTATCTCCGAACCGGGGCTGATGAATCTCGGTGCGTCCAACATACTGTCGATGTACAACGAAGAGGTGAGCGGACATGGACTATGAACCGACTGAGTTTGATTGCATGGTCATGAAAATCGGCATAACGATGGCGTTCGCGGAGAGGTACGATATGACTATTCCAGAGGCGGCCTCACTCTTCAAGGCGAACGGGATTTACGAATATCTGGATCAGGGCGCGGACATGTTCATCTCCAGGATGTACTCAGCCATGGCGAACCGCGTGGCGAAGAAGCTTGGGATCCCTGTCCGCATGGATTGTGACCGCTGATCGTTTTCGGATTACTGCCTCCACTTCAGAATATCATCTGTTGCCCTTGCGGCGGTTGCATTCCTTGCAGAGCATCGGATTGAGAGCAGCCTGCATCCTATCTCTCTCGGCGGAGCGGGCCTGACCTTGTCGGAGATGATTGGGATATGCAAGACAATGAAACATCCTCGTGCCGGCGTGATTCGCATCCAAGTGCTTCTACACCGTTGCTGCAGGAAAGCAGCACCTCAGCGCATCGCATCCAGCATCTTCACCGTGTCCTTCATCGCCATCTTGAACCCCTTCAAGGCGGCGTGGACCAGCTTCTCTTGTTCCATGTCGGATGCGAAGCTCCTCAGGTAATCCGCGTAAGCTTTCGGAGGCAGGTCGC
>CAVICI010000150.1:0-2219 GCA_963640995.1 Dialister hominis | reverse complement strand
TGTTAATGCTAATGTAAATATGTACAATCCTACCAACGTGAAATGTACAGTTTGGAGGGAAGGTGCATATTTTTCTTTTTCCCTGAATTCAGGGAAAAAGAAAAATGGACGTCAGCCCGTTCCACGGCTAAAATCTCCCCAGGGAGGTGCGGGGAATGAGGACCGACATCATAAAGGACATACAGGATTACAAGGAGAGACACATGAAGCCTAACTATTCACAGCTTGCCAGGGACACGATGTCCGACAGGCGCACGGTAAAGAAGTATTACGAGAATCCGAACGCCGAAAGGCCGAAGAGGGAGTACAGGTCGGCCTTCGACGACTACGACCAGCTGATCAGGGACAAGGTGGCGACGAGGGGCATGACGTTCAGCGCCGTCTACCATTTCCTTGTCAACGAGAAGGGAGTCAGCGCGAAGTACAACGCCTTCACGGCCTACTGCCGCAGGAGGAAGTACGTGCTCGGAGGGACCGGGAAAGGCGTCCACGTCCGCTACGAGACCGCCCCGGGCTTCCAGCTGCAGGTCGACTGGAAGGAGAACATCACGCTCAGGAAGAGGGACGGGACAAAGCTGACGTTCAACGTCTACTCCGCGACGCTCGGCTACTCAAGGAAGCACCTGTTCATATACTCGGCAACGAAGACGGAGCAGGACTTCATCCGATGCACCAACGAGGCGCTCGTGCGGATCGGTGGGGCCCCGGAGGAGATACTCACCGACAACATGTCCGCCATCGTCAGCATCGCCAACTGCGACGGCAGGAGCAGGAGAAGGAAGCATCCGAACATCCTCCAGTGGGAGAAGGACTCCGGGATAAGGATCAGGCTCTGCGAGCCGAGGTCGCCCGAGACGAAGGGGAAGGTCGAGTCATCCAACAGGTTCCTGGACAGGATCATGGCGTATGACGGGGAGATAGACGGCGTGGAGGACGTCGTCAGGGCCATATCCAGGATACAGAACGACGCCAACGACACGGTCAACCCTGAGACGGGCTTCGCCCCGGCCGTGCTGTTCTGCGCAAAGGAAAAGCAGGCGATCCGGAGGCTTCCGGACATGAGCCTGCTCAGTTCATACGTCGACGGCGGAATGACACAGAAGGTCCCACAAACGCTGCTTGTGCCATTCCAGGGAAGAGGCTACTCCGTCCCGCCGGAATACGTGGGCAGGAGCGTCCGCATACTCAGGGAAGGCGACCTCATCCAGATATATTATAGCAGCAAAATCATCGCGAGCCATCCGTATGACGCGGGCAAGAGGATGAACTACAGGACGGAGGACTATGCCGCCGGCCTTGCCGCCATCATGCCGTACATGAGCGGAGATGACCTGGACGAGATGGCCAGAAGGAACCTGGAAAGGATGGAAGCCGATGACTGACGCGTACCAGAGGCTGCTCGCGGGGCTGTCGGCGCTCCGCCTTGACGCCATGAGGGACTCGCTCGACGGGATCATAGACAGGGTCAACTCCGGCGAGCTCTCCTTCGTGGACGGGCTCTCCGTCCTGGTCCAGACCCAGGTCGCCGACAGCAGGAGGAAAAGGGTCGAGGCGGTGATATCGACGGCCCACTTCCCGTCAAGGAAGACGTTCGACAGCTTCGACTTCTCCTTCCAGCCCGAGCTGAACAGGAGCGAGGTCATGGACCTGGGGAACCTCAGGTTCATGGAGGACGGGTCGAACGTCCTGTTCCTGGGAATGCCGGGAGTCGGGAAGACGCACCTTGCCATCGCCACGGGCATGGAGGCCGCAAGCCAGGGGAAGACGGTGTACTTCACCACGTGCCATGAGCTGCTGACGAACCTGAGGAGGGCGCAGCGCGAGAACAGGCTCGAGTACCGCCTCAGGAACTATGCGTCATACTCGCTGCTGATCATAGACGAGGTGGGCTACCTCCCGCTCGACAGGGAGGCGGGAAACCTCATGTTCCAGCTTGTGGCGAGAAGGTACGAGAAGAAGTCGACGATCATCACGACGAACAAGTCCTTCGCCAAGTGGGGCGAGCTGTTCGGCGACTCGATGGTGGCTAACGCCATGCTTGACAGGCTCCTCCACCACAGCAGGGTCTTCACGATAAAGGGGCCTTCGTTCCGCTCGAGGGGATTCGAGAAGGACATGAAGGCCGCGTCATTGGGGTCAATTGACCCCAATGTGAAGCATTGAGGAATTGTACATATTGACGTTGGTCATTTTGTACATTTTGATATTGACATTAACAA
>CAVICI010000149.1:0-2228 GCA_963640995.1 Dialister hominis | reverse complement strand
GTCCGTAGATCTGGAACCTTTCGGAGTATATCCGAATCTATACCCTTCCCCCTCCATTTTCCTCACGATCTCCTTAGTTTTTGGGCCATCTACAATCCACAGAACACCGTTCTTGTTCCTCCTGTCAATGAATTCAACACCTGCATTATGCAGAATCTGCAGAACTGGATCCTGCTCATCAGAAGTAGCCTGCAAGATAGTTTCAATATCATTCGTATGTGATTTTGCAATAGATTCACAGACATCAGATATTACTCCATGTTGCCCATAATGAATCCTATCATCTGTGATGATCTCGTGCGATTCGTTTATGAGCTTATAATGCGCAGGGTTGAATTCATTTATAAATCTGGATGGCCGAGACGAATATGTGAGGATCACGTTAGCCCTAGCACGTGTTATAGCTACATAGATCAACCTCCTTGAATCAGAGATCTCCTCTGCTATTGCATCGTCGTAATCCAACTCAGTTGACTCCCCATCCTGATTTTCTACCAAGGAACTTATGATGTTGTCTACAGATTTGGGATACACCCCATCTGTGAAATACGGAATGATCACATTCATGAATCCTAAACCTTTGGCACTATATGTAGTGATTAATTTGACACCTCCAGTCAAGGGTCTGAAATCATCATCGCGAAAAAACTGACAAGGTATCCCATTCTTTTTCAACGCGTCCCGGAACTGATACAGATGAGCGTAATCCAGACATAAAATTGCAACGTTAGAACTGGGGGCCGTCCTGATCAACTCTTGAGCCTCGTTGATTATGAAATCTATCTCAGAAGCTGAGTCCTCACACCTGACAACCTTCGGAAGTATGTTGGAGATCCTGGTGGACACTTCATTCGAATATACGTCCTCTTCATCCAGAAGTGTATCGTCTATTTTCTTAAGATCAGCAGAAAATTCATCAATCTCTTTCGTTCCTCTGAACATAACAGAAAGCTTCTTCACATGAACATTTATATTCAAATCTCTCTTGAATGACCATCTGTGTCCATAGATGCTCTGATTCTTATCCATGGCAACATTGAGATCTTCTTTGCAGAGCTGTTTCAATATCTTCATTTTTACTAAAGAAAGATCCTGCGCCTCATCTATCAGAAGATAATCAAATTTGAATTCACGAGGAATCTTACCATCCATGTTGCGGAGAAAGAGCGCATACTCCCGATCCCATTCCATATAATTGTTCTTGACCAAAGCCCGATTATAGCCTATAAAAATCTTGAATGCGACCCTGCGTCCTGCACGACTCATGTGCATATTGTATTGTTTACACCGCCCTTCACGATTTATGGTGAGATATTCTTCTTCGTCATCATCATCCACGATACCATTTTGATACATCCATTGGATCTCGTCAGCCCAGAACTCAGGACTGCGATGAAAATACGGATGATCTTCTTTTGCTGATAGATCTTTCAATACAGCCCTTACAAGCTCGATTCTCGACTCAGATTCAATTTTATGATTCTTGACTGCTACATCGGCGTTTTTGCCGTATTTGTATTTATTATCATATTTACGATCGTATCTAGAATTACGACCATATCCTGTATATTCTGCCGACATTTTGGGCAATGTGCCTAACTTTTTACACAGAGTAGTCAAATAGCCATCCACATGAATAACCGACATGTATTCATCGACACTACCGTAGTCGTCAGAATCGCCATCACTTTCATTCCAACCTTTAGTTGTCCATGAGCTCGAAATCGCAATGTCATTTTTCTGAAGAACATCGCGGATTCCCTGAGCAAGAGTTTTAGTATAGGTCATAATGCAGACCTTTCCCTTAATCCCTGATTCGATGAGCTCTTTACGATAATCCATAGCACGCTTGATTACCATCATACTTTTGCCAGAACCGGCCGTCCCCTTGATAACAAGGGCGGTGCTCGAATCATAGTCGATGCACTTCTTCTGTTCATCAGTAAATTGGATTTCATTCTCATAAGAATCCACCATCGCATATCTGCTCTCATCGACCATCGTAACTCACCTCACGACAACTTGAAATCATCTGACATTTCATCTATCAATTTCTTAGAAGGAGAATCCTTCTGAATTTCTTCCTTGCTAGCCATTTTTACATCACATCTCTTTGACCAAGCAGCCTTAACCTGTATCCAAAATACTACATCAATCATCACTATCACAACTGAATATAGAATATGGACACTTGTCAGTGAACGAACAATACATGCACCCCCTTGCTG
>CAVICI010000148.1:0-2239 GCA_963640995.1 Dialister hominis | reverse complement strand
CCGCATCGATGGTGACGTCCTTCAGGGTCAGCGAACCGGCAGACCTGCTGCCGATGGTCACTGCGCCGGCGTTTACCGTGTCTTTCCCGACGATTATCTGGTGCCCGGCCATGTCTATGGTGATGTCCTCGATGGTGATTGCATCCAGGATCCTGAAGTCTGCCCCGAGGGTGAAGTCCAGTCCGCCGTTGACAGCCGCGACGAACCGCTTCGCAGAATCTACAACGACAGACTCGATCAGAACCAGATGCTGGTTCAGAACAGTAAAATATTTAGCATAGGGCGTTACCATCTCGATATCATTGGTGAAGATCTTCGTTCCGTTCGGAACCTCTTCAACAATCTGCTTCCCCAGCTCAGTGACCGTCTTCTCGTTGTGCTTCAGCGTCCCGAGGAGGGTCAGATTCTTATCCTTGTAGAGTTCAATCTGCGCATCCTGCGAGTCGAACTTGATGGTCGAGCTCTTTGGGATTGAAATACCATTATCACCAGCGTACAGCTTTACTGACAAGTTCTGGCTAGCGAGGGCGACACCATCGAGATAGATTTTGACCGGTTTAGTGGTTCCGGCCGTAACAGATGCCGAGATCAGGGTCATGGTCGACCCAGTAAGGTATTTGTAACGGTCCTCTTTGTTATTAATGAGAGTATAATCGGTTACATCCCCTTTAAGGACAATGTAGGACGGAGAGTCGCTGATGAAGGCGATAGAGGTCTCGGTGGCGGATCCGGCTTTGGCATCGACGGTAACGCTCGCGCTTCCGTAGTATGACCCTGCATTAAAGGTTGCAGTCCCGGCGTAGGATCCTTGCTTGACGATTATTTTATCGTTGAAACGCCCATTGAAATCCCCTGTCTGGGTCCCGTAGGTACAAAACGTAGCAGCATTCTTTCCGCCCTCAGAATCCCTGGCCGCGTCGGCATCGGCGAGCGATGGGTACGCATAGATGGTACTTGTAGTACCGACTGTGACCATGGAGTACTGGACGTAGGCACTGACTTCAGGCTCCCCATCGGTGAACTGGACTCCTTCCGCTATGGCCTTCTCAACGATGAACTCGGCGACAATCTCTTTATCTTTCTCCGGAGTGTCCTCAGCGTTGGCGATGGTCCCGCTCACAGAGAGCGCTCCAGCTTCCCCGCCGGTAATCGTCAAGGGGCTCGAGTCATCATTAGTCGAATCCTCAGAATAGACATACTTCAGGACGACAGTGTTCTTGACTACTTCCTTACCTTCCTCGGTGGCGACACCGTTGACGGTGACGACGCCGCCTTTCAGGACCTTGAGGCTCGTGGATGTACTCGTCAGCTTGACATCGACGCTCTGCCACTCAGGATAATAGATGTACTTCGAGGAGCTTGTATCGCTGACGATGATCCCTTCTCCGGTGACACTGGCGGAAATGTCGGCATCGGTGAAGATTCCCTTTCCGTCATCGCTGACAGTATACGTCTTCGCTCCGGCAGTGATCTTCATCGTATCATAATACGTAACAGACGTGGCCGAAACGCTCGTCGCCAGGTACACGGTGATGCCGGTTCCGGTTCCGGTGAATGTGATGGATGCACCCTTTCCGCAAAGGTACACTGTCGCCTCTCCACTGGCGAGCAGGCTCACATCCGTGACCTGCCCGGTGACATAGTACGATTTGTCTTTGTCAATCGTCTTGCTTTCAGACGTCAGCTCCGTGAACGTTCCCTCTTTGGTGTCCGTTGAAGGGACAGGGTCCGTGGACGCGGCTGCGTCGGAATCCCCCGCAGGAAGCGCGATTGCGATGGCGCATACGACCATCGCGAGCACGGCTGCGAGAGCGAGGCATTTGCCTCTTTTGGCTTTCAATTCAGTTGTAATCATATGCACATATGCTCCAAATCTTTCACGGCTTACGAAGCTCCGAACAGCCCCGGGAAGCCTCATGATCCGCGCCGGAACGAGCGGAAATAGATCTCAATCCCATCCGTTCCGGACGGCTTCGGATGCATGTTCCCGAACCTTGGCCGATTCAAGATAGGTGCCATTCAGCTATTAAGATTATAAAACTATCCTGCCTGATATCGAATCTTGTGCAAATCCAGGCTTCCTGCACAGGAGACGATGCCGGAAGGTCAGGCTCGCTGAAATGAGAGAAGCCGCGCCTCCCGACATCTGGAGCAGATGTGCAACTGGTCCAGACCCAGATTCGGCATCAGCAGACCCCTTCGGAGGCTGTCTCCGCCCCCTTCGGGCCCCTTTCGTGCC
>CAVICI010000147.1:0-2279 GCA_963640995.1 Dialister hominis | reverse complement strand
GCCTGCTCCTCGGCGCACCGCTCCTTGCGCTGCTGATCCTCGCATGCTCGCTGTGCGCGGGAATGATATCCTGGGCGGATGGCAGCGGAGAGAGGTTCGAAGACGGCAGCATCCTGTACGAGACCACAGGCACCGAGGAAGTGTCCGTCGTCGGGTATTACAGCACAACGGCGAGCGTGGACATACCTTCTGCCGTAGAGCACGGAGGGATCTCGTACAAGGTGGCGTCTATCGGCGCGTCTGCGTTCCGCTACTACGATTGGCTGACCTCCGTCACTATCCCGGATTCGGTCACGAGCATCGGAGAATCCGCTTTCTCCGATTGCGACAGCCTGGAATCCGTCTCCATCCCGGATTCGGTCACGGACATCGGGAGATATGCCTTCCGGGGCTGCAGCGCTCTGAGCTCCGTGGCCATACCTGAAAAGGTCGCAAAGATCGGAGAGGGCGCATTCTACGGGTGCGGAAAGCTGACCTCTGTCAGCATTCCCGGATCGGTCGTGTCCATCGGCGACGAAGCATTCGGCCGCTGCGAGGGATTGGGACAGATAACCGTCGATGGATCGAATGAGAAGTACTCCTCGGAAGACGGCGTCCTTTTCGACAAAGGGAAAACAACTCTGATCCAGTACCCCAACGGCAAGCTGGTAGGGGAAGACTCATATCATATCCCGGATACCGTCACATCCATCGGAGACTATTCTTTCGAATATTGCGGCCTGACCTCCATCACCGTCCCGACATCTGTCGTTTCTATCGGCAAGATGGCGTTTCTCGGCAGCTCTTCCCTCAAAGGAGCCTGGCTTTCATATTCGTTCCAGACTATCGGCGAGAAAGCATTCTACAATTCAGGACTGACCGCCGCTTACATTCCGGCAACGGTCACGAGCATCGGGGACCGCGCGTTCGGCGCCTGCGCGGCATTGAGGGATATATCCGTCAATCCAGGGAACGAGGACTACGTCTCGGAAGACGGCGTGCTCTTCGACAAAGGGAAAACAGCTCTGATCCAGTATCCCATAGGAAAGACGGAAAAGGAGGACTCATACACGATCCCGGACACCGTCAGATCCATCGGGAACGGCGCATTCCAGTACTGCAGCCTGACATCGATCGCCGCTCCTGAATCGCTGACGAGCATCGGGGAAGAGGCGTTCGCCAGCTGCTCGAGCCTGGCTTCGTTCGACATTCCCGGATCTGTCACGGAGATTGGCGATCGGGCATTCTTCTCCTCCGGACTGGAATCGGTCAGCATCCCGGGATCGGTCGCGAGGATCGGGGACCGCGCGTTCGGCTTCTGCATGGCATTGACGGGGATAACCGTCGAGGAATCGAACGGGAAATACTGCGCGGAAGGCGGCGTCCTTTTCGACAAAGGGAAAACAGCTCTGATCCAGTATCCCATAGAGAAAGGAGATGCCTCATACACGATCCCGGACACCGTCAGATCCATCGGGAACGGCGCATTCCAGTACTGCAGCCTGACATCGATCGCCGCTCCTGAATCGCTGACGAGCATCGGGGAAGAGGCGTTCGCCAGCTGCTCGAGCCTGGCTTCGTTCGACATTCCCGGATCTGTCACGGAGATCGGGGAACAGGCATTCTATTTCTGCTCCTCGCTGAAGTCCATCACCACCGGGTCCGCTGCTAGCATCGGATATCGGACGTTCTTCAACTGCAGCGGATTGAGATCGGTCACCATCTCCGGATCGGCCACAGACATCGGGAAAGAGGCGTTCGCCAACTGCGGCAGCCTGGCTTCGATCGACCTTCCGGATTCTCTCAGGACCATCAGCGAATACGCATTCTTCGAATGCGACGAGATCGAATCCATTCATTTCGGGAGCAATATCCAGTGGGTCTCGCTGCTCCTGCTGGGATCCTCCGTCGAAGAGCAACCGGTCCTGACGGTGTTCTACAGCGAGAACAGGCAGGCCCTCAGCCTCGCCGACCTCGACGAGTTCAGAGACAGGACCTTCGAAGGCTCTATCGAGGCAATGTTCAGAGAAGAGGGCTACAAGCTCACGCTGGACCCCGAAAACGGCGAAGCTCCTCAGACCAAGGTGCAGAAGCCCGGCGAGAAGATCGCCGAGCCTCCGGAACCGGCAAAGACAGGACACACCTTCAAGTACTGGGCCGATGAAGGCGGCAAGAAGTTCAACTTCAAGACCGATGTCATGCCTGCCAGAGAGATGACGCTCACAGCCCAGTGGGAAGCCGATGTGTTCACCGTGACGTTCGTCACGGGAACGGGAACGGAGATCGCAGAGAAGCACGTA
>CAVICI010000146.1:0-2323 GCA_963640995.1 Dialister hominis | reverse complement strand
CGGGATTAGCCTTCGGAGCCTCCTTCTCGGGCTCGGGAGCCTCCTCGGCGGCCTGTTCCTCGGTGCTCATGATCGAAGTCACATGGTCCAGGTCCGCCTGGGCGCGGTCCACCTCGGACTGGTCTATGGAGAAGCTCAGCAGGCGCTTCTCTGCCGCGCGCGCGTTCTTCTCGCAGAACCATTTCTTCACTTCGTTCTGCAGCATGTCGTCCAGCGGCACGCCGAACGCATACGTGCCCTTCCCCTTGCGGGGCTTGTCGCGGTCCCTCACGGCGGCGATCACGGCTTTGACCAGGGTCTTCATCTCCGGAAGGAAGGTGTCGTTCTCCACTATGTTGAGCATCTCGCGCTCCTGCGCCTTCTGCCTGCCGGTCGGCCATTTGTAGTACTTCTCATGGACGAAGACGTTCATCTTGATCTTCTTGGTGCGGAGCCTGCAGTATTTGCGGACGACATCTCCGCTGTGGCTGTCGTTGATCCTCATCAGTACGCGTGCTGCTATCTGGGCGCAGTCGTCGTCGAACGCCGCGCGGACAGGCGCGTCAGACTTCTTATCGCCGACGAACTGGGCCGCCACGAGCATCGTATTGGCCGAGACGGGCGTGTCCTCCTCCCCGTCCAGCAGCATCTCCACCATGTCGCTGGCGGACAGTATGCAGGGGAACACCGTCGGGTCCGGGATCTGCAGGCCGTTGATGAAAGCATAGTCCAGGTAGGCCCTTCCGGGCTTCTTGGTCTCGCCGAACCACTCGTCCGGGATGTATTTGTCATAGGCTCTGGCCAGCCCGGCGAGCTGGTCCAGGACGTACCGCATGTCGTCGTAGGCGTTGATGAGCTCGCACTTGTACAGCCACAGGTACCCTTCGTCGGTGGCGCCGTACTGCCCGTTGCGCGCGCACTCCCTCCACCAGAGGTAGTATTCCAGCGCCTCCGGGGACAGGCGATGGTAATCCGGCTCCCGGCATCCGGACGGGACGTACTCCCATTCGTCCGACGGCTGCTGCTTCGAGTATCTCGCCATGTCGCTGAGGAAGTTCTTGAGCGTGCAATCGTGCGAGAACCCCTCGTTGCTCATGACGACAGGGACCATGACATCTTTGACGTCGTGGTTGCGTATCGTCCCGCGGACGGTCTTCGGCCGGCGCTGCGGCTGGATGATGTCGCCGCGGTTGAGGGTCCTGTCGACGATCTTGCGGTATTCCTTGCTGAACACGCTGGCCACGCTCGGGCCGTTGCCCACGTCCATGTCTTTCTCGATGGCCTTCTGGCAGTAGCGGGCCATGGCTCCGAGGAACGTCTGCAGGGCTTTGCCGGCCGACATGTACGTCACGGCGCACCTCTCGTCGCGGAAGTACGCGGGCGCGCCCCAGCCGCCGTCCGAGAACAGCTTGATCATGTCGGTCCTTTCTTCGCCGAAGGTCTCCAGGATGCCCTTGCCGGTCAGCTCCCTCATCTTGGCATCCACGGCCGGGAGCGCGGCGTTGAACAGCGGGTATGACTGCTCGCATTTCGCATATTCGCACCAGTAGTTCTCGAACGGGTATCCTGTGACGATCTCCATTGCATCGTCGGGGATCGGCTCCGGCTCGGGCAAGAGGAGCTCTGAGATCAGGATCTGCCTCCATACCCCGCTGGTCGCGTATATGCGGGGGACATCCAGGTCGTTGGCGATCGCATACGAGAACATGGCGTTCGAAGTGACGGCGGGCGCAGGGAAGGTGCGCTGGTACCCTTGCTTGTTGCACTCCCAGTAGAATCTCTGGAGGTGCCGCATCACCGCTTCGGGATCCTCTTTCGTGTTTATGAGCTCCACCAGCAGCAGCCAGCTGTATCCGATATCGGTCTTGATGACCTCTCCCTCATAGAAGCGGTCCCTGAACCACAGGTAGTACTGCAGCTGCTGGTCGTTGAGCGTATTGAAATCGAGGCAGTCGTAAGGGCACTCGACGAAGTCGCATCTCGTCCCGTGCATGCCCTTATGCTCTTCGATCTGCCGTTCGAAGTCCTTTCCGGGCTCCTGCCTGTCGGTTTTGCGACCGGTGCCGGTATGGATGATGATCATCGGAGCACCTCCCCGGAATCTGTGATGGAATGCGATGCCATGCCTGCGGTATCATGCGCATGATATTATAGGGGATGCATTGGGACGGCAGGCGCAACGGGCGGTTCTTCAGGATCCGAGAGCGATCTCCGCGGTCATGTCATAGTTGCTGTCCATGCGATGGCTCGGGCTGTCCGCCCCTCACTCTTTCGCGAATGCCGCTCTGACGTAATTTCAAAGGTGATTTTACGTGGTGAAGTTGCCTGAGCTTTACAGAGCTCA
>CAVICI010000145.1:0-2374 GCA_963640995.1 Dialister hominis | reverse complement strand
CTGGCCTGCCAAAACCAATACCTAGCTGATACAAACAGTGCCGGCTCCAGAACCAACCTCCCGAGAAGTCCGGACCGTGGCAAGACATGCAGGAAACCCATATCGCAGAAGGTAACTACTCAGGACCCCCCCTCTTGATGAGACCTGAGCTTCTTCCATTCTTTCCTTCTCAATCCTCTTCCGTTCTTTCTCGACCTCTTCCGATCCTCCAGACTCTCATGCGACGGCAGGCATTCGTCCATCCGGTTTGTGGATTCTTCGTACGACACGCTGGCAATGTTTGCGAAGTGCTATATACTGGTTCTTCATATGCGCGACCAGCGCGCGCATATGAGGGGGCAGGGCGAACCATGGGCAGGAAGAGACGGACGACCATCGACGGAGAAGAGGGCGGAAGCTCATCCCAGGAGGAGATTCCGACGGAAGACCTGCTCGAACGGATCCGCCAGCTCGAAGAGCAGAACGGGAAGCTCGAAGAGCAGAACGGGAAGCTCGAAAAGGAGATCCGCCGCATCGAGAAGGAGAACGAGATTTTCAGGAAGGTCCTCGAGACCAAGAAGATCGATGCGGACGGAATCCTTGCCAAGTTCCTCACGGTCGATGCGGAGAACGTCATCGAAGAGGTCAGAGAGCTCCGCCGCAAGGCCAACATGAACTCCGGCAACAGCTCCCTGCCGCCGTCCAGCGACAGGCCGTGGCAGAAGTCGAAGAAGAGGAGCCTGCGCCCTCAGACGGGCAGGAAGCCGGGCGGCCAGAAGGGCCATACGGGCCACACCATGAAGCTGCCTCACGAGGCCGACAGGATCGTCGTACTCTATCCTCCCGGATGCGAGAAGTGCCCGAAGAAGAGCGAGTGCGAATCCCAAGGGGCCTTCTCCTGCGCGGAGACGCGCTCGGTCGTGGATCTGAAGATAGAGACGATAGTCACGGAGTACAGGGCGCTCAGAAGAACCGGGTGCCCGTTCGCCGGCACAGGCGGCGACACAGGCGTCTTCCCCGAGGGCGTCAAGGCTTTCGCCCAGTACGGCAAAGGGGTGACCGCCATCGTCGGGATCCTCGATACTTACGGAGCGATGAGCGACAACCGCATAGCCGATGTCGTGAACGGCATGTCCGGCCTCGAAATCGCCTCTTCGACGGTGGTCTCCATGACGGGGAGCTGCGCCGAGGCGGTGGCTCCCGCGAAAAAGCTGATCGCCGATGCGATTGCTGAGGGCACCATCACGAACTGCGACGAGACCGGAACGAGGGCCGTCGTCAAGGATGAAGGGAAAGGATCGTCCGAAGGAAAAGACGACCGGAACGAGGCCGCGAAGAAACCCGTCAGCAAGACCCTGTGGGTCCACGGAGCCTCGACATCTTTGTTCACGTATCTGTGCTCGAGCCGCAAGCGCGGATACGAGGGGATGGCCGAAGCAGGGCTCCTCGCACGTCTGAAAGGGACGATCGTCCACGACTGCTGGGCGCCTTACTGGAAGTTCAAAGAGCTCAGGCATGCTCTTTGCAACGCCCACATCCTTCGGGAGCTGAAGAGCGTGACCGAGAACAGGCCCGAGCATACCTGGGCGCAGATGTTCGCAGATCTGCTGATCCGGATGAAGAAGGCGAAGGAAGAGGCCATCGCCTCCGGTGCGGCCTCCTTGCCGGAAGATGTCCTGGAAGGATTCCATCGCAGGTTCGCCGAGATACTGGATGTCGCGGATGCGGAGTGCCCTCCGCCGCCTCCTCCGACCGAGAAGAAGCGGGGGAGACGGAAGAAGGGCAAGGAACGCGCCCTCATCGAGCGCCTCCGCGAAAGAGAGGACGAAATCTGCCTGTTCGTCAAGGACCTTTCGATTCCGTTCGACAACAATCTGGCCGAAAGAGGGTTCAGACAGGTCAAGGTCAAGATGAAAGTCTCCGGATGCTTCCGTTCGGCCGAATGCCTGCAGCAGTACCTCGACGTCATGTCGTACATCGACACGGCCCGCAAGCACGGAGTCCCCGCGTTCAAGGCGGTGACCATGGCGCTCGACGGGTGCTGCGCAGAAGCCATCGGGCTATCAGGCGGTGCAAGCAACCCTAGCGAAGCTGGCTGCTGACTATACCCCCTGAGTAGTTACTTCAGTTGTAATCATTACATCTGCTCCAATTCTTTCACGGCTTCTCAGAGCTTAGCAAAGCTCTCGGAAGCCTCATGATCCGCGTCCGAACGCGCGGAAGATTCAGAGATTTTAAGATCCCGTCCGTTTCCGAGCGGTCTTCGGATTCGTATTCCCAAACCTTGGTCGATTCAGGATTGATGACCGTTCAGTCGTCTAAGCTTATTAAACTATCCTGCCGGATATCGAAGTTTGTACAAGATCTGGGTTTCCTGCACCACGGGGTCCTGCCG
>CAVICI010000144.1:0-2383 GCA_963640995.1 Dialister hominis | reverse complement strand
GTGATTCAGATGAACATTTCCAGAGATTCAATGACGGGGCGCAAGGCGCGGAGCGCCGTCCCGTCCCTATTTAAACAGATTCGGGCCGGGGGGGGGGTGCGACCACCTCCGCCCGTCAAGCCGGCATGATCTGTTTTTTGGCGCACCGCTCCTCGCGGTGCTGATTCTTGCGTGCGTGCTGTGCGTCGGAACGGTCGGATGGCAGGATTCTGATGGCGCCGACAACGAGACTTTCAATTATGATGGCCTAACTTACGAGATCTTGGACGAAACTTCGAAGACAGTGTCCGTCAAGGCTTGCCTCGACAAAACAACGACTTCGGTAACGATTCCTGATACTGCATCGAAAGAAAGCAAAGGGAATGAAGCTGTGAACTATACCGTCATCTCGATCGGAGAAGCGGCGTTCAACGGATGCAGCGTGCTGGAATCGATCGACCTTCCGGATTCCCTGACGGCCATCGGAGTGGCCGCATTCAGCTCCTGCCCGAAGCTGGACAACGTCATCATCCCGAACTCAGTGAAGACCATCACAAACTATGTGTTCCAAGCCTGCTACGGGCTGACGACGGTCAAGCTGCCGGACAATCTCGAGACTATCGGAGCTATGGCATTCAACGTATGCTCGGGATTGAAATCAATCTACCTTCCGGATTCCGTCAAATCGATCGGAAATCAGGCATTCTTCGGTTGCACCGGCCTCCAATCCATCCGTTTCGGGAAAGAGATGACAGATATAGCCGAGGATGCGTTCAAAAGGGGCAAAAGCGAACTGACCACATTCTATGACGAAAAGAAGGAAACACCATTCAATCTGAAAACGGATATCGGCGAGCTGCAGGGAAGGCTGTTCAAGGCCGACGAGACCGACACTTCGAAGATGATCAGGCAGCCGCTGTACACGCTCACCTTCGACTGCGGGGACAGCGTCACGATGAAGTACAAATACAACGAAGGGGACCGCATCGCAAAGCCCGACGATCCGGAGAGGACGGGGTACAGCTTCATGTACTGGGCAAAGGACGGCAAGGAATTCGACTTCGCCAACGCGGTCATGCCCGCGGAGGACATGACGCTCACAGCCGTCTGGAAAGCCGATGCGTTCACCGTGACGTTCGTCACGGGAACGGGAACGGAGATCGCAGAGAAGCACGTATACGGCGAAGCAATAACGCTCCCCGGAGAAGGAGGGAAGATATCCAAGACCGGATACTCCCTATCCGGCTGGCAGATCTCGGGAGAAAGCGATGCCTACAAGCCCGGAACCGAGTACATTGTGATGTCGGAGGTCACGTTCACAGCCGTGTGGACTGTGAACCATTACACCATCTCCTTCGATCCCGACGGAGGTTCGGCAGTAGATCCCATCACGCAGGACTACGGCACGCTTGTCAAGAAACCGGCCGATCCGACGAAGGAAGGATACAGGTTCGTCTGCTGGGAGAAGGACGGCGAAGAATACGCCTTCGGGACCATGCCCGCGGAGGACATCACGCTCACAGCCGTATGGGAGACCTTGCCGTCGCCCGTGCCCTCATGGGATGACGATGACGACGATCCTTATGTCCCCGTTCCGGACTCCGATACAGGAGGCAAGAGCAGCGATGCGGGATCCGGGGCCTCCGTCGCCGCGGTGGCGATAGCGGCAGGATGCGCCGCCGCCCTCCTGGCGATCCTGGCTATGATCGGGAAAGGCAGGTCCAGAAGCTGATCCCCAAGTCTGAACGAGCTGGAGGCCGGCGATCAGCCGGCCGTCCTCTCGCACCGCCGTGCGCACCGTCCGGCTCACGGCGGCCGAAACGCCTTTCCCCGTCCTTTTCCCGATTGTCCGCCATGAAGCGCATCTTATCGGAGCCGTTCGCTCCTCGCGGGCCGGTGCGCCGCCTTCCAGCATCCATCCTTCTTCGTCCGATCAAACGGCAACGGCGCGTTCAGAAATCGAAACATATTTCAACCGATGCCCAATCGGGCGCATCCATTGGCTGGATGACGATGCCATCCGCATCGGATGGGACCGTGCCGGCCACCGGACGTGATTCGCATGAACATATCCAGAAGATCGATGACAGGGCGCAAGGCGCAGAGCATCGCCCCGCCCCTGTTCAAACGGAATCGCGACGAGGGGGGGGGGTGCGACCATCTCCGCCCTTCCCGCCAGCGCGGTATGCTTCTCGGCGCATCGCTCCTCGCGGTGCTGATCCTTGCATGCACGCTGTGTATCGGAATGGCCGGAGCGCAGGATTCCGATGGCGCCGTGGGCGATACTTTCAGTGATGGCACTCTCAACTACACGATTGTGAGCGAAAATCCGTATGAAGTGTGCGTCAAAAGCGCTTGCGACAATAAAACAACTTCGATAACGATTCCCAATACTGTGGAACAT
>CAVICI010000143.1:0-2411 GCA_963640995.1 Dialister hominis | reverse complement strand
CTCATACTATCAGAGCTACCTGATTGTCCGCGTGATTATATATTTTGGGCAGGGCCAGGGTCAGGACGTCTGTTTGCCGCACCTGTTCTCTGCCGCATCGAATGCCGTCATCGGCATCGCCGGCTGGAGCCCCAGGTCGGACAGGATCCCCATGAGGGAATCATGCGCATCCGGAGAACAGAATACCGTGAACCCGCAGTCCGATCCTGGCATCAGCTTCTGCTGCCTGCATTTCATCGGCCCGTTGTGGTTCCCCGACCTCTCCAGTCCCTGAGTGAAGCGCTTCAGCGTCGATCTGATGGCCTCATCCCCTTGATCGACGCCTATCCAGACACGGCCCAGCTGCTGGGCGGCGTCCAGCGTCGCGCCTGATCCGGAGAAGCAGTCCAGGACGATGTCTCCCGGGTTCGAGGAAGCGCTCACGATCCTCTTGAGCAGCTGGATGTTCTTCTCCGTCGGATATCCCGTGACGTAGTCGTTCTGGTTCACCGAATCGCGGCAGTCTGTCCAGATGTTCTGCATGGGGATGCCTTTGCTGGAATCCAGATACACTTTCCTTCTGGGGTTCCCCGTCGGTGACCAGTAAATCTCGCCTTTCGCATCCATCTCGTCGAGCTTCGACGGCACGTACTGCCAATGCTTCCCTTCAGGAGGCAGCATGCCTTTCCATTCCTTGCCCGTCTCTCCGTTCCTCTTGCCGGGCGCATGGACGGCCACTTTCTTGTACCGCCGCCCGTCTCCGTCAACGCACGGATATTCCTTCAGAATCTTCTCGTCCGTCCATGTCTCATAGGGCCTGTTCCACACGTAATCAGATGTCTTGGTATAGAACAGGATGTAGTCGCAGACATCCCCGTAGGATTTCCTCGTGAAGTTCTTGTTGCTGCATTTCTTCCTCGTGATCATGTTCCTGAAGTTCTCGGAGCCGAAGATCTCGTCGAGTATCACTTTGACATGGAACACCATGTTGGCATCCAGATGGACGTACAGGGAGCCTTTGTCCGACAGCAGCTCGTGGATCAGCACCAGCCTCTTGCGGATGAACTCGATGTACTCGCTGCCCGAGAGCGTGTCCTGATAGCCGGCGGATCCGTCCTTGCACTCGAAAAGGCCGCCGGTCGAGAAGGGAGGGTCGATGTATGCCAGGGCGACTTTGCCCCTGATGGCTGGATCGGCCGCCATCTGCCTGAGGGCGTTGAGGTTGTCATCGAAGAACAGGAGGTTCGGAGAGCCCTCGTCATTGGTGTAGGCTCTGACGCTCTTCCTGTATCCCGATGAGATTATCGATTCCGTCGGCTCTTTGCCCTCATATTCCAGGGCCATTCTCAAGAGGTCGGGCTCCGGCTTCTTGCCGTTAACAGGAATCCCCGTTGCCAATCGTATCCTCCCCCGTTATCCACTCTTCGGTCAGCCTTTCATCGATCATCCTCAGCGTGAGGACCATTATCTCGTCGCTCCAGCTTTCTTCAAGCCTTGAGTAATCCTCCCACATGGATCCTAGCAGCAGCCCCGGGCCGTCATTCAGGAATATCAGCTTCAGATCGATGTTGCGGCTCCTTGCATACCCGAGGACCTCATCGGCGCACTTGAAGTATCCCCCGGTGCGGTCATCCTCCTGAGCTCCTCCCCTGTCGGAATCGTATCTGGCCAGCCCCACCGCATACGTCTTCTTCCTGTCCTTGGAGCTGATGACGAAATCCACAGGGCGTCTCGGGTTAGGGTAATCCGGGAACACCTCTCCGAGCTCAATGTCCTTTCCGGCTCTCTCCGGACCCCATATATCGAGGTCAGGAAACTTCTCGCGGATCATCCTGAAGAACTTCTCGGTCAGATCGTATCCTTTCTTGCCGCGGTCCTTGTACTCCCACAGCACCGCGCTCAGCGCCTCATCGGGTATGGGGCGCGAATCGAACGCTCTTTGGACCTCGGAAATCTGCCTGAATATCCGCCCGTAGCTGTCACATACCTCCGGCGCCTTGGATTTCACCTTCAGCATCTCGACGGGGATCTCCGGACAGACGTACTTCCGGAACACTCTCAGCAACTGTATGCGCATCCAGCTTTCTTTGATCTCCGATATTTTCAGGAATAGTGCAACAGACGATTCAGAGGAGTGCAGAAGCTGCTCGAATGAAGTCAGCACAGGCTCGTACAGCCTGCAGGCATCTATGAGCACATCCGGATAGTATGCTCCTTCTGCAAGGGTAATCCATACCTTGCCTCCGCCTTTGTACTCCCTGAATCCCTTCATGGTTCTCCATCCTTTCGGCACGATATAATGGATTCGTCGGGGGAATACCCCATGTCCGTGGGAAGATGAGCTGTGCGGCATCCCCGGATTCCGGAGGCGTCGCACGCAAAAGGCTCAGCGGCCCCTGGGCCTGCGCCCGCCGCCCCTGTTCTTCTGCTTC
>CAVICI010000142.1:0-2435 GCA_963640995.1 Dialister hominis | reverse complement strand
CGGATCGGCAGGCTTCTCGACAAGCGTGCCGTAGTCCTGCGTGATGGGATCCACAAGAGATCCTCCGTCAGGATTGAAGGAGATCGTGTACTGGTTTACCACCCATACAGCAGTGAGCGTCATGTCCCTGGCAGGCATGGCATCTTTGTCGAAATCGAACTTCGTGCCATCCTCCATGGCCCAGTAAATGAGCGTGTATCCGGTCTTCGCCGGATCATCGGGCTTTGCGATGCGGTCTCTTGAGAAGCACTGCATCTTCGTGGCCTCGGTGCCGTTGTCGGGGTCGAAGGTGAGGGTGTGCTCCGCGATCTCGTCCATCCTGGAAATGTTCCCCACGAAGATCTTCCCGTTGCATTCGGCCAGGTCTTCGATCTTGGTCCCATCCTCATTGTAGAACTCTGTCGGTTTGGCATACGTACCGAACGCAGAGGCGGCCACGGTTTTGATTCCGGTTCCGAAGCATATCTTCTCGAGCTTGGTGCAATTTGCAAATGCACCGCCACATATCTCTTCGATATTGTCGGGGATCGTCACGGAGGTCAGGCCAGTACCATCGAATACTGAGTAATTGATGTTTTTGAGGGAACGCGGGATCTCTATCGATGACAGGCTACTGCAACCTGAAAACGCACTCTCGCCTACGGATTTGAGGGAATTTCCCAGAACGACAGTCCTGAGGCTTTTGCAATCTTGGAATGCACATGTTCCGATTGTCGTGGCCGAACTGAGATCTGCAGATATCAGTCCTTCGCAATGCCGGAATGCATTTTGACCGATGGTCGTGGCATTTTCTAGAGGGATATCAGTCAGTTCCTTGCAATTATCGAATGCTTCTTCTCCGACGCTTTTGATCGATCCGGTCCCTGAAACTGAAACTGTTTTCAGCGCATCGCAGTGACTGAATGCCTCATATTCGATGGCTACGTTCGCTCCGGCGATAACAACTTTTTTCAGTGCCCCGCATAATTGGAATGCTTGTATGCTGATTGTCTTGATACTTGCGGGAAGTTCGACCGATTCTAGCGAAGAACAGTTGTAGAATGCATAATATCCGATGCTCGTAACCCCGTCTCCGATTACCGCTTCGGAGATGTAGGTCATATTTTGGAACATACCGTCACTGATTTTGCAATGCAGGATCATCTTGACACCGCTGCATCCATCGAACGCCTTATCTCCGATGGTGCCGACATTTTCTCCGATAGTGACTGTCTTCAGGTTTGCGCAGCTCTGGAATGCGGATGCGCCTATGCTCTCGACCTCGTCTCCGATCACCGCTTCGGAGATGCAGGACATTCCCTTGAACATGCTCGCTTTGATGGCGCAATGCAGGATCATCTTGACCCCGTTGTCACCGCCGCATTCGGCGAACACGCTATCTCCGAAGGTGGTGACCCCCGTTCCTATCGTGACGGTCGTCAGATTGGCGCAGCTGTAGAACGCACCGTCGTATATCGTCGTGACCGTGTTCGGAATCGTCACGGAGGTCAGGCCCGCGTATTCGAACGCTGCCATCCCGATAGTTTTGACGGAAGCCGGGATCTCTATCGATGACAGACTGCTGCAGGCATCGAATGTTCCATAGTCTATGGTCGAGAGATTTCCCAGGGTGACAGTTTCGAGTTTCGTGCAACCGCGAAACGCTCCCTCGTCGATTGTCATGGCTGAGCTGACATCTGCGCGTTTCAGCATGTTGCAGTACTCGAATGCCTGATATCCGATGGTCGTGACGTTTCCAAGGGGTATATCAGTCAGTTTCTCGCAGTGTTTGAACGCATCATAATCGATGCTTGTAATCGATCCGGTAACAGAGACTTTCGTCAATTTCACGCAATCGGTGAATGCCATTTCTTTGATGGCCACGTTCGTTCCGGCGATGGCAACCCTTTCCAGCTTCGAGCAGGACGCGAATGTACGCACATCGATTGTCGTGACTCCCGCAGGGATGGAGATGGCGGTCAGTGCTTTGCAAGATTCGAATGCCACAGATCCGATCGAAGTGACACCAGAGGGAATATCGATCCCTGTCAGCGATTTACAATCACCGAATGCACCACCCTCGATGGATGAGAGGTTTTCAGTCTCGAATTCGACGGTGTCGAGCTTGGTGTAGCCTCTAAACGCGCCTTCTCCTATTGAGGTGACAGTATAAACCTGCCCGTTGTAAGGCGTGGTAGAAGGTATCGTCACCTTGGTCACTTTGTCTTTGGCGTCGTCATCCGAGCACCCTGTGACGGACGCGGTTTGCGTTCCCTCATCGTAACTGTATTTAAGGGTGCCTTCGACGGGTTCTTGGCTGTCGCCGTCGGAATCGTGCCTCTCAGCCATTCCGATGCAAAGCGAGGAGGCGACCGCCAGGAGAACAATTATAAGCACGGTCAGAAGCAGATCATGCCGGCCGGGCGGGCGAAGATGGCCGCACCCCCCCCCCCGGC
>CAVICI010000141.1:0-2526 GCA_963640995.1 Dialister hominis | reverse complement strand
CAAGCCGCTGCGCATAGATTCCGCGGAGCGCGAATGGAAGCGCGGCGCGGGGACCCTGAAGGTCGCTTCCGCATCGCTAGGCGATCGGGCTGCATGATGCCGCGGATTGAGATCATCGCCGAGAATCGTAACAGGGCCGTCATGCCCTTCGGAAAGGGCATGATGGTAAAGGCAGGGGCGCAGCCCCTGGTTTGCTCTCCAAGCATCAGCGCTTGGTCTCGTAGGTCGTGAAGGCCAGGAGCAGCGCCATGAACGCGGCGACGCAGGCGGCTGCGATAAGGACCTTGGCGGAGCCGTCCGACTTCTTGTTCATGCTGTCGGGATCGTCTGTAGCGTCATGCGGCGGATAGTAGTCGTCGTCATCGTCGTCCCCGGACGGAGAGACGGACTTCCATTGTGCCGTGACGGTGATGTCTTTCGCGGGGATGATCCAGTCGAACACATTGCCGTCCTCGTCCGCCCAGTAGAGGAACTCGTATCCTTTCCTGACAGGGTCGGCAGGCTGAGATATCTTGTCTCCGACGTAGCCCTTGTATGTCTGATAGGTCGTCCCGTCGAAGATGGTGATGGTGTGCAGTTCTGTCATCTTCATCTCGCTGATGTCGCCCTTGAACGTATTGCCTCTGAACTTCTCGATGTCGGAAAGGCTGAGCTCATCGCCCTTCGAGTCGCAGAACTTCGTGGCGATGATTTCGTCATCGCCGATCAAGATTCCGAACGCAGCAGGATCCACGGCAGCGAGGCCGTTGCCGAAATATATTGTCTCGAGGCCAGTGCAACTCGCGAACGCATATGCCTCGATGGCCGTGACCGTATCGGGGATCACGATCGAGGCGAGGCTCGTGCAGTCGTAGAATGCCCCGAACGGGATCGTCGAGACCTGGCTCGGGATGGAGATAGAGGCGAGGCTGTGGCATTCTATGAACGCCTCAATGTCGATGAACGTCAATGATTCTGGCATCTCTATCGAGATCAGGTTGCCGCATATGCAGAACGCCCGCATTCCGATGGAAGCGACCGTGCCGGGGATCGAATATGCGCTCCCTTCCTTGCTGGGAGGGTATTGGATCAGGGTCTTCATGTCCTTGTCGAAGAGGACGCCGTCGACGGAACAGTAGTTCCCGTTATTGCTGGCGACTTCTATGCTCTTCAGCGATCTGCACTCGGCGAAGGCGCATTCTCCGATGGATGTGACAGATGCGGGGATCTTGACCGAAAGCAGCGCATCGCACTCGTTGAACGCCCTCTTTCCGATGGCCGTGACCGAGTCAGGAATGGTGACCGAGGTCAGTCCGGCGCATTTCCGGAACGCATCTTTTCCGATCGACTTGACCGTATCCGGGATCGCGACAGATCTCAGAGCATCGCAACCTTCGAAAGCATTATCTCTGATGGATGCGACCGTGTATGTATCGCCCTCGATCTGCACAGAGCTGCGGATCGTCGAATCGCCCTTGATATCTTTGGTATACCCCCAGACACATGCTTCTTTGAGGATAGACTCCTTGATTTTGTATATTATCCCATCATGGACGACGGTGCCTTCTTCTGCCATGTTCATCTCATAGATGTTGCCTGAGAACGTCTTGCCTAGGAATTTCGTATATTCAGTAGAAGGGGTGAGCTTATTGCCGTTCTGGTCGTAGAACACCGTGAGCTTATAGTCCTTGTCGCTAGTATACACGCCGAATGCATTATCAGCTATGCTTGTGAGGCAGCTGCTGAAATAGATGGTATCGAGACCGGAGCAGCCTAAGAATGCCATTTCTCCGATGATACTGACCGTGTCGGGGATCGTTATCGAGGAAAGGCCGCTGCATTTGGCGAACGTCCCCTCCCCTATCGAGGACACTGAGCTCGGAATTTCGATAGAAGAGAGGCTTTCGCATTCAGCGAATGCATTATATCCGATGCTACTGACCGTGTCGGGGATAGTGAAAGAAGTCAGTTTCTTGCAGCCAGAAAATGCGGCATTCCCGATGGATGTGAACGTGCCGGGGATCGAGACCGATATCAGTTTTTCGCAATCTTCGAACAGGGATTCCTCGATCGATGCGATCGAACCCGATATGTTGGCCGATTCCAGCGACGTGCACCCTTTGAATGCAGATGCCCCGATGGAAGCGACCGAGTTTGGAATGGTGATCGAGGTCAGCATGGTGCAATTCAGGAATGCGCTCTCTCCGATGGATGTGACACTGCATGTCTTGCCGTCAATCGTAACAGAATCAAGGACCGACGCATTGTTTTGGATATTCTTAGTATACCCGCAGACATATGCCTCGCCAACGGTGTCTGAGGCCTTGTATATTATCCCATCACAGACGACTGAGTTCGGTGCGCGGGTCATCGTGGTGATGTCGCCTACAAATGTATACTCCTTGAACTTATCAAGCTGTTTGGATATGTCGATCACGTCCCCGTTCTCGTCCTTGAATGTAGTCAGTTTGGCTTTAGGCAAGGTATTGCCACTGGAGAATGCATTGGCTGCTATGGAATTGATTCCATTTCCGAAGCGGATGGAAT
>CAVICI010000140.1:0-2696 GCA_963640995.1 Dialister hominis | reverse complement strand
CCATGGGTGATGTTCATGTGGAACTCCACCTTGACCTCGTCGTCCTTTGCCGATTGCTTCTCCTGTCCGGCGATGCGCATCACCGCTTCCAGGATGGCCTTGTAGTCGAACACGTCTATCTCATGGTCGCACAGGGCCCCGTCTTCGGAAAGGGAGCTCTTGAGGGTCTTGACTATCTCGTTCTTCGACCTCCTGATGCTCTTGTCCTGGCCGGTGATGTCGCCGTCATCGTTCCATAACAGATGGAGGCGGTCGCACGCTATCCCGGACCTCATCACCTTGATGATCGGGCTAGGGTCGTATCCCACTCCAGTTATGTGCACGTGTCTGGTTCCCATGCGTATCCGGTCTTTAGACGTTCGATTGGCTATTTTAACGCGCCTTTTTACCGTAAATCGCCCTGGATTTACAATTATATCAACGGCCATCACGCACTATGCATGATGGGTCCAGTCGCATCGTCATAGCGGTCTGGAGATAAGAGGCCCCTTGTCTTGTTGACTATCAGCCAGTTGGATGCCATCTTTCCTTTCTCTCTCGTCGTTATCCTGACGAACGGCAGCACGTTCCGACCTTGTCAGGCCGATAGGCCGGCTTCCGCGCCTCTGAAGCGGTCCGGATAATAGTTAAATAAGTCTAACTATTCCCACGGGCCATGGATACCATATTGGAGAGCAAGAGCAAGCAATGGCTGCTGCTCTCCGTTGTTGCATTGGCGCTGTTCGTGGACGGCCTGGACGGGACCATCGTGAACGTGGTCCTTCCCGGGATAGCGGAGTCTTTCGGAGTCGGCACGGGGACCACGTCATGGGTCATCACCGTGTACTACCTGATGATGGCCGGGCTGATACTGATATTCGGGAAGATCGCCGACAGCGGAGCCATCAGGAAGCTGTTCATCATCGGCATGGTGCTGTTCGCGCTCAGCTCGCTGGCCTGCGCCCTCACCCAGACGTTCTACGTCCTTCTGGCGTTCAGGGCCGTGCAGGGCGTTGGCGCGGCCATGCTCGCGACCACCGCCTTCATGCTCTGCGTCAAGTACCTCCCCAAAAGGATGGCGACCTTCGCCTTCTCCGTCGGAGTACTCGGGACTTCCATTGGTGCCGCGATCGGCCCTGCCGCCGGAGGGATCCTCGAGCATCTGGCCGGCTGGCATCTGGTGTTCCTGATCAACGTTCCCATAGGCATCATCGGAGCGCTCATGGCGCTCTACGCCATCCCCAAGGACTCCGGGTTCACCGGAAGGGGATTCGATGCGAAGGGAGCGGTCGCCCTGTTCATCGTGATGATAACCGGCCTGTACGCGCTCGAGTCGATCCCGAGCCATGGGATCGACACTGCGTCGGGGATGTGCGCCGCGGCATGCATCGTCATGCTGGCGCTGTTCGTCCGCATAGAGCACAGGGCCGAGGATCCCGTGCTGAAGCTGAGCCTCTTCAGGCTGCCAAACCTGGATGCTGCGATAGCGGTGATGATACTGCTCAACGTCGTCTACATGGGGATCCTGTACCTCCTGCCGTTCCTGCTGAAGATTGTGATGGGGCAGGACTCCCTCGGCAGCGGGCTGTGCCTGCTCGTTCCGTCCCTTGGAATCCTGTCCATGTGCCTCTGGGTGGGGAAGATGGCAGACAAGAAGGGCAACCGGCCATTCGTCATCGCCTGCGGGCTCACGATGCTCATATCCACGATCCTGTACTGCTTCGTCGACGAGAACGCCTTCCCCCTGCTGCTCGTGACGATGTTCATCTTCGGGTCCACCTGGGGGCTGGGGGGAGGGCCTCTCGGCGGAAGGATGGTGGAGAACGTCCCGGACGACGACCGTCCGAAGGCATCCTCCCTGCTGTCGTTCTTCATGTACTTCGGCTCCGCTCTGGGCACGGCGTTCTACGCAGGGCTGTTCGGGATGGGGTCCGGATCCGACGGGGACATCGGGACGCTGTCGCCGGACGTGTTCCTGGACGGGTTCAGGTTCTGCATGCACGTGGGGATAGCGTTGATAATCGTGATGCTGATACTCTCTATAATCGTCAACGAGGAGAAGGGGAAGGCGGTGAGCGATGACTGACGTGAAAGCGGCGCTGGACAGGTTCTACCTGAGCCTGTCCGTGCTGGAGATAAGGAACTCGTCGATGTTCGGCGAGGCGGACAGGCTGCCGTACAACTCCGTCCTGTACCTGGACTTCATATCCGTGCGGCCTGGGTGCACCGCCAGCGACATAGCGGAAGCGATAGGCGTGACGAAGGCCACCGTGTCCATGACCCTGTCCAGGCTGGAGGAGAAGGGGATGATCCAAAGGACCCGGTCCGAGTCGGACGGCAGGGTCAGGCACATCTCCCTGACGGAGCAGATACAGGAGCCGTACAGCAGGTACGGCGACCTGGTCTCCTCCCTTGTGGGGGAGGTCGCTTCCAAGCATACGGAGGAGGAGCTGGAGGCATTCGTCCGGATCCTGGGGGAGATCTCGGGCAAGCTGGAAGGGTACAGGGGCCCGGAGGACGGCTCTTGACCGTGCCGGATCGGACGCAGGACCGACTGCCGGATAGCGGAAGGGTTGAAGGCCCTCCGCGAGAAGCACGGGATGTCGATTGCTGGGGAGGACGGCGAGCACGAGTCGCTGGCCCTCGATCCCCCCATGCATTCCAAGCCGCTGCGCATAGATTCCGCGGAGCGCGAATGGAAGCGCGGCGCGGGGACC
>CAVICI010000139.1:0-2712 GCA_963640995.1 Dialister hominis | reverse complement strand
CGCTTTTTCCGGAGAACAAAACACATGGGATTATATACCATCTCTTCGATTGATAACCATGGAGTCTGTTTCCAAGATTACAGTCACATCCACCAAGCCGGCAGTTGTCGCCAAGGGCATGCTGACCTTCATCTGAAGTGGATGTTCGAACCGCGAGGTTCTTAAACCTTTTACCTCCACCTTTTCAGCTTTACTTGTTCCCTCGGTGAACCGGGCCAATGTGCCATCGATGCCTGTTCCAGCACCATCTGCACGGAGCACGGGCCCTGCCGCATCCGCTCAGTAGTGGTCGTACAGGATCTTCTCGGATTCCAGGAGCACTCCGTCTCCCTTCTGCACGCGGCCGACGATCTGCGCGTTGCTGTTCTCCTTCGCGATGGCCTCTGCCTCGTCCGCGGGAGCGATCATCGCGAATCCCATGCTCATGTTCAGGGTCTGATAGATCTCCTTGGTCTCGATCTGCCCCAGCTCCTGCAGGACTTTGAACACCGGCGCGGGCTTGATGGGGTCGTCGATAATGTACTGGAGCCCCTTCTTCATCCTGAGGATGTTCCTGAGGCCTCCTCCCGTGATGTCCACCAGCCCGTGGACCTCGTGGGCCGCGGTGATGCCCAGGACCTGCTTCACGTAGATCTCGGTGGGCGTGAGGAGCTCGTGCCCCATGGTCGAGCGGAGCCCCGAGACCTTGTCGTCCATGGCGACGTTGCCGGCCTCGCAGACCTTCCTGGCCAGAGTCAGGCCGTTGGAATGGATCCCCGACGACTTCAGCCCGACGATGAGGTCGCCCTCGGCGCACTTGTCTCCGGTTATAATCCTGTCCTTCTCGACGTATCCCAGGCATGTCCCCGAAAGGTCCACGCCGTTGATGATCTCCGGAAGCACCGCGATCTCCCCGCCGACGATCTCCATGTTCGAGAGCTCGGCTCCCTTCTCCAGGCCGATGCCGATCTCCTCGGTGATACGGGGGTTCGGCTTGTCTATCGCTATATAATCCACGAAAGAAGTGGGCTCGGCGTTGACGCAGATGGTGTCGTTGACGTTCATCGCGATGCAGTCGATCCCGATGGTGTCCCATTTGTCGAGCTCTTCGGCGATGAGGAGCTTGGACCCGACCCCGTCGGTGGCCATGGTGATGTACCTGTCTCCGAAGTCGATGAGGCTGGCGAAGAGCCCGGACATGCGGACCGCCTGTCCGATCCCCTCCCTCTTGTACCCGACCTTGTCGACCAATGCCTTGATGGCCTCGGATTTCTGGTCTATGTTCACTCCGGATTTGGCGTAGGTCCAGCCGCTCATCTTGATCGGGCTCCGGATGATGCACGTCCGTATTATCCCTATCGGTCATCGGTCCCGGTATTTCCCGATGCGCTTCAGCCAGAGCTTCATGCCCTTCTCGTACCCGTTGTCGGACATCTCGTAGAACCTGCGGCCTGCCAGCCCGTCGGGGAGGTACTGCTGGTCGACGTAGTGGTTCTCGAAATCATGGGGATACTTGTACGTCAGGCCCCTGCCGAGGTCCTTCGCCCCGCTGTAATGGGCGTCCTTCAGGTACGGAGGTATGCCTCCTGTGGGCTCGTTCTTCACGGACTCCATGGCCTTGTCTATCGCCATGATGGCGGAGTTGCTCTTGGGGGCGCATGCCACGTAAGCGGCGGCCTGCGCCAGGATTATCCTGGACTCGGGCATCCCTATGCGCTCCACCGCCTCCGCGGCGGAGACCGCCACGGTCAGCGCGTTGGGATCGGCGTTGCCCACGTCCTCGGAAGCGCAGATGACTATCCTGCGGGAGATGAAGCGGGGGTCCTCCCCTGCGTAGATCATCCTCGCCAGATAGTATATCGCGGCATCCGGGTCCGACCCGCGCATGCTCTTGATGAACGCGGAGATCGTGTCGTAGTGGTTGTCGCCGTCCCTGTCGTAGTTGAGTATCCTCTTCTGGATGCACTCGGATGCGACCTCCTCGGTTATCCTGATCTTCCCGTCCTCGCCGGGCGATGTGGTCAGGGCTCCGAGCTCCAGGGCGTTGAGGGCCGCGCGGGCGTCTCCGTTGGCCATGTCCGCCAGGAACTCCAATGCGTCGGGGCCGAGGACGACGTCCATCCTCCCCAGACCCCTCTCTTTGTCCGAGACGGCTCTGGACAGGATCCTTTCCAGGTCCTCCTTCGACAGGGGCCTGAGCTCGAATATCCTGGAGCGGGACACCAGGGCGCGGTTCACCTCGAAATAGGGGTTCTCCGTCGTGGCGCCGATCAGGGTGACGGTACCGTCCTCCACGAACGGCAGGAGGTAGTCCTGCTGGGCCTTGTTGAACCGGTGGATCTCGTCCACGAACAGGATGGTCCTGCGCTCTTCCATGCCGAGGGCGTCCTTCGCCCTGGAGACCGCGTCCTCCATGTCCTTCTTCCCGGCGGTGGTGGCGTTGATCTGGACGAACCTGGAGCTGGTGGTGTTGGCGATGACCTGCGCCAGCGTGGTCTTCCCCGTGCCGGGAGGGCCGTAGAATATCAGCGAGCCTATCCTGTCCGCGCGGATGGCCCTGGACAGCAGCTTCCCTTCTCCGATTATGTGCTCCTGCCCGATGACCTCGTCGAGGGTCCGGGGGCGCATCCGGCTCGCCAGCGGCGCCTCCTTCTCGAGGACTCCCTTGCGCGTGTACTCGAACAGGTCCATGGACCTTGACCTGTCAGCACGGGATTAAATGTATCGGCGGCC
>CAVICI010000138.1:0-2763 GCA_963640995.1 Dialister hominis | reverse complement strand
TAAGCTGAGGCTATGGAGTCGTTTTCAAGCAGTTTTAACCAATTTGGAAATTACGACTCATGCACAGATCTTGAAAAAATAAATCTGTCTGGAGTTACTTCGATTGGAAAATATGCATTTTGTTCGTGCAAGAATTTGGAAAATGTAGACCTGTCGAACGTCACCGAGATAGGGGCATGGGCTTTCAATGGCTGTGAATCCCTGACGGAAATAGACATATCTAATGTCGGAATAGACAACCGGGCATTCCAAGGGTGCATAGGGCTGGAGAAGATATCGATTGAGGATTGTTGGCAGACTGGGAATACTGACCCGTTCATTGGATTCACATTCTACACCGACATCACGCGTAGCGCGAAAACGTCGTGGTATGGAGAAAAAACGTTCACCGGCGAGAACATGGTGATGGTGCAGACGCAGACGCTGACGCTCCACTACCCCGACGAAGAGCCGACCGTCGAGTACTACCAGTGCGGCACGGAACTGGCAGAGCCGAAGGATCCGGAGCCCAAGGACAGGTTCCTGTACTGGGTGAGAGACGGATCCGAGTTCGATTTCAATGGCGCCACGATGCCTGTCGGCAGAAACATAGATCTGTATCCTGGGATGAAGGCGACAGTGACGTACAAAGATGACGACGGAACGGCATACTATACAGCAGAAGCGGTCACCTATACCTCATTCAGCCTTCCTGACGAAGGAGGCAAGATAAAGAAATGCGGGCACAGCCTCGTCGGGTGGAGAGTCGGCGATGAAGAAGATGTCTATGGGATAAAGGCGCTGTGCACCGTGCATTCCGATACCGACGTGACAGCCGTGTGGTCGGCGGATGTGGATCTTGTGATCTTCATCGCGGACGGGAACGAGCTGGTAGGAGACACCTGCGTGCGCCTCGTAGACGGGAAAGCGAAACTGGAAACCTGGGCAGAACCGCCGGAGGTGGAAGGCAAATACTATAGCTTCCTCGGATGGTGCTATGAAGACGTGGAAGGGAACAAGATATACTACGCCTATGGGATGACAATCGAAGCCTCGGGAACCGTGCGCCTCACCCCATATATCGTTGACGAGGAGGAGGTGTATGATAACCTGACAGGGATTTACTACAACTATGGCGAAGGTGGAGGGGATATTTGGTATCAAAGTGCCGAGGTCGGGAAGAAGATCATGCTCCCGACATCGGATGATGCGTCGCTCGACGGGTACGTCTTGGCGGGATGGCAGCTTAACGGAGAGGCTGTGGAAGCACCCTATGTCGTTCCGCCACTGGAAGAAGGCGAATGGGAGATTGAACTCACTGCGGTCTGGGAGCCAGTGAAGACCGCAACGTTCAAGGATACCGACGGCTCCGTCGTGAAAGTCATCGATGCTTTCACGGGGAAGACTATTGCGCTCTATGATGGAGAAAGTATGCTGGAGCAGGGATCCGACCTTATCGGATGGAAGATCGACGGTTCGGAAACGGTCTACGGATTGGGAACGAGCTACTGCATCGATTCAGATGTCGTCTTCACCGCCGCGAGAGCAGGCACGGCGGATGCTGTAGTGTACATTGCCGCCGGCGGACAGCTTATCGGAGATACATACACTCCGTTCGAAGACGGCATGGCTGTCCTGAACACGTCTGTCGAGAAAGACGGCTATATGTTCCTTGGATGGCTGATAACAGGTTCCTGCGGCGCTTCCGTGGCCTATGCCAACGGGATGCACATCGAGGATTCAGGGATAGTCCGTGTGAAAGCATACCTTGTGCCTGACGGCACGAAGGTGCACAAGATCACATACGACTTCGGCATCGGAACTGGAAGCGTGACTTATCAGGAAGCGCTGGAAGGGCGGCCCGTCGCACTCCCGACATCTAGGGACGCGCAGTCCGATGAAGGCAGCTTCGTCGGATGGAAATTGCCATCCGGCGAATCCATCACCGGCAGATACTGCATGGGGGCAGAAGACATAACGCTCACTGCCGTGTGGCAGGTCAGCCAGTACACAATCTCCTTCGATTCCGACGGAGGATCTGAGGTGGCACCCATAACTCAGGATTACGGCTCCGTGGTCATCAAGCCGGAGGATCCGACCAAGACTGGATACACGTTCAGCTACTGGGAAAAGGATGGCCAGCAGTACACGTTCGGAACCATGCCCGCCGAGAACATCGAGCTCAGGGCCGTGTGGAAGTCCAACGCCAGCCCGTCCTGGTGGGACGATGAGGACGATCCCAGCCCGGCAGTGCTGCCCGACGCAAGCGTATCGAGCAGCTCTTCCGGGTTGTCTGAAAAAACCATAGCCACCGTCATCGCAGTTGCCGTCGGGGCACTGCTCATGTCGATCTTGGCAGTAGTCGAGTTCAGGCGCAAGTGAGCTTCCTTCCACTGTCACCGGATGAAACGAGGGTCGCATCGGGGAACCGGTGCTACCCTCCCCTTCAACAATGCCTCGGCATAAGCCGAAACTCGAATTCTCAGCCTGTTCCTCATCGGGATTGCACAGTCCCCTGCCACAACCGATGGAGACCGCATTGTTACGGAATGCATCCGTTCCGCCTCTTCTCGGAACCTTCCGGAATTGGAATTCTCGGATTGTCTTGTTATATCGGAGGGACCTCCCGAGGACCCATCCTGCCTCAGTACTCTATGAGCCCCTTCGTGGGCCCTATGTCGAATATGTTGAACACTGCGCGGTTGTCTTTGGTCACTTCGGTCAGCCCGCCCCATCCGAAGCCTTCGACCCTCTCGATGTTGCTCAGAGAAGCGAGAAGGCCCT
>CAVICI010000137.1:0-2784 GCA_963640995.1 Dialister hominis | reverse complement strand
TAGTGTTAGAACTTCTATAAATAACTAACTCGCCAATGTCCCCGGAGAGTCGTATGCCGTCTTGATATAGGAGCAGAGAATCATAGGAACCGCGCATTCAGAACACGGCAGATCCGCCGTGCTTCTGGAATGAACGGAGGAAGAGAAGATGCTCACAGAACGCGAGAGGCGGATGCTCAGGAAAGCGTACCGCAAGTACAGGAAGGGCAAGTTCGTCGAAGAGGAGGACATACAAGTCGTGAGGTACCTGAGCATGGCCTGCCGGCTCAGAGCCTCCGTCAAAGATGGCAGGCCTTGCGCGACAGGCTGCTGGGGGTCCGAGCGATACCATGTCCTATGAGCTCATAGCAATCGGCTGGGTCCCGAACATGGATGATTGCATCACGTCGGACGAGAACATCTCGGAGAAGCTGAAAGGCTCCCCGAAGAGAATGGGCCTCCAATTCTCCCTGGACGGAAGGCATGTGTTCGTGAAGAACGACCTGGGAAGCTACCCAAACATCATGATACGGCTTGTAGACGATGATGGGCTATGCCACCTGTTCATCGAAAGAGAAGATTGCCGGGATCTTCCCGGAGGATGCACGGACATCGACTGTTTCCTCAAAATCGTCCTGACGAATGTCTGGATGGAGTTCAGGCGCATTGTCGATAACACGACTGAACCGGGATACGCGCAACCAGACGATAACAGCTACAGCACGAAAGTCGCGAAATTCGCCGTGTGTTCGGCTATGAACGCGCCCATCTTCGTCTCAGAGCTGAAAGACGTGGACAGATGGGCGGATGCCGTCGTCAGAAGGTTCGCCCTCAGCGATAAAGCCATCTTCGATCTCCTCCGCAAGTATCCGATGAAGTACAGGTACTGGTCGAATCCCGACCGTCTGTGGAACAGGCGCAAGGCCATCGACCGGACGATGAATCTGTTCGCGATGGCATCCACCGACTCTGACTGCTGCCGCAGCTTCGTCAGCATATATTCCGACAGGATCACCGATCCCCGCATCGGAACCAAGCTGGATCTCAGGGAGAAGAGGCTTCAAACCATCTCGAGATATGTCGAAGGGCACGTTGAATCCACGAATCTCGGTTGGCTGCTGGCATCCGTCGTCGTCGCCCTTGCCATAGGCATATCTTCCCTGGTCTCAGGACTATGGTTCAGCTGACAGCCGAAGACGACACAGGGAACAGGATAAAAAAGCAGAACATCCATTCAGAACTGGACGGAGGTGAAAGAAGTGGACGCTCAGGAAAGACTCGTTAATCTGGACAGAACATACCGCAAATACTGGAGAGGCAGGTACATCGACCCAGAGGACTTCGACACCGTGATGACCCTCTGGATGGGTGGCGACCTGAAGATGTGCATCAAAGACGGCCGGGCCTATGCAATCGACAGATGGAAGAAAGTCGAAGCCGAGATTGTCGTTTGATCCTGCCGTACTTCGGCAGATGTGTCCGGCCGGACTTGGAGCGGCCCTATAGCGTCCTGGCGTTCTCCGGACGTCCGGAGGATTCCCTGACATCGTTCTTCCGCCTGAAGCTCATAGCCCGTGCCATGGACCTCGGAGACTTCTACCCCCAACGGTTCCGGATGGCCGACAGCCAGGACTTGGCAGGCACATAGAGTCCTTCCCCGGGATCCTTTCCGGCTACAGCCTTGGGACGCATTCGCCATAGGGTATCCGAAGATCGGATTCCGGATGACCGTGCCCGGGGATCCGCCCGATGTAGATGAGAGAGAGGTTGTTGCGGCCAAGAAAATGATGCCGTCGGACCCGTTGTATGACAGCAAATGAGTTAACGGCGATTGTCAGAACGGAATTCCGTAAGACCAGGTGCACATCAGCGCACCTGGTGAAATCGTTTCGTCTTCGCCGCCTGATTAGGGCGGCCATGGTTCCGGATCCCCTGCCGAAGGGTCAGCCCTCTCTGTAGGCGTTGCTCTCGCATATCTCGACGAAATCGTTGACGGAGTGCAGGTCGTTCAGACTGAATACTCCGCATTCGCGGAACGGATAAGTTCCGGAATCATCGGGTTCCAGTCCGTCGTAGAAGCGCTCGTCTTCGCGCAAGGGGATCCCGTTGATCCCCATGTATGCCTCGAACGTCTGCCTGTCCAGGTCGATCACGTACGCACGGTCCTCGATCCTCTTGTCGCCGGTCTCGAACCTCACGGAATAGCGCCCCTCGGCAGACAAGATGCCGTTCAGGACCTGTACCGAGCTGCCGTACAGGAAGTCGGGATGCGCATCGATGTAATCATCGTACGCACGGTCCGAAGGGTGGGCATTGAACCAGGCCCTCATCGTCTCAGACGTGACCGGATCGCATCTCGGAAGCGCTTCGCGGAGCAGCTTCAGGTTCTTCGGGTTCGAAACGAAGCCGAGCAGATCCACGCCCAGGCTGCGGAAATGGCTGTCGAACTGCGTATACATCGCCAGCTTGCATTCACCGCTCTCGTACACATGTGTCACAGATCTTGTGCCCATGATGGTGAGGTCTCGCTCTTGATATTTGGTAGTATGTCGATTTTAACCCCCGTTATATAACTACAAACAAGGTTAACGCCGATTTTCCATCACCTTCGCCCCTGCACGATGTCTCAGATGTCCTGAAAAAACGTAATCCACCTGCGATGCCGCTAACCAAGATGGCCCGTGCAGAAATCCTGAACCAATAGCGGAAGGGCATGATGAAGGACCCCCTGCGTTTGTTATATAGTCAGGAATTCATCACGCTGTATGGAGCAGATGATGTACCCAGACGGGGTGTACGATTTCA
>CAVICI010000136.1:0-2823 GCA_963640995.1 Dialister hominis | reverse complement strand
GACGCAAACGGCAGGGGACATGGCAGGAGCCTGTGCCTTCCGGCCGCGGCACGGAACGCGCCCCTTTTATAACGTGGTTCTGCATGAGCAGTCCATAGGTGAAAGAATGAAGGCCACAATCGACGGGGTTCAGAAGGATATCCGCGCAGTCTGGTTCGAGGACGGCAGGGTCATGATGATCGACCAGAGGAAGCTGCCCGCAGGCATAGCCATAGTCGGGTTCGGCGACTATCTGGACGTGGCAGAGGCCATCCGCAACATGACGACGAGGGGAGCCCCCTCGATCGGCGCCGCCGCAGCCTACGCCATGTGCATCGCCGCGCTGAAAGGATGCGACCTCTCCAAGGCCGCCGCGGACATCAAGGCTGCCAGGCCCACCGCCTACGACCTGTTCTACGCCGTGGACTACATGTCTGCCAAGCTCGCCGCCGGCGAGGACCCGGTCGAAGCCGCCGACGGGTACGCCCAGATGACTGTCGACAAGTGCGCTGCCATCGGCCGCCACGGAGGGAAGCTCATCAAGGACGGCATGAAGCTCATGACCCACTGCAACGCCGGCGCCCTGGCGACCGTCGATGTGGGCACCGCCCTGGCCCCCATGAGGGATGCCCATTCCCGCGGAGTAAGCTTCTTCGTGTACGTCTCCGAGACCCGCCCCAGGCTCCAGGGCATGCAGCTCACCGCCTGGGAGCTGAACCAGGAAGGCATCGACCATCGCATCATCCCCGACGGGGCGTCCGCCTACTACATGAGCCAAGGCGTCGACATGATCATAACCGGCGCCGACAGGATCGCATCCAACGGGGATTTCGCCAACAAGATCGGCACCCTCGACAAGGCCATCGTCGCCAAGCACTTCGGCATCCCGTTCTACGTCGCCGCCCCCGCGTCCACCTTCAACCTGGACATGGAGAGCGGTAAGGACATCGTCATCGAGCAGAGGTCCGAGAAGGAGGTGACCGAGATGAACGGCGCTCTCATAGCCCCCGCCGGCTCCCATGCGCTCAACCCCGCCTTCGACGTCACCCCCGCCGAGCTGGTCACCGGCTTCATCACCGAGAAGGGGATACTGAAGCCCGGCGAGATCCATCTGATGAGGGACTGATCCCATGAACGAGAGGTACGCCAGGGAGCAGCTGGCAAGGTTCTGCAAGATGCTCTACGACAGGCAGCTGACGGTGTCCGCCGGAGGCAACATGAGCATGCGCATCAGCGAGCGCGAGGTCATCATCACCCCTTCCGGGAGGAACAAGGGCCTCCTGTCCCCCGAGGACATGGTCAAGCTGTCCATCGACGGGGAGGTCCTCTCCGCCGGGAAGCCGTCCATCGAGCACAGGTTCCACCTCGCCCTCTACAGGATGAATCCGGAGACCGGCGCCGTCGTCCACTGCCACCCGCTGAACTGCGTGGCCCTGGCCGTGAAAGGCGCCAGGATGAGATGCAACCTCACTCCGGAAGGGGCCATCCTCCTCGGAGACGTCCCGATGGTCGGCTACTTCACACCCGGCTCCGAGGAGCTGGTGGAAGCCGTCGCAGAGCATGGCCGCGCCAAGGCGATGCTCATGGAGCGCCACGGCGCCCTGACCCAGGGAAAGACCATAGAAGAGGCGTACAACAGGATGGAGGAGCTGGAGTTCCAGGCGAAGCTGCAGCTCATGGCCGGAGATGCCGAGGACCTGCCTGAGGACGAGGTCCGGAAGCTCTCCAGGATGTGATGGCATGACGATACTGGTCACCAAATGGTTCGGCGTCTTCCTCTGCGACGAGAAGTCCGGGAAGGTCGTCGACAAGATGCTGATGCCGAAAGACGCCCCTCTTGTGGCGTCCAAGCTGGCAGAGATCCAGAGGGGAGGCCTTCTGGATGAGGAGAGGGAGCTGGCCGCCAAGGTCGACGGAAAGCTCGCGGTGTCCGACAGGAGGCAGTCGGAGCTGGGGAAGCCCGAGCTGTTCGACTCCTCGAGCATAACGCCGGACAGGTTCGGCTACGACCAGGCGTTCATGCACGAGGTCATGCTGGGCCTCGGGAAACTGAGGACGTCGGAGCCTATCCCCCGCGACAGGAACCTGGTGCAGGCCATCAGGTGCCTGGACGACCAGATAGCCACGATCAACCTCTACAACGAGAGGCTCCACGAGTGGTACGGGATGCACTTCCCCGAGCTGGCCGACTACGCCCGCGACGACAGGTACGCCGAGCTGATCGCCCGCAACGGCGAGAGGGAGGGCGTGATAGAGGAGCTGGGGATCGAGATCGAATCCATCGGAGCGGACATGGACCCTGCGGACATGGATGCCGTAAGGGACCTGGCCGACACGCTGTCCAGGCTCTACGAGGACAAGGCGCGCACGGAATCGTACATCGAGGGGATAGTCTCGGAGGCATGCCCCAACATGTGCGCCATGATCAGCGCCCCGCTGGCAGCCAGGATGGTCTCCCTCGCGGGAGGTCTGGAGAGGCTCGCCTCCCTCCCCTCGTCCACCGTGCAGCTGCTGGGAGCCGAGAAGGCCATGTTCAGGAGCCTGAAGTCCGGCAAGAAGGGGCCGAAGCACGGCGTCATCTACCAGCATCCCGACGTCCACCGCGCCCCCTACTGGCAGCGCGGGAAGGTCGCCAGGGCCCTGGCCGGGAAGATATCGATCGCCGCCAAGGTGGACCAGTACCGCGGCGAGTTCATCGGCGACAGGCTGAACGCGGAGTTCGCCGAGAGGGTCGAGGAGATCAAGAGGAAGTACCCCGACCCGCCGAAGAAGCCGCAGAAGGGCGGAAAGAAGCAGAAGAACAGGGGCGGCGGGCGCAGGCCCAGGGGCCGCTGAGCCTTTTGC
>CAVICI010000135.1:0-2883 GCA_963640995.1 Dialister hominis | reverse complement strand
GGGTTGCGGGGATTCCCGAAGACCTCCTCGGGGGCGCCCTGCTCGGCGATCCTGCCCTCGGAGAGGAAGATCACGCGGTCGGAGACCTCCCTGGCAAAGCCCATCTCATGGGTGACCACGAGCATGGTCATCCCGGATTCCGCAAGGTCCTTCATGAGGCCCAGGACCTCCCCGACCATCTCCGGGTCCAGGGCAGAGGTGGGCTCGTCGAACAGCATCACGTCGGGGCTCATGGCCAGCGCCCTGGCGATCGCCACGCGCTGCTGCTGCCCCCCGGACATCCTCGACGGGTACCGGTCCGCCTTGTCGGCGAGGCCGATCCTCTCCAGGAGCTCGTCTGCCTTGGCCGACGCCTGAGCCTCGGTCATCGTCCCCAGCAGGACCGGGGCGAGCATGATGTTCTCCTTGACGGTCTTGTTCGGGAAGAGGTTGTACCCCTGGAACACCATGCCTATCCTCCTGCGGAGGAGGTCCAGCTCGGCGGCGGACCTGGGCCTGAACGCGGACGCGAACCGGGCGCCCAGGCCGCTGCCGGAGGGCTTGCCGATCTCGGTTATGTCCTTCCCCTCGAATACGATGGATCCGCCGGTGGGCGTCTCCAGCAGGTTGATCGACCGGAGGAGCGTGGACTTCCCGCACCCGGACGGCCCGATGATCGATATGACCTCTCCCTTCCTGACCTCCAGGTCGATGCCCCTGAGCACCTCGTTGTCGCCGAACGACTTGCGGAGGCCGGTTATCCGTATCAGGACTTCGTCAGTAGGCATCGTTGAGCCTCCTCTCCATCCTCTTGATGAGGTAAGACAGAACCAGGACGATCGACAGGTATATCAGCGCGACCAGCAGGAGAGGGAGCAGCGCATCATAGGTCTGGCCTCTGATGATGTCCCCTGCGCGGGTCAGGTCCATGACCCCGATGTACCCTGCGACGGAGGTCTCCTTCAGCAGGGAGATGCCCTCGTTCCCGAGCGCGGGAAGGATGTTCCTGAGCGCCTGGGGCATGATGACCTCTTTCATGGACTGGGTGTTGTTCATCCCGAGGCTCCTGCAGGCCTCCATCTGGCCCTTGGGCACGGAGTTGATCCCCGACCTGAAGACCTCTGCGATGTATGCCCCGGAGTTCAGCCCGAAGGCGGCTCCGGCGATGAGGATCTGGTTGAGGGTCGCCGAAGCGAACACCACATAGTAGATTATGAGCAATTGGACCATGACGGGCGTCCCGCGTATCACCGTGATGTACAGCCGGCAGACCTTGTCGCATAAGAAAAGGCGGCCGGTCAGGGCATTGGTGCTTCTGACCATGGCGACGAGCGCGCCGATGGCCAGCCCGATGAACAGAGCCACGATCGTGATGAGGATCGTGTTCTTCAGGCCCTCGAAGATGAAAGAGTAGCGCTCGTTGTCCAGGAAGTCCTTCTTGAACCTGTCCCAGAGGCTGTTGCCTTCGGTGCTGTCCCCTGCGGCGCCCTGGTTGAAGTAAGACGGGGTATCGGCGCTGTAGCCGTGCGCTTCGTAGTAGCTGATGATGTTCGCTATGACTCCGTTGCCGTTCAGCCTGTCCATGGCCTCGTTGAAATCGTCGCGGAGCGCCGTGTTGCTCTTGGAGAATATGAAGCCGTAGTATTCGAGAGGGGCGTCCAGGATGTTGAGGATCTTCAGCTCCGGATTGGCCTTCTGCTGCGATACGGCGACGACGCGGTCCACGAACTCGCAGTCCGTCTTCCCGTCCAGAACGTCCATCAGCGCCTGCATGAAGTCCTTCTGGAAGCTGATGTTGGTGGCGCTCGTGTATTTCATGGCCAGGTCTGCGCCCGAGGTCCCGACCTGCACGGAGATCTTCTTGCCCATGAGGTCGTCGAGCGTGCTTATCGAGGAGCCTTCTTTGACGACCACCACCTGCCTGTTGACAGTGTAAGGGTTGGAGAAGTCCACCTCCTGCGCCCTCGTATCGTTTATCGTGAAGGAGGAAGCGCCTACATCGCACTTCCCCTGCTTCACCGAGAGGATGATCGAATCGAAGTCGTTCTGCTTGAACACCACCCTGCGCCCGAGGTCGTTTCCGATGGCGCGGATGATGTCCATGTCGATCCCTGTGAACTCCGATCCGTACAGGTAGTCGTATGGAGCGAAGTTGGGGTTGGTCTCGACGACGATCGCGTCGCCATTGTCGTCGCCCAGCTGCGATACTACGACGAATGCGCATGCCAGCACGATGGCCACTACCGCAGCTGCCTTGACCTTCCTATTCATGGTACCGAACCGAAACAGGATTGCACATTATAAGTTACATAATAAATGTAGCGAACGTCCCATTCGCATTCTGGATATATTGTCCTGGTTCGGACATGATCTGCACCGGAATGCCCGGCACGGCGCACCGGCTCGATCGGATGCCGTTGCAACGATGCATGAAGCCATCGTTCGGCACGCCGGGAACCATCACCCTTCGACGAAGCAGAATCTGCAACCGCTATATACTGACAGCTTCTGAACAGACTCAATGGACACAGACTATCAGTCTCCGTTATCGAAACGCTACGCCGCGGACATACTGTCCCTGCTGTACGAGCAGAAGAGGATCATGGCCACAGATCTCCTGAGGATCGCCAAGAACTACAAGACAGTGCTTGCCACAGCGGATTCGCTGACGGAGATCGGCCTCATGACGAAGCATCTCGAGTCCGGGACCAGGCTGATGAAGGTCTTCGAGCTGACGCCCAAAGGCGAGGCCGTGGCCGAGCATCTCTACAGAGCGCGCTGCGCGCTTTACGGCACCGATGCCGAGATCCGCGACGAAATGCCAGCGAAGGCAGAGAAGCCCAAGAAATCGGGCAAGAAGTCGAAGAAGAAGTCGTCCAAGGGCAAGAACTGACCTCGTGCGAC
>CAVICI010000134.1:0-2893 GCA_963640995.1 Dialister hominis | reverse complement strand
AGTACGGGCGGATCGTCAGGGACCCTGTCGTCATACATCCGAAGGACCTCCGCACCGACGGCAAGATCACGTTCATGCCCGTGTACATGACTCCGTTCCTGGCCGAGCGCGACGATGAGGGCCTGATGCTCGATATACCGTTTGAGCCGTCTCGATGACAGGGAGCAGATGCTCAACAGCTCATCTTGATATGCAAGAATATCTGGAGAGGTTGCGTGAGGCACCCGTACTCTCTCCCACCATTGTGCAAGGTTGCGGTCCTCACGCCGAAAATACACTTGTCCGGTACCCGACTCGTGTACAGAAACGAGTGTTGCACCAGGGCTTGAATCTTGTAATGTCACTGATCTGAGGCGATGCGCTAGGCGACTTGCCTTGAATTCCCGGGCGTATTCACTTCTGCCTTCCTGACCGGCTGATCCTGAATAGATTCCAGTGCCATAGGCTTGGAATCTGGTCCGAAAGCCCAGAAAGTGCCGAATCCGCACCAGATCAGGGGGGTTCTGCACTTATAAACCGGAATCGAAATAGAACGAATATTAAAATATAAGTAATGCAAAGCAATACGAAAAAATCGAGAAATCTATTGCAACGCAATAGCATCCCGGAGGGAGAGATATGCTCATATGCTTCAGGGTTAGCAACTTTGCATCGTTCAAGGATGCCGCCGAGCTGTCCATGGCGACCGCCAGGAGCGGATTGAACGGGGAACAGGTATCGGAGATCGGCGATATGCGCATCCTGCGCACGTCTGCGATGTTCGGGGCCAACGCCTCGGGCAAGAGCAACCTCATCAAGGCAATCGGCGCCATGAAAAAGCTGGTCGCATTCGACAAGCCGATCGGATCGGAACGTTCCTTCAGGCCGGATCCGGCCATGTCGCACGAAGCATCCTATTTCGAGGTGGAGGTAGAGATAGGCGGGGCCGCATACTCCTACGGCTTCGAATATATGCTGTCCAGGCAGGAAGTGGCCGAGGAATGGCTTTACCGCATCTATCCCGACAAGCCCAGCGACGTGATCTTCACAAGGGTGGGGTCCGTCATCGAGCATCCATTCTCGGGCATCGACAAGCAGAGGCTGGACCTCTATGCGGAAGATGTGGTCTGGAACCCGAAGAGGCTGCTCCTCAACGTCATGGGCAGAAGGGCCCAGCTGAGAGAAGGCCCGCTGAGGATATTCAACGACCTCTACGACTGGTTCGATTCCGGGCTGGTCCTGATGGATGTGGATTTCCCGTTCTCTCCGGAGGTGGCGGTCTCCGATGAAGATCTGGAGAACCTGAACAGGATACTGTCGACGTTCGGCACGGGCGTCAACAAGGTGGCATACGAACGCAAGGCGGGCTTCGAGGACCTGCTGCCGCAACCGTTGCTGGAACGCATCCGGACAGACCTCGGGCCCAGCCGGGGCCCTTCCGCAGCGGGCCCGGGCGAGAAGAGGTATGTCAGCGTGGGCGGGTTCAGGGCATCGATGGAGGACGAGAAGGTCGTTCTGGACGAGCTCCTTTATCGTCATGAAGGCGACAAGGTCTCATACCGTCCGGAAGAGGAGTCTGACGGCACCAGGAAGCTGTACAGCCTCCTGGCATCGATGTTCCTCCGCAAGGACGGCTCGACGTTCGTGATCGATGAGCTGGACACGAGCCTCCATCCGCAGCTGGTCTACAGGTTCGTCAGGCTGTTCCTGGAATGCAGAGACAAGGCGAGGTCGCAGCTGATATTCACGACCCACGAGTCATACCTCCTGGATTTCAATCTGCTCAGGCGCGATGAGATATGGTTCCTGGAGAAGGACAGGGAAGGCCAGTCGAGACTCTACTCCCTCGAGGAGTTCAACGAGAGGCTGGACCGCAGGATCGAGAAGGCATATCGCGAAGGCAGGTACGGAGGAGTCCCGAGGTTCTCGTCGCTATATCCTCCCAGAGGCGACGGATGAGGCCCATCGGGAAAGTCCGCAGCGATTCGCGTCCCAACGGGACGATGAAGGTCAGGCCGAAGTTCATGATCGTCTCCGAAGGATACGTCACCGAGCCGCGCTACTTCCAGGCATTGGCAGAGCATCGCGAGGTCTCCGGAATATCGGACGCGATCGACGTGGTGGTCCTCCAGCGTGAACGGTTCGATGCGGGAGTCAGCGATCCGGTCAGGATGGTCGATCTGCTGGACGACTACATGGAGGCATTGAGGTCGGGCCGTCACACCCTCGATCTGATGATCGAGCAGATGTGCGGCCATCTGCCGTCTCCAGATCCGGAGCTGAGGCAGATCGCCAAGGAGAGATGCGCTTCGATGGCGGACAAGGAAGGATTCGTGAAGGATCCCGGTGCGGTCTTTGCTGTGTTGGCGCAGATGTGCTCGGAATATTATGGCAGGGAGATTGAAGGCGAGCCGGAGGAGCTGCCGGATTACCGTGAGGACATAGACCGCATCTGTGTCGTCATCGACCGTGACAGGGACAACAGGGACGCTGGAAAGATGGACGAGTTCCTCCGCAGATGCGCTCGGTCCGGGTATGCGCCGTACATCTCCAATCCTTGCTTCGAGCTGTGGCTGCTGATGCATTTCGACGAATACGATGCGATGGACCGCAGCAAGCTGCTCAGGAACCCGATGCACGGGACGAAGAGGTTCACCGAGTCCGAATTGGACAGGATACTCCATGACATGTTCAATCGCGGATACAAGAAGACGAGCTTCGATGCGATAACATTCCTGCAACGGACCGATGAGGCCATATCGCGCAGCATGAGTTCTTGCGTCGATCCGTACAGGCTGAAAAGCGAGCTCGGAACCAACGTCGGCCTGCTTGTGAAAGATCTGAAAGACGGCGCTGATGTCTGAACAGGACTTAACGCCGTTCACTTTCGACGAAATCTTAAAATCCCCTGATT
>CAVICI010000133.1:0-2915 GCA_963640995.1 Dialister hominis | reverse complement strand
CCGACCCGAAATCGACAGAGGACAGAGCGGTACAACTGTCGAACACATGGTCTACGATCGAAGTGACGGAATCCGGAATCACCGCCGAGACAAGAGCGGTACAATTATAGAACGTGTATGCATCTATGGATTTCACGCCATCGCCCAACGATATGTTCAGATCAGCCGTAGTGAGGTTCCAAGGGGTGTTCTTGTAATATGCCTCATCGGATTGATCGAGACCGTATGTGTACCAATTTCCGGTTCCGGCAGTGAATGCGATGTTGGCAATGCCGGTACAGCCTGAGAACACGGGGCAGTCGTTGGAGATGACCGCATTGGTGCTGATCGGAATCATGATTTCGGCCAAGCGGCTGCAGTCTTTGAAAGCGCCCGCTCCGAGCACTATATCATCGCTCTCGATTTTCATTGTGGTCAAAGCAGTGCAATCGGCAAATGCCATATCTCCGATGACGGCGACAGAATCTGGGATTGTCACTGATGTCAGAGAAGTGCACGAGCTGAACGCGTTCTCCTCAATGGCGGATAACATCTTACCTAAAGCCAGTTGGGAAAGAGACGAACAGCCAGAGAACGCACTGCTTTCGATCGCGGTGACGGAATCCGGGATGACCACCGATTTCAGGGAGGAACAGTTCCCGAATGCAAGGTCCCTGATTATGTTGACAGAGTTGCTGATGCGCAGCTCAGAAAGGGCATAACAGTATGCAAATGCGTAATCTCCGATCTTGGTGACCGTATCCGGGAGATTCACAGAGGTCAAAGAGGTGCAAAAAGAGAATGCCCCATCTTCGATGATTGCCAGCTGCTTGCTCATCGTCACGGACTGTAAGTTTGAGCACAAGCTGAATGCCGAAGACTCGAGGCATGCGAGGGAATCGGGCAGAACTACCGACTTAAGAGAAGTGCACCATTGGAATGCGCCCGTTTCAATGGCTTTAATGCATTGAGAGTTGAAATTGATCACATGCAAAGCAGTACAGTGGTAGAATGCATACGAGCCGATGTGGTTTATGCCTTTAGCTATGTTTACGACCAGGTCAGCGTTAGTGATGTTCCAGGGAGCACATTTGTAGTACGTGCTTTCAGAGGGATTGCCGTAAGAGAACCAAACTCCAGATCCTGCTGTGAATGTTATTTCTTTGAGGTTGACGCATCCGGAGAATGCAGGCGATTCGCTGGACGCGGCCGCATCAAGACTTGCCGGAATCGAAAGAAGTTTCAGATTGGTGCAGTTCTCGAACGCACACCCTCCGATGGATGATAGCGAATCGGGAAGCGTTATGGAGTAAAGGGCCTTGCATTCCTTGAAAGCAGCATCTCCGATGTCTGTCAGAGATCCGCCGAATGTCACAGAACTCAGAGAAGTGCAATTCACGAATGCCTCGTTTCCGAGTTTTATGAGAGAATCAGGTAGCGTCACTGAGGAAAGGGCCCTGCATTCCTTGAAAGCAGCATCTCCGATGTCTGTCAGAGATCCGCCGAATGTTACAGAATTCAGAGAAGTGCAATTCATGAATGCCTCGTTTCCGAGTTCTACAAGAGAATCGGGTAGCGTCACTGAGGAAAGGGCCTTGCACTCCTTGAATCCACCAGCTCCGATACTTATCAGGGAGTTCGAAAGAACCACGGAAGTAAGGGGCGTGGCGCAGAATGCATTATATCCAATACTCGTGACGGAATCTGGAATGACCACAGAAGTAAGGGGGCACCCGCGGAACGATTCATTTCCGATGCTCTTCAGAGAAGAGGAAAAGGTCACAGAACTCAGTCCTGTGCATAGGTAGAATGCAGCCTGATCAATGTTGGTGACAGAGTCTGGAAGGGTTAAGGAGCTAAGGCACCAGCATCTGCTAAAGGCAAATGCACCAATGGACGTGACAGTATCCGGGATGTTTATCTTGCTCAGCGAACCGCATGCATAAAATGTCTTTTCCTCGATGGTAGTGAGAGGAGAATTTATGGTTACGGTTTGTAGGCTCCCGCACTCAAAGAAGTTCCAAGCCCTGATTATGACGGATTCTCCGACCACAACTTCTTTGATATACCACCTGTATCCCTAATATGTCATCCAGCGTCCATCATTAGGCATAGTTCCGCTACCGCTGAGTATGAACAAGCCCGTATCCCAGTTGAAGTCGCAAGTGATACCGTTGTAAACCGTCACGGTTCTGTTGGAGGACTGTTCATCGGACGCCTGGTCTTCATAAATGCCGGTTTCGGCATCCTGTGCCGAGGAGGCATCCGATTCTGCGTTGAGCGTAAGCAACGCCACCGTTGCAGAAGCAAGAGCCAATAGGACCACCAACACTGATGCGAGCTTCAGAGGATTGCTGATCTTTGCTATGCTGCACGCCTGTTCGGAGTTCGTCATAACATCCTCTCCTTCCCTTGTTCTGAACACAGACTCAGGGAACAAGCCACAGTAACGCTTCCAAGAAGATAAATATAGCTACCCGTAGGTCAGATGGTGGCTTGCTTCGATTCCAGTGCCAGATATGCCAGTGGCTTGTCGGCTTCTGTCTGGTGTCATCCGAACTCTGTAAACAGCGCCTTAACGTGAAGGCTCCGTGCTTGCGGGCCATGTCGATGTACGATATGATGTCGGGGCATGTTGCGGGCATCTGCTCGAATGGCAGCATCCGGAGACTTTCGTCTTTGCTTCGACCGGTCCGAACCCTCTTCCGGCCAGGTCATTGTAGCACGGAATCGAGAGATCCCTGACAATCAGGCAGATCTCGGTTTCTTTTTCGAGGGCGCTCGATCGGGGTGCGTTCCCTGCCCTTTCCTCTCCCCCTGTTCCTTCTCGGACGGGGACGGGCGCCCGGGGCCCTCCGCAGAGGGCCCGAAGGCTCCGCCAGATCATTCGATCTTTATGGACTTCCCCTTCTGGGAAGGCGCCTTCTTGTCGAGGA
>CAVICI010000132.1:0-2923 GCA_963640995.1 Dialister hominis | reverse complement strand
TGAATCCGGTGAGGATCCCGTAGGTGCTTCCGAGGTAGGAAGTGAGCGGGTAGGGAACGCTGCTGACGGAGTTGTTCCAGTCGAGGTAGTACATGGTGGTGGATTCGCCGTTGATGAACTTCTTTACGAGGGCGATGTCGTTGGAATCGATGATTCCGTCGTTGTTGGCATCCGCGAGGGGGTTGGCGTCCCTGTTCCAGATGGTCTTGCCGTTGATGATGTCGTTGATGGCATCGATGTCCTTGCTGTCGAGGTAATTGTCCTGGTTGGCGTTTCCGAGCACTCTCAGCTTGCAACCGAGGGCGTTGGCGGATCCGCTGCTGTCCTTGCCATTGTCGTGGTTCGCGACGAGCACTGCTCCGATGCCGGCGAAGATGAGAATGGCCACAACCGCAATCGAGATTATCGCTTTGTTGTTCATAGTACACCTGGTTGGATGGATAATCCAAGTGCCGTTGCATTTTTCTGCCCCTATTTAACACTGTTAGCAGTTGGAGCTGTGCGCGATAGATGCCCCTATCCGTCATCGGTTCTGCGACGTTAGACGTTCGTCTTGTCCGCAGCGGGGATCGGCCCTCATCAGGATCTGCCCGCGGCGGAGATTGTGCGGCGCGTGCCGATCATCGCAGAGATCGGCATCGTCTCGGACAGGCGGTCGGAGAAGGGCCCGGTTGCTGCTCACCGTCTTGAAGAACCGAAACATCTTTCAACTGATGACCAGTTGGATTATGCATCCAATGGTCGGCAGATGGCATTATCTGCATCGGATGAAGCCGTTCCGGCCGCGGACGTGATTCGAATGAACATTTCCAGAGATTCAATGACGGGGCGCAAGGCGCGGAGCGCCGCCCCGCCCCAGCTCAAACAGAATCGCGCCGGGGGGGGGGTGCGACCATCTCCGCCCGTCAAGCAGGCGTGATCTGCTTTTCGGTGCACCGCTCCTCGCGGTGCTGATCCTCGCATGCACGCTGTGCATCGGAACGGCCGGAGCGCAGGATTCCGACGGTGCCGTAGGCGATACCTTCGATGATGGGATTCTCAGATACAGGATTGTGAGCGAAACTCCGAATGAAGTGTCCGTCATAAGCCGTCTCGTCAGTCCAGCTTCGATGACGATCCCCGATACTGTGGGCCATGACGGCCAAACATACACTATCATCTCAATCGGAGATAGTGCATTCGAAAGCTATATGTATCTCAGATCCATCATATTCAATACTACAAGCCTCTCATCGATTGGAGACTCGGCGTTCTGCGATTGCTATTTGCTGGGAGAAGTCCAGATTCCCGACACTGTCACTTCGATAGGAAAAAAAGCATTCTCTCACACGAGCATGAAGTCTGTCACCATTCCCTCGGGCGTCACGCAGATCAATTTCTATACGTTCGCTTATTGCTCCGACCTGAACTCCGTCACGTTCCAAGGGCAGGTCGCATCAATTGGAGAAAAGGCATTCTATTACTGCGAAAGTCTGACAACAATACAGATTCCAGATAGCGTCACAAGCATCGGAAAAGATGCATTCGAAGATTGTAACAGCCTCCAATCCATCCGTTTCGGGAAAGAGATAGAGACAATCGGCTCCAATGCGTTCAGCCAGACATTTTATGACGAAACCGGAACGACAGCATTCGATCCGAACACGCAAGTCGGCGAGCTGCAGGGAAGGCTGTTCAAAGCCGACGGGACCGACAAATCAAAGATGATCAGGCAGCCCCTGTACACGCTCACCTTCGACTGCGGCGACGGCGTCACGAAAGAAGTCAAGTACATCGAAGGGGACCGCATCGCAAAGCCCGACGATCCGCAGAGGACGGGATACAGCTTCATATACTGGGCAAAGGACGGCGAGGAGTTCGACTTCGCCAACGCGGTCATGCCCGCGGAAGACATGACGCTCACAGCCGTCTGGAAAGCCGATGCGTTCACCGTGACGTTCGTGACGGGGACCGGAACGGAGATCGCAGAGACGCACGTATATGGCGAGGCAATAACGCTCCCCGGAGAAGGGGGCGAGATATCCAGGGCCGGATACTCGCTCTCCGGCTGGCAGATCTCGGGAGAAAGCGATGTCTACGGGCCCGGAACCGAGTACACGGTGACTTCGGACGTCACGTTCACAGCCGTCTGGGAGGCCGTGCCTTCGCCCACACCCACGCCCGCGCCCTCGTGGGATGACGATGACGACCCATACTACCCGCCCAGTCCTTCGGGGGACTCCGGGCAATCAGGAAAAGGATCGGACAGCTCTAAGGAGATTCTGATCATCGTGGCCTGCATCGCAGCGTTCATGGCGATGCTCACCGCGTACGTCTGCAGCGCCAAGCGCTGACGGCCGTCCTCCCGCGCCGCCGTGCGCACCGTCCGGCTCACGGCGGTTGAAACATCTTTCCCCGTCCTTTTCCCGATAGCCCGCCATGAAGCGCACCCCTTATCGGAGCCGTTCATTCCTCGCGGACAGGCGCGCCGCGCGCTGCCAGGGCTTCGCTCGCGCGCATACAGAAGAATATAACCAAACCAGGATGCGACAGCGATAGGCACTGCTATCGCCAAGAGCTGCGATTTGACCTGCCGGCCTTCCATCCTGTATCGGCCTCTCTGCAGTCCTCCGCCTCGATCCCGGTCCGGACCGAGCCTGCCGGCGGAGCCGCGGCAGCATCGTTTCCGGGAACCGGGCACGCGCACGTTTTCCGGAAGCGGGAACTCGCCCTTCTCCTCCGCTGTCCTCATCGCCAAGAAGATATTGGCCATGAACGCCCCTTTCTCGGTCAGGCGCAGCGTCTTCCCATCGTCGTCGACAAGGGCTCCGTACTCGATCAGAGCTCTGAAAGCCGAGTCTCTCCTCTTCCCGTCGAACAGCCAGTCTCTCGCGTCCTTCTTGGTGCAGCCGGGATGCTCGTAGATGTAGAGCAGGAGCATCCT
>CAVICI010000131.1:0-3026 GCA_963640995.1 Dialister hominis | reverse complement strand
TTGCTACAAGTACGGGGGAGTCAGGGATTTCCTGAGAAGGCGCTCGGACTGACAATACCAGATTCATCGCCGAGATGTCCTCGAGGCCGTGGCAGTTCGGAGACGGGCATAATCCAGACGATGCCGACGGAAAGTCTGGTGACTTCGGACAAGTATAACATGGCACAAAACAAACAAGCTAGGTAATGATGCCCATTTCAAGCATCCACGAAATCGAACCGTCGATGATGCATGATTCCGGGGCAGTAAGAAGAAGTTGAGCTTAAGTTTAAATCATCATATCTGAGTGCGCGAGCGAGTATTATGAATGCCAACAGAATGATTGCGCTAGTCGTGATTATCGCCATGGCAGTCTGTCTTGTTCCCTTGCTCTCAGAAGAGACAGAGGCTACGACTGTCCATGATAACAATTTCTACTATTCCTTGGATGAAGCCAACAGCCAAGCGACTGTCACAGGATTGAACAGCGGCATAATCAAAGATATTCCGAAGTCGATCAGCTATAACTCCAAGACTTATCAGGTGGTTGCCATCGCCGCCAACGCGTTCAAGGGCGAGATGATGACCGGAACCATGAACACGAACAATGTCTCCTACATAGGGGCCGGGGCTTTCCAGGGCGCCAGCATAACGGGCACACTGACCATATCGTCTCAGATCCGGACCATCGGAGACAATGCGTTCAAGGATGCGAGCATAACAGGCACACTGACCATATCCAACGGCCTAACAGCAGTAGGGAACTCTGCTTTCAGAGAGTCGAATATAACAGGAACCCTGAACCTTCCGTCTACGGTCAAAACTATCGGCAATTATGCGTTCTATGGAAGCAACTTCACAGGGACCCTCTCACTTCCCTCGTCCTTGACATCAGTGGGGGAGTATGCATTTGCAGAGACTAATTTCACAGGAACTCTCACCCTTCCCTCGTCCCTTGCCACCATCGGATCCCACGCCTTTGCCGGTGTCGATTTCACCGGAAACTTGAACCTGGGAAACAATGTGAAAACTATTGGAGACTATGCTTTCTACGATACAGACTTCACGGGAACACTGAAGATCGGAGATAATGTGACTTCGATTGGAGCATATGCTTTCGCCGAAGTCAATTTCACAGGGAGCCTGAGCCTCGGAAAGTCGGTCGAGACCATCGGCGAGGGAGCTTTCAGGAACTGCAATTTCACAGGAGATTATGTTTTGCCCTCGAACGTCACTTCTGTTGGGAATCAGGCGTTCACTTACAACTCCAGTGTCAAATCTGTCACAATCAACGCTTCGATATCGGTCATCGGTGCTCAGTCGTTCTACGGATTCGTGTTCTATGAGAGCGATGGCGTTACTGTGATTGCTCAGACCGCAACCAACCTTGCCGGACATACCTTCAAGAACACGAACGGGAAGATGATCTGTACAGATTCCCCTACCCCCACACCTACCCCCACACCCACACCTACTGGAAAATACAAGATCACTGTGTACTCCGATACTCCTGGGTGGGGGAAGACAAGCGGTGGAGGAACATATGAAGAAGGGGATAGTGTGACTATCTCGGCTACGCCTAAGGATGGGTACAAGTTCCTCAAGTGGAGCGACGGGAACACATCCCCCACAAGGACCATCGTCGTGACCGGGGATGCCACATATGTTCCGTTGTTTGAGCCTGATAGCCTTCCTAAGCCGTCAGAAGTGTATGAAAACAGCGATATTGGAATAGGGGTAACCGGAGCTTTGTTATTCCTCGCAGGACTGGTTCTGCTAGTCGTGTTTGCAGTGCTGTTCCTTGTCAGGAAGAGCCGTTCAAAGGGGGTGCAGTGAATGGAGTGCCCGAATTGCGGCGTTGCTGTCTCGGAAGGCTCTGAAATCTGCCTGAATTGTGGTTTCAAGTTCAACGACGAGAACTTCCTCGAGAAATATGAGCTGAATCTTCCAGGCCAAGGCAAGGGGGCTGTAAGCCAGCAGGCCGAGCCAGAACCTGCGGAACCTGCGGAACCTGCGGAACCTGCGGAACCTGCGGAACCTGCGGAACCTGTGAAGGAAGAGCCTGTCAAGGCCGAGCCAGAACCTGCGGAACCTGTGAAGGAAGAGCCTGTCAAGACCGAACCTGAACCCGAGCCTGTCAAGACCGAACCTGTCAAGCATGAGCCGGAGCTGGGCTCTGCGAAAGAACCGTCTGTTCGGAGGCCAATGAAACGCAAGTCTAACGGTGTAGGCTTCTGCAAGAAGGGGATCGCTGTAGCGGTGATCCTGATCATATTCGGTGTCGTGATGATGAACGTGCCCTCGTACCAGACACATGCAGATGATACCCCCTATGCGCTGGTGACGTTCACGGTCAGCAATAACGAAGATGAATCGGTGAACATGACCTTGTCGGATGGTTCGAACACATACCTGTCCTGCGATAATCTGAAGCCCGACTACTACCAATATACCAAGAATTACACCATGGTGAAGTTGGACGGAAACAGCGGCACATTCACATTTACTGCAAAGGGTGTAGGGACATCTACTGGTTCCACATACACGGACCATGAGACAGTGACGCTCTACGCAGGGCAGGAATACAGGATTTATCTGGAACTCTGAACCCGTTAGCGAGCTATGAGAACGGCATTTGTTCTCTCATCTAACGGAGCGGCCGGGGTCATCCCGGCCGCTCTAGGCAATGAGCATCTCCTGTTCATCCGGATTTTTGATGGTATCTCAAACTGCTTCCAGGGCGGAATCGTTCTTCGCGTAATGCAGGCTTACGAGGTCATCATCATCCCTGAAGAAGTTCGATGCCAGAGCGGCTCCCACGCTCACATTCCTGCAGATCCGGACTCTGAGATGTCGGCCATCACACAGAATGCACCCTCGGGAACGCTGTACAGGATCCTGAAATCTTCTAGTCGGGCAAGGGCTTTCCTGTGAGTGGCAGGGATACGTCTGGATAGGTCTACCTTCTCCGTTTCCAGAAGCTGTTTGGAGCGTCAGAGCGCCATGTACACCAGCAGCCCCGCGGCCGCTCCGATGATCGCCGTGGA
>CAVICI010000130.1:0-3048 GCA_963640995.1 Dialister hominis | reverse complement strand
GGCTTCCGTCTACCTGTACAAGGGGATGGACGAGGCCAGGCGCGTGGTCTCGGAAGTCATACTCGGCATGCATTCGGAAGCTGCGTTGCCGAACACGGATCAGGCATTGCTCCGATCCGGCGCATGGCTGCGGCCTGCTATGTTGGATGATATGGCCAACATATGAGCCACATATGCATGGAATCGGCAGCAAACACGTTCAATCACATTTTTAATCCCTAAGCCCTGTCTGTTCTCATGGCATCACTCGGACGCGTTGACAGCTTCTTCGGCGTGTCCGCCAGAGGCTCGACGTTCAGGACAGAGGTCTGGGGCGGGATCGTGGTGTTCATGTCGATGTGCTACATCATCGCCGTCAACCCTGTGCTGATGGAGGATGCCGGCATGGATCGGGGCGCATGCTATACCGCCACCACGATCATGGCCGTGATAGGATCCCTCTCGATGGCCCTCTATGCCAGGCATCCGATGTCGCAGGCGCCGCTGATGGGCGCGAACGTCTTCTTCATCTACGTCATCGTCGTAGCCCTGGAGTTCACGTGGCAGCAGGCTCTCGCCGCGACCTTCATCGCAGGGACGGTCTATCTAATCATCACGCTCAGCGGCTTCAGGGACAAGCTTGCCGGCAGCATCGCGGACACAATGAAGTACGCCATCGTGGCAGGGGTGGGGTGCTTCATAGTCTACATCGGGCTCCAGAACGCAGAGCTGATTGTTGTCGACGGAAGCCGCACGGCCCTCGGGAACCTGGCCGATCCCGACGTCCTGCTGGCCGTCTTCTGCATACTGCTGACCCTCTTCCTGTATGCCAGGAAGCCTTCCGGAGCGGTCCTCATCGGCATGCTGGTCACCGCGGCCATCGGGATATTCGCCGGGATCATCCCCATCCCGTCCGATGCCGTCTCGTTCCCCGAGATGCCAGATGCCGGCGCGTTCCTCGACGGCTTCACGGAAGACCTGCTCGACGTGAGGTTCATCGTTGTCGTGGTGGCGCTGACGTTCATGCAGTTCTTCGACAGCGCAGGGACATTTATGGCCGCCGGAGAGATGGCAGGCTTCAAGGGCAGCGAGGGGAAGGTTCTGTACGACAGGGCCATGACGGCCAACGCCGCCTCCACGGCTCTGGCCGGAGCCGTCGGATGCACGCCTGTCGGCCCCTTTTCGGAGTCGTTCGTGGGCATAGAGGCCGGTGCGAGGACCGGGCTGGCATCGCTTGTGGTGGCGTTCCTGTTCCTCCTGGCGCTGTTCATCGGGCCGCTGTTCGGCATGATAACGTTCTCGTGCACGGTCGGAGCCATGATGATCGTCGGAGCGGCGATGATATCCTGCCTGAAGCATGTACGCTGGGATGACTGGCCGCAGACAGTCTCGGCGATGGGCACAGTGCTGTTCATGGTCCTGGCGTTCTCGGTGGTCGACGGGATCGCGTTCGGCGTGATCTTCTACTGCGTCTGCATGGCCGGCGCCGGCAGGTGGAGGGAGGTCAGCCCCATCATGTACGGGCTCGCAGTGTTCTGCTTGGCCTATTTCATCACGATATCGGCTATGGTATCTGCCTGAAGGGGATTCAGCGCGGCGGCCGGACGCATCATCCCCCTTCAGTATTATAAACTGCGAATCATACGCCATGCCATGGCGTTTTCAGAAACCGTCGACAGGTTCTTCGGCGTATCTGCCAGAGGCTCCAATTTCAGGACCGAGGCCTGGGGCGGAGCGCTCGTCTTCATGTCGATGTGCTACATCATCGCCGTCAATCCCGCCATGATGGAGGATGCCGGCATGGACAGGGATGCCGCCTATACTGCCACCATCCTCATGTCCGTCATCGGTACCCTGTCCATGGCGCTCTACGCCAGATATCCCGTGTCGCAGGCGCCGACCATGGGCGTGAACGCGTTCTTCGTGTACAGCGTCGTGATCGTCATGGGGTTCACCTGGCAGCAGGCCCTGGCCGCGACGTTCATCGCAGGCATCGTGTTCCTGGCCATATCGCTCAGCGGCGCCAGGAAGAAGATCATCGACAGCATCCCGGACGGGCTCAGGTATGCGGTGATCGCGGGCATCGGATGCTTCATAGTGTTCATCGGGATCGAGAACGCGGGCCTGATCGTGGCCGAGGGGGGCCTCACATCCCTGGGGAACCTGGCCGAGCCCACGGCCCTCTTGGGCGTGTTCTGCATCCTCATAACGCTCTTTCTCCATTCGAGGAAGGTCACGGCCTCCGTCCTGATAGGGATGGTTGCCACCGTCATCGTGGGGATATGCGCAGGGATCATCGCGATTCCGTCGGCCATAGTGTCCATGCCGGCCATGCCCGATTTCACCGCCTTCCTCGACGGGTTCGGCACAGACATCTTCACCGTGGAGTTCCTGGTCGCGGTCGTGGCCCTGACGTTCATGCAGTTCTTCGACAGCACCGGCACCCTCCTGGCCACAGGAGAGCTGGCGGGCCTCAAGGACAGCGAGGGGAGGGTGAACTACGACAAGGCCCTGGTCGCCGATGCGGCCGCTTCCGTCCTGGCCGGAGTGGCGGGGACCACGCCTACCGGGTCCTATGCGGAATCCGCCGTGGGAGTGGAGGCAGGGGCGAGGACCGGGCTGGCTACGCTGGTCGTCGCCGCCCTGTTCTTCCTGACCCTGTTCATCGGCCCTCTGTTCGGGATCGTCACGTCTTCGTGCACCGTCGGCGCGATGGTCATCGTGGGGGCAGCGATGATCGCGGTCCTCAAGCACGTGACCTGGACGGACGGGCCCGAGACGGTCGCCGTCATGGCCACCATCCTGTTCACGGTGCTGGCCTTCTCGATCGTCGACGGGATCGCGTTCGGAGTGATCTTCTATTGTGTCTGCATGCTCGGCGCCGGCAGGTGGAGGGAGGTCAGCCCCGTGATGCATGGATTGGCCGTGTTCAGCCTGATCTACTTCATAACCATCTCTTTCTACACCAACTGAGGCGGATGCCCGGTCCTTCCGGGCATCCGAAGGGCCTTTGGGTCTCCATTATAACTGTTCAGGGCATTCTCCGGAACGTGAACGGCATCATCGAAG
>CAVICI010000129.1:0-3124 GCA_963640995.1 Dialister hominis | reverse complement strand
CTGATCATCTCCTTCATCGTCATGGCGACGGTGGGAGCCTTTGCATTAGCTGAACAGGATGATTGCTCCGAGATCTCGGGCGGTACGAACGCACCAAATGGAGGAGCATGCGGAAAGGCCCTGAACTGGGAGCTCAAAGGTACCGCGCTCACGATCACCGGCCATGGAACAATGTACGATGATTATGAGGTGCCACCGTGGGGAATTACTATAACAAGCGTTACGTTTGTTAAGGATTCTACTGGTAGTATTGAGAGCATCGGACAAAATGTGTTCAAGGATTGCACGGAACTGAAATCGGTCGATCTCTCGAGCACTAGCATCTCAATCATCGGAACTAGTGCGTTCTATGGATGCACCGGCCTGACGAGTGTGAACCTCGGGACTAAGGTCACGAGCATCGGGCAGCATGCGTTCAATGGATGCACGGAACTGACTAAGATCGCCATTCCGAACAGCACTACGAGCATCAAAGCTAATGCGTTCAATGGATGCACGAAACTGAGGGAAGTGACCTTCGGGACTAGTGACGTGACTATCGGAGCTGGTGCGTTCATGGACTGCGCAGCTCTAACTTCAATCGATCTCTCCACCGCCACGAGCATCGGGAATAATGCGTTCATTAGATGTAAGATGCTGGGAAAAGTGACCTTCGGGGCTGATAAACTCACGTCTATAGGGGATGGTGCGTTCGAAGAGTGCATTGAACTGACTGAGGTCACTATTCCGTACACGACCATGACCATAGGCTCCGATGCGTTCAATGGATGCACGAAACTGGGCACTGCGACTCTCAGTGTTAACAGTGAAGAAGTCCGCGAATCCACGGACATAGGGAATAATGCATTCAGTGGATGCACGGGCCTGACTTCGGTCAAACTTCCGAGCGGTGTCAAGACAATAGGCGAGAGCGCGTTCGCCAAGAGCGGACTGGAAGAGATCACCATTCCGTCTACTGTCACGAGCATCGGGAAAAGCGCGTTCGAATCTTGTACCGGATTGGGGAGCCTGACCATAGGAGCGAGCACTAGTAACGAAGTTACCATCGGGGAATCTGCTTTCAAAGGATGCACGATTCTGAATACAGTCTCTATGGTTGGGGATAACGTCACGAGCATCGGGGATTATGCGTTCATGTCGTGCGGCACGCTGACCGGGATACATATTTCGAACAAAGTCAAGGAAATCGGAAAATACACGTTCGCCGAGAGCAATCTGACAGAGATCACCATTCCGGACAGCGTCAAGACCATCGGAGACCATGCGTTCTATAAATGCACTGGTCTGGCTTCGATCGAGACTGAGCAGACCAGCAATCTCGAAACCATCGGAGACTATGCGTTCGCCGAGAGCGGACTGACTTCGGTCCAAATTAGGCAGAAAGTCAATACCGTCGGGGATTACGCATTCAATAAATGCGCCCGTTTGACCAATGTTGTCATTAGTGCGAGCGGAACTGTTTCGATGACCATCGGAGACTATGCGTTCGCCGAGAGCGGTCTGACCACGATCACCATTCCGAGCAGAGTCTCGAACATCGGGGATTGCGCTTTCCTGGACTGCGCTGATCTGACGGCGATAAATGTCAATGCGAATAATACGAATTACTCCTCTGATGGCGGAGTCCTCTTCAACAAGGGCCAGACAATTCTCATCCAATACCCTGCCGGGAAAACCAGCACAACATATGCGATCCCCGACTCGGTCAAGACCATCAAGCATTATGCGTTCAAAAAGTGCCTCAACCTGATATCGTTAGATATTTCGGACAGCGTCACGACCATCGAGGATTATGCGTTCTTAGACTGCACCAGTTTGACAAGCGTAACGTTCGGAACCGGAATCACAACGAATGGGGTGGGCGAGAATGTATTCGCCAAGGAGGCTAACGGGGTATACACGAACACGAAATTCAAAGCCATAGACGATTCCGTTGTCACCTTTACGAAAGAGATCACTGAAGATAACCTTAAAAAGTTAAAAGGCTGGGAGTTCAGGGGCAATTTTACCAATATGACCATTGTGACAGAGAAGACCGAGAATGGAGTCAAATACAAGATCGACAAAGACTCCTCGCCAAACGCATATGTCAGCGGATATGAAAGCGGTATCACAGAGGTTGCGATCAGCGATCAAATAACCTTCGGCCACAACCCGTGCTATGTCACTTCCATCAAAGATGAGGCATTCAAGGATTGTAAGACGCTGAAAAAAGTCACGATTCCTGGTTCGGTCACTTCCATCGGAAACGATGCGTTCAACGGATGCACGGAGCTGAAATCAGTTGAAATCAAGGGCGACAGTTCGCTCAAATCCATTGGAAACAATGCGTTCAAAGAATGCACGCAGATGGCATTCGGCATTCCCACCTCGGTGGAATCCATCGGAGACAACGCGTTCGAAAATTGCAAGGGCCTGGGTTCGATCAACATTTCAGGTGTAAGTAGTCTGGGAGGGAATGCATTCAAAGGCTGCACCGGCCTGACGTCCGTTACGTTCGGAAGCTCGCTCAAGAACATCAAATACAGTGCATTCGAAGGTTGCACCGGCCTGACTAAGATCACCATTCCGAAAGAAATCACAACCATCGGAAATAACGCTTTCAAAGGCTGCATCCTCCTGGCATCCGTCACCTTCGGAGATTCGACAGGAAGTTCGCTCGGCACGATCGGAGAATCGGCGTTCGAAGGATGCGCGAAGCTGGAATCCGTCGCGTTCCCGGATTCGGTCAAGGAAATCAAAACGAAGGCGTTCGCAGGCTGCGATGGCCTGACATCCATCACCTTCGGGAAATCCCAAAGTTCACTCCAAAGTATAGCTGGTGATGCTTTCGGCATTATCAACTCCGATAAGACGGTTACGCCGACAAAGTTCTACGACGAGAACGGCAAAGAGATCACTCTTGCTAAAATCATCAGTGACTACAAAGGCCAGACGTTCACGGGCGATATCCATGCGATGTTCATCGATGTATTCGGCACCTATTACTGGATGGGCGTGATATACAAATACAATGCATCCGGCGTAGCGTATGTCTACGGATACACCGAGGACATCAAGAGCGAGACGAAGATCCTCGATGCGTTCACGGACCATGATATTGCATGCAAGGTCACGTCCATCG
>CAVICI010000128.1:0-3206 GCA_963640995.1 Dialister hominis | reverse complement strand
GAAAGGCTGAGCGCATCGCCGTTCTCGTCGTAGAACTTCGTCTGGACAATGCTCCCCTTGGAATCGCTGCTGGAGAACGCATTGGCTGCGATTGAATTGATTCCTCCACCGAAGATGATGGTGTCGAGGCTCGTGCAGTTGTAGAACGCGTAATCTCCGATGGTTCTGACCGAGTCGGGAATCGTGATCGATCTCAGGCCGGTGCAGCCGTAGAATGTAGCATAATCGATGGATGCGACATTTCCTGGAATAGTGATCGAGGTCAGTCCTGTGCAGCCATAGAACGCGCCGTTTCCGATGCTATCGACCGAGCTCCCGAAAGATACGGATGTCAGGCCGGTGCATTTGAAGAACGCTCCATTGCCGATGCTGGCGACATTGCCTGGAATGACGATCGAGGTCAGGCCGGTGCAGCCGTAGAACGCATTGCCCCCAATGCTCTTGAGCGAGCTCCCTAGTGTGACAGCTGTCAGGCCTGTGCAGCCGCTGAACGTTCCATCTGCGATTTCTGTTACGTTTTCCGGAACTTTGAACGAAGCCAGGCCGGTGCAGCCGTAGAACGCATTGCCTCCGATGCTCGTGACCGAACTTCCGACGAAGGTGACGGATTCCAGGCTCTTGCAGCCATAGAATGCAGAATGTCCGAGGGAAACGACCGATGCGGGGATCATGATGGATGTCAGGGCCTTGCAACCTTTGAACGCACTATCTCCGATGGACACGACACGGCACGTGGTTCCGTTTATCGGCAGAGAGTTGCGGATGGTCTCGCTGCTTTTGATGTCGCTGTTGTATCCATAGACATATGCAGTGCCGGAACCTGTGGCCTTGTAGATTATCCCGTCATGAACGGAGACGTCCCCGTAGACGGTCATATCGTAGATGTCGCCGTTGAACGTTTTGTTCCTGAGCTTCTCAAGCTGTGCGGTGAGGGAGATCCTGTTTCCTTCGCCGTCGTAGAATTTTGTCGGAGTGTAGCCTGTTGGCGATTTGGTGGAGAACGCATATGTCTCGATGGAACCGATCCCCTCTCCGAAGATGATGGTTTTGAGGCTCGCGCAGTTGGAGAACGCGTAGTCTGAGATGGTTTTTACCGAGCTCCCGAAAGTGACGGAAGCCAGCTTGGCGCATCCCATGAACGCGCCCTCGCTGATGGTCTCGATCGAATCTCTGATAAGAACGGACTCCAGCTTGGCGCAATCGCTGAACGCATATTCTCCGATGCTTGCAACGTTGTTCGTATCTATCGAAGTCAGATCGGAGCAATACTGGAACGCATTTTTCCCGATTATCGTGACGCTGTCCGGAAATTCGATCGAAGTCAGGCTGATGCATTTTCTGAACGCATAGTCGCCGATGATTTTGAGCGAGCTCCCGAGAGTGACGGTCTCCAGTATGTTGCAGTTATCAAATGTACCTTCGCCGATGCTTTCGACGCTGTCCGGTATAACGATTGAAGTCAGCCCCGTGCAGTTTTCGAACGCATAGTCGCCGATGCTTTCGAGCGAGCTCCCGAGAGTGACGGACTTCAGACGGGAGCAATACTGGAATGTGTACGGCTCGATGATTGTGACGCCGTCAGGGATATCGATCGAACCCAGGCCGCTACATCCGGAGAACGCATGATCGCCTATGCTGGTGATGCTTTCCGGAAATTCGATCGAATTCAGGTTGGTGCAATTCTTGAACGCGCTTTCTCCAATCGATGCGACTTCATATTGATCGCCCTCGATCTCGACAGAATCGAGAATCTTCGCTACGTTCGAGATGCCGCTGGTGTATCCAAAGACATATGCTTTGCCAGCGGTGTCCGAGATCTTGTATATTATCCCATCGTGGGTGCAAGTGCCCGGTTCGATGGACATCTTGTAGATGTTGCCATTGAACGTCTGGCCTCTGAACTTATAGCATTCAGAGATGCTGATCTCATCTCCGTCCTCGTCGTAGAAAGCTGTCTGTACAGGTACAGTTACGCTGGTGCCACTGGAGAACGCCACTATTTCGATGCTGCTGATCCCTGTACCGAAGCGGATGGTGCTGAGTGCATAGCAATTCCAAAACGCATAATTGGCGATTTTTGTTATGCTGTTTGGAATATCAATCGATGTCAGACGGCCGCACCCGGAGAAAGTAGCGGTTCCAATGCTTGTGATCGAATTTCCGAGCGAGACAGACGTCAGGCCATAGCACCCTTCGAACGTCCCGTATTCGAGGCTTGTGACGCTGTTCGGAATGACGATTGAAGTCAGGGTGGAGCAACCATAGAACGCATTGCTTCCGATGCTCGTGAGCGAATCCCCGAACGTAACGGAAGCAAGGAACCTGCAATCATAGAACGCGCTCTTTCCGATGCTGGTGATGCTGTCCAGGTTGACGTTTGAATTCAGTCTGTAGCAATCTGCGAACGCCCTGATTCCGATGCTCGTGATCGAACTCCAGCCATCGACGGAATACAGTTCATTGCAAAGATAGAACGCTTGTGCCCCGATGGTCGAGGTTTCACCATCGTCAATATTGAATTTGACGGTTCTGACAGTTTGTCCTCCCCACCTGCCGTATATGGGAAGGTCTTCCATCGGCCCGAAGCCAGAAATCGTGAGATTGCCATCGTTGTCGATTGACCATTTCAGGTTTGGTCCGCAATCGCCCGATGCCGCTATCGAATCGCCCGAAACCTCGGAGCAATCGTTGGGCTCAACGAGTGCGCAGGCGACTGTCATCGCCAGGATGATGAAGGAGATTATCAGGATTGCTGATATGAGGCAACTCGGCTTCCTCTCCCCTGTGACGGTTTTGTTCAGGATTATGCTCATTGGACCTCCCTGTCAGGCCTGATCATCGATGGAGCGGATAGCGCTCTGAGCTGGAATCGGATTCGGATCTTGTCTGACAGGCGGTTCCAGTCTGGATGAAACGGTCACATGGCGGGAGTAAAATGCAGGATATTTGTTAGTTTTCAATTTACATTAGGTCAGGGGCTAGGCGATCAAGAAGTCGGTGCATAATCGGGCGGGGACAGATCATCTCCGCAGCCTATGCGTTGAAGGCGGAATGTGCTTCTTCGCGACCTTCTTCATCGGCATTCGTCGGGGGCAGAGTCTCAGCCTTCCGGGCGGAGGCCTCCGTGCGTTCTGCCCGCAGGGAATCGCGGGGCCGTCCGGGACTCGGACATCTGGACATCAATGCACACGAAAAGGCATCACTGA
>CAVICI010000127.1:0-3300 GCA_963640995.1 Dialister hominis | reverse complement strand
GCTGTGCATCGGGATGGCCGGGGCGCCGGATTCCGACGGCGATGACGGCGACGCCATCGTCGTGGGCGATCTCACTTACGAGATCACCGGAACCAGCAAAGTGAGCGTCGCGAAATGCAATGAGAGCGCGACGACGGTCACGATTCCCGAAACCGTGGAGCATGAGGAGAGCACATACACTGTCGTCTCGATCGGCAACGGCGCATTCAAGGGCTGCTCGAATCTCAGAGATCTCACCTTCAGCACCAGCAGCAGCTTCACGTCCATAGGCGACGATGCGTTCTACGGCTGCGAGAGATTGGAGACCATCACGCTTCCGGCTTCCGTCGATTCGATCGGCGTTGGCGCGTTCAGCTCCTGCACTTCTTTGGCAAGCATTTTTGTGGAATCAGGGGGGACGTACTCTTCTGACGATCACGGGTTTCTTTACACAGATGATGGGGCGACGTTGGTTCAGCATCCCGTCATGAAATCGACCCAAGAGGCATATTCGATACCGGAAGCCGTCACAGCAATCGGGACCTGCGCATTCGACTCCTGCAAATTCACGGAGATCATCATCCACGCTAATGTAGGGACGATTGGGGTGGGCGCGTTCCGCAACTGCGCGTCTTTGACGACGATAACGGTCAACGAATCGAATCAGAACTACTCTTCCTCAGACGGCGTCCTCTTCAACAAGACGGGCAACATACTGTTTCAATACCCGGCAGGGAAAGAACCAGGGGCAAGAGAATGCAGTTTATCCGACGATATCGATTCCATTGCAGATTACGCGTTCTACGGGTGCACGAAGCTGGACAAGGTTACCTGTAAAGTGAGTTCGGTAGGAAAAGAGGCCTTCAAAGGATGCACGCAGCTGAGCGAAGTCAGTAACAGCAACGGCGGCATGACGGCGGTCGCGGAGGGCACGTTCGAAGGATGCGTCAAGCTCACTAGCCCGGAACTCGGACGCGATCTCCAGTATATCCGCGACAGAGCTTTCAAAGGATGCAGCGAGTTGGAGTATCGCGTCCCGGACCTGAGCAAAGTCACGCAGATAGGCGACGAGGCTTTCAGCGGATGCGAGAAGCTCTATAGCGTCGGGTCTATGGGAAGTGAACTGACGGAGATAGGGGCCGGCGCATTCGAGGGATGCAGGAACCTCTTTTCGGTAGAGATCCCCAGCGAGGTCCAGACGATCGGGGAGAATGCGTTCAAGGGCTGCACCGGCTTGCGCAGCATCACCCTCGGCTATCACGGAAGCGGTTCAGGTTACATCGGCAACGGGGCCTTCTATGGATGCACCATGCTTTCCTCCGTGACATTCCGGGAGGTGAGCGATATCGAAACGCTCGGAACCCTGGATGCGAAGGATGGCCAAGGCGTCTTCCAAGGATGTTCGAGCCTCTCGAATCTAAGCATGTCCGGGCGGGACGAACCGACGTTCGGGACGATCGGAGCCTACGCGTTCTACGGAACTCTGATCGGTAAAGCGGACTTCAAAGGGGCTGAGGAGATAGGGGCTTATGCGTTCGGGAACTGCACGTCGCTGACAGAGGTCGTTCTTGGAAGCGACATCACATCGCTGGACGGAACGGCTTTCGACGGGTGCACTAACGGCAAGATCAAAATGACCATAGACTGCGCGATCTCGGCGAATGAGTTCGAGAGCAAGGGCTACCTTGGCGAAGTCATAGTCGGCACTAATGGAAGCACATCCATACCAACGGGCGCGTTCAAGGGCTGCGCCAACCTGAAGGCCGTCACGATCGGACCCCGGGTCTCCGATGTCGTCAAAGATGCATTCGAAGGATGCGGCGGCACCGGCGGCATCGAGATGACCTTCTACCGCTCGGTCGACGATGAGATGTTCTCGTCGATGGGCAATCTGAAGAAAGTGACCGTTGACGGTACGTATACGATAGGGAAGAACGCGTTCAGCGGCTGCGAGAATCTGACCGATGCAGTGCTGAAAAGCTGGAACATCGGCAACGGCGCGTTCTACAATTGCACGAGCCTTGCGAATGTGACGCTCACAAACACGACCAAAATCGGGGACGACGGGGCGGAAGGAGACCACGGCGTGTTCGAAGGATGCACTTCTCTAAACTCCATAACGCTGCCTGACAGCGTTGGGACTCTCGGATACAAGGTATTCGCGGGATCCGGACTTACGGCGATCGTGATCCCCGATGGAGTGGGCTCTGTTCCGGACTATGCGTTCGATAAATGCATGTCGCTGAGCAATGTGACCCTTGGAGAGCGCATCGGTTCCGTAGGGATGGATGCCTTCATAAGCTGCCCCATAGAGACGATGACGTTCAGATGCAACGTCACAGGCGAGATGCTCATATGCGTATCTCCCAGCCTCTCTAAAGTCATCATCGAAGACAGTGTCACATCCATCGGATCGTACGCATTGGCTCGCAGCAACATCGAGACCGTGATATTCAGCTCCTCCTCTGCGCTCTCCGGCAACGGAAGCGGCCTGACCATCGGAGAGTATGCATTCGCGGGAACCGGCATCACGGAGGTCACCATCCCGAGCCGCACGACATCTATCGAAGTGGGAGCGTTTTATAACGATTCTGAACTGGACAAGCTGACGTTCGGCCAGGGCATCGGCCTGACGGACCTTCCGGGGCCCGAGTCCGAGGATGGCCACGGGATCTTTGAAGGCTGCGGTCTCGCCACGATAGAGAACTTCCCGAGCGTGACGTCAATCGGCGCGAGGACATTTTATGGAGCAGACATGGAGACCTTCGTCATTCCGGATTCCGTCGAGAGCATCGGCTCGATGGCTTTCGCAGATTGCAACAGCCTGAAGTCGATCAAATTCGGCACCGGGGTGAATACGATCTCAGGTGATGCGTTCGGAAAAATGAGCAACGGAGAACTCGTGAATACGAAGTTCTACAAGTCGGACAAAACTAGCCTCCTCGATCTCTCGGGGCTGGACGATTTCAGAGGCTGGTCGTTCACGGGCGATATCAATACCATGTACAGAGAGGAGAGCTACGCTCTCGCCTTCGACCCCGACAACGGGACGGATGCTTGGACCGAGGACCATCGCCCCGGAGAAGCGATCGTGAAGCCGGCAGACCCCGAAAAGGCCGGTAACACGTTCCAGTATTGGATGGATGAAAACGGAACCGAATTCGTTTTCGACAAGATGCCTGCGAGGAACGTGAAGCTCACAGCCTCGTGGGAGCTCGCGATGCTCACCGTGACCTACGTCACGGGGACCGGCACCGATCCCACCGAGACCTGCCAGTACGGCGTCACGATCACTCTCCCCGACGGGAAGAGCGGGAGCAT
>CAVICI010000126.1:0-3302 GCA_963640995.1 Dialister hominis | reverse complement strand
TGTCTAACGGCGTGAAATCATGAATCGGGGCGAACCGAATTATTCAACACAGTCATGTCGAATAGTGAGTTCGACACTCTATCTGCGAGCGTATCAGGCCAGCAGGGTCCAGGATCTTGGTTCGAGCGACTTCGATACCGTTCCTGTCGACCTTCCCGGTGCCGGCTAATATCCCAATACATGTTGCGGAAGTCAATCCATCAAACGGCCTGGCGGCGTGGCCCGGGATTCAGTGATCCCTTGCCGTGTGGAACGGGATATCCGTTTCGATATTCGACAGATTGATAAAGGACTAAGCAGTATTTTTCGATGTATATAGTAACGAGGTATGGAAGATAAAATCCGAGAAGGTGTCGGTATGAACGATTCGTTGAAGCTGAGAATGGTTTTTGTGATCATGTTGGCTCTCGCTACCGCAACGGTGGCGGCGTTCGTGCTCCACGCAGATGCAGATTCTGCATCGGCGCAGGCTATCGAAACGGACGATTGTGAAGATGAGACGTCGCATCCATATTCCGACGGAACGGTGGTTTCCGGCGGAATCGTCTATAATTATGACGGCAACGGCACGCTGACGATCAGCGGCAGCGGAGATATGCCTGATGGCGCGGGTGCATACGAGTGGGATCCGGGGTGGATGGATTCGAGCATATTCCATTCCGTCAAAGAAGTCGTGATTGAGGGATCGATAACATCGATCGGATCATGGACTTTCAATCAGTGCTCCCTTGAGTCTCTTATCATCGATGCTCCCGTCACGAAGATCGGGCACGGGGCGTTCCATTGCTGTTCGTCGCTCTCGCATATAGAATTCCCGGACACGCTCGAAGTCATCGACGCTTATGCATTCTGGGGATGCACAGCTCTCGCCTCCGCAGACCTTCCGGATTCTCTCACGGTCATAAAGCAATATGCGTTCTGGGCTTGCAGTTCTCTTGAATCTGTGACTTGCGGCGATTCTCTCGAGACCATAGAGGCCGCGGCATTTCGGGATTGCGACAATCTTGAATCTGTGACTTTTTCGGATTCCCTTACAACCATCGGGGATTGTGCATTCATGTATTGCTATCTCAAATCCGTGGTTTTTCCAGATTCTCTCACGAGGATAGGGGAGAGTGCGTTCTTTCGCAATTACCACCTCGATTCAATCACCTTTGGCAATTCTCTCAAGAGCATCGGGAACGGGGCATTCTTGGGGTGCGATGCTTACACCTTTACCTCTTTGACTTTTCCAGATTCGCTCGAAACGATCGAGGCCCGCGCATTCATAAATTGTTCTCGTCTCGAATCTGTTACCTTTGGCGATTCTCTCAAGTTCATCGGATCTGAGGCGTTCGAGGGGTGTCCTCGCATCAACTCTCTGAGCTTTCCGGATTCCCTGACAGAGATACAAGACAACGCATTCGATTCCCAAGTCCTTGAATCCGTGACCTTCGGAAATTCTCTCGAAACCATCGGGGATTATGTGTTCAGCGGATGTTCTCGCATCACCTCTCTGACGCTTCCGGATTCTCTCGTGAAGGTCGGAAAGGAGGCATTCAAGGACTGCACCGGATTGAGGACGCTGTCGGTCCCGATAAGCCTCGACACGGTCGGAGACATCGACTCTCCCGCATTCTCCGGATGCGTCAACATAGAGGAGATAACATTCACTAGAGGTACCGGGGAGTGGTATCAGACCAATCTTTTGCCCAGAGAGACGTACACCGAGAACACTCCCTGGAACATCACCAATTGCATCTTGACCGTGAGGATAGGCGACGGCATAGACTGCATAGGCTCGTTCGCATTCTACAAGTGCTACGCCCTTCGCGAGATCGATTTCGATACTGCCTGCCTCAAATCCATTGAAGCCGGCGCATTCGAATTTTGCTTATCTCTCGCCGAAGTGGACATCCCCGATTCTGTTACCGCGATCGGCAGCAATGCGTTCTGGAACTGCATATCTCTTGCCTCCGCAACCATCCCAGACTCCGTGTCATCCATCGGAATGGGGGCGTTCATGGGCTGCACCGGACTGAAAGCTCTCACGATTCCGCAAAGCCTCAACGCCGTCGGGTCCAACTTACGTCCTGCATTCTCCGGATGCGTCAACATCGAAGAGATCACGTTCACGGAAGGCAACGGCGACTGGCATCTCTACAGATTCGATTACGTCGGGGATTCATACTACAAGTACACGCCTTGGCACATCACCGATGCCAGCCTGACCGTGAACATCGGCGATGGCATACGTTCGATCGCTCCGTGCACTTTCTACAACTGCGGGAGCATCGAATCGATATCTTTGCCATCGGGTCTCAAATCAATCTCAAGCTACGCGTTCTTCAGCTGTGCGGCATTGGCCTCTGTGGCCTTCCCCGACTCTGTCGAGACGATCGGAGAGCATGCGTTCGAGGGATGCACATCTCTGAAGTCCGTGGCGCTGGACAAGTCTGCTGCCGATATCGGAGATTATGCGTTCATCGGCTGCACGGCATTGGCCTTCGTCACCTTCCCCTGCTCTGTCGAGACGATCGGGGGGCATTCGTTCGAGGGATGCACATGTCTGGCGTCTGTGATGTTCGGCGGTTCAGTCGTCTCTATCGGTGATTACGCATTCGTCGACTGTTCGGCACTGGTCTCTGTCACCATCCCCGATTCAGTAGAGACTATCGGAATGCATTCGTTCGAGGGATGCACATCTCTGGCGTCTGTGTCGATAGACAAGGTTTCCGTCATCGGAGATTATGCGTTCTCCTACTGCACATCGCTGACATATATGTTCGTTTCGGATCATGTCATAGCTATCGGGAACTCCTCTTTCGCCGGCTGTCAATCTCTGCGTACATTGATCCTCGGCGAGTCCTTGGAATCCATAGGAGACCATGCATTCAGCCTATGCGCCCAACTGGTCTATGTGACCATTCCCGATTCCGTCAGCTCCATCGGAGACGGCGCTTTTGCCGATTGCACCGCTTTGTCCACGCTCATCATCGAAAGCGGCAGCGCATCGCTCGGAGCAGGCGCATTCGAGAACTGCACCGAACTGACTGATCTCATAATCCCGATCAGCATCAATGCCGTCGGTTCCGACGATCTCCCGGCGTTCTCCGGCTGCATCAACATCTCCAATATCATCTTCACCTCCGGAACCGGGGAGTGGTATACTTACAGCTGCTATCCGACAGAGGAGGCGTATTTCATGAACACGCCGTGGAACATCACCGATGCCGGCTTGACCGTTTGCACGGACGCCGGAGTGGATTATATTGCAAAGTGCACGTTCTTCAACTGTGCGCAGCTCAAGCACATCAGCTTCA
>CAVICI010000125.1:0-3334 GCA_963640995.1 Dialister hominis | reverse complement strand
GGACATCGTGTCGTTCAGGGACGGGGCGTTCCTCTTCACGCGCCCCAGAAGGTTCGGGAAGACGATGAACCTCAGCATGCTCCATAGCTTCTTCGACATGGACCATCCCGAGAACCGTGGGCTCTTCGAGGGGCTGAAAGTCTCAGAATATCCGGAAGTCATGTCGCACTTCGGGAAGTATAAGGTCATACACATGGACTTCTCAATGCTGGAATCTCCAAACATGGAGATATTCGAGATGCGTTTCAAAACGATGATCTCGGTGGTGTTCAGCGATTTCATGGAAGTTTCTGACTCGGAGAAGATACCGGCAGACGAGCGTCAGGAATTCATGAACCTTAAAACAGGCAAAGCTGACATGGGACAGATGCTGCTCTCCTTATTCCGCTTGTCGAGATGGATAAAACAAGTCTATGATGCGGAAGCAGTGATCCTCATCGACGAGTACGACAAGCCGGTCATCCAGGCATATGAGCTGGGCTTCTACCAGGAGTTCATGGTCAGGTTCTTGTTGTTCATGGAGTCGTCGCTCAAGACGAACCAGGCGTACAAGTTCGCCGTCGTTACCGGCGTCTCCCACATCTCGAAAGCATCGATATTCAGCGGCCTGAACAACCTGAACGAATTCGACGTATTCAAGAAGGAATTCGATGAAGCGTTCGGGTTCACCGAGTCTGAAGTCGCGGATCTCATATCGCGCTCTGACCTGCCTTCCGTGGACCTGGAGGCGATAAAATCGTACTATGGCGGATACAGGTTCGGAGACGAGGACATATACAACCCGTTCAGCGTCATGAACTATCTGCACGACTGCACTCGCGGGGACTACAAGCTGAAACCGTATTGGGTCCAATCGGGAGACACAAAGCTCGTCACCGATCTGCTGAGGCGCACCGATCCGGATTTCAGAGAGAAGATCCTTGCGCTGGGAGTCCCAAGCAACGTCATGAAGAGCAGGATCGACCCGTATATGAACTTCAGGAGGCTCTCGTCCGACGACCCGGACGATCTCAAGACGGCGGCGATCACGCTGATGGTGACATCTGGCTACCTCAAGGCCGCAGATGCAGTGGATGGGATCTACACCATCTCGCTCCCCACCCTGGAAGTGGCCGAGGCCTTCGACATCATGATGAAGAAGCTGAAGATCGTCGACAAGGCCACCGCATCGAATCTGATCGAATGCATCTGCAGCATGAAGGGCGACGCCGCGACCGCAGAGCTGAACAAGATCCTCGACGGGATGTCCCCACGCGACCATTTCGACGAGAACGTCCACAAGACGTTCATGACTGCATTGCTGGGGTACTCTGGATACAGGTACCAGGCGGAGCTGGGCTCCGGCGACGGGTTTGCGGACATCTATGTGAAGGCGAAGGACGGAAGGCCCGGGCTGCTCATAGAGCTGAAGTACTCCGACAAGGAATGCGACCTGGATCGGCTCGCTGAGAAGGCCCTGAATCAGATCAGGGAAACAGGCTACTCCAGGAACATCGACGACTGCCATATCGAAGTCGGGATAGCCTACCGCAAGCACACGGCCAGGGTCGTCATAGGCGATAAGATCCCTCCGAAAGGATGAGCTCGCCGGTTGAAACACTCTTTATATCCGCAGAGACACATCGGATAGCATGGACCAGGTCTTCCCCACGAATGTCTGCGATTTCAAGACCATCGCCAGCGAAGGATACACCTTCGTCGACAAGACCCTGATGATCAGGGACATCGTGTCGTTCAGGGACGGGGCGTTCCTCTTCACGCGCCCCAGAAGGTTCGGGAAGACGATGAACCTCAGCATGCTCCATTACTTTTTTGACATGGACCATCCAGAGAACCGCAGTCTGTTCGAGGGGCTGAAGGTCTCAAGATATCCGGACGTCATGTCGCACTTCGGGAAGTACAAGGTCATACACATGGACTTCTCCATGCTCGAATCCTCGGACGTGGATGATTTCATGATACGTCTCCGGAACATGGTCTCGATGGTGTACGGCAATTTCAAGGAGATTTCCACATCGGAGAAGATAGATGCCGACGATCGCAGATCGTTCAAAGAGCTGCGTGCGAAAAAGGCAGACAACGGGCAGCTCATGTTCTCTATCCTTAGCCTGTCGCAATGGATCGAGCAGGTCTATGGCACGAAAGCCGTGATCCTCATCGACGAGTACGATAAGCCGGTCATCCAGGCATACGAGCTGGGCTTCTACCAGGAGTTCATGGTCAAGTTTTCGTCGTTCATGGAGTCGTCGCTCAAGACGAATCAGGCGTACAAGTTCGCTGTCATGACCGGAGTTTCCCACATCTCGAAGGCATCCATATTCAGCGGCCTGAACAACCTGAACGAATTCGATGTCTTCAAGAAGGAATACGACGAGGCGTTCGGGTTCACCGAGTCCGAAGTCGCGGACCTCGTATCGCGCGCTGACTTGCCATCCGTGGACATGGGGACGATAAAATCGTATTATGACGGATACAGGTTCGGAGACGAGGACATATACAACCCGTTCAGCGTCATGAAGTACATGCACGACTGCACTCGCGGGGACTACAAGCTGAAACCATATTGGGTCCAATCAGGAGACACAAAGCTCATTACCGGTCTGCTGAGCCGCACCGATCCGGATTTCAGAGAGAAGATCCTTGCGCTGGGAGTCGTCGGCATCATCATGAAAAGCGATATCGACCCGCATCTGAGCTTCGAGAGCCTCTCGTCCGACGACCCGGACGATCTCAAGACGGCGGCGATCACGCTGATGGTGACATCAGGATACCTCAAGGCCGCAGATGAATCGAGCGGGATATACTCCATCTCGCTACCAAACCTGGAAGTAGCCGAGGCCTTCGACATCATGATGAAGAAGCTGAAGATCGTCGACAAGGTCACCGCATCGAATCTGATCGAATGCATCTGCAGCATGAAGGCCGATGCCGCGACCGCAGAGCTGAACAAGATCCTCGACGGGATGTCCCCGCGCGACCATTTCGACGAGAACGTCCACAAAACGTTCATGTCCGCATTGCTGGGGTACTCGGGATACAGGTACCAGGCAGAGCTGGGCTCCGGCGACGGGTTCGCGGACATCTATGTGAAGGCGAAGGACGGAAGGCCCGGCCTCCTCATGGAACTGAAATATTTCGACAAGGAATGCGACCTGGGAAAGCTGGCCAAGAAGGCCCTGAATCAGATCAGGGACACCGGCTATTCCAGGAACATCGACGACTGCCACATCGAAGTAGGGATAGCCTACCGCAAGCACACGGCCAAGGTCGTTATAGGCAATAAGATCCCTCCGAAAGGATGAGCCCGCGTCGTCGTACACGCCCCTTCTCGACC
>CAVICI010000124.1:0-3401 GCA_963640995.1 Dialister hominis | reverse complement strand
GATCCTCGGAATTCCTCCATTGCTCCATCTTGGATGTTATCTTCCTCTCCATGGCGGTCCTCCTTATCAGTTGATGTATCCAAAATACATTTTTTATTATTAAAAAATGTTTTTTGAATGCACTTTTATTGCAAATTGTACAATAAGGAGACGAACCTGCATGGCTCTGAACGGGAAGACAGTTGCATTTATCGGATTATACTCCGATTTTTTTCAAATATATTGAAAAAATGGATTATAATCCATAAATATCGGAAACGCATCGCAGGCTCATGGACGAGGTGTACGAAGCGTGCAACCGGAGATTCGTACTCCGGAAAGGGTATCTCGAGCTCCTCATGACCGCGAAGGACAAGACAGACCTTATCAAGGTGATCACAGGAGTCCGCAGGTGCGGCAAGTCCACGCTGATGGACCAGTTCATCCTATGGCTCGGAGAGCAGGGCGTGCCGGAGTCCAACATATTGCACTTCGACCTGGAGTCGATCGAGTGCAGGGACATCTCGAAGGGATCCCAGATCATCGATGCCGTCGTGTCCGGGCGCGCGCCCGGGATGAACTACGTCTTCATCGACGAGGTCCAGCGCCTCGACGGGTGGGAGGACTGCCTGAACAGGCTGGGGAACGAAGAGGGCCTGGACGTGTACGTCACCGGGTCTAATGCGTTCATATTGTCATCGGAGCTCAGCACATACCTCACGGGAAGAGAGTTCGAGGTCAAGATGCTGCCCCTGTCCTTCAGGGAGTTCCTGGAGCTGAACCCGCCGGATGCCATGAACGATGCGAACCGGAGGTTCATGGACTACATCGCATGGGGCGGCATGCCCGCCGTCGACCTGAGGTCGGGAGAACGCTACAACCGCCAGCTGCTCCAGGGGATCTTCGGCGATATCGTGTTCAAGGACATCACTGCGCGTCTGCCGGACAGGGTGGACACCTCCAAGCTCCGTGCAACGGCATCGTTCCTGTTCAGCAATGTCGGGAACCCTGCGAACACTTCCAAGATGGCCCAAGGGGCGGGAGTTGATGCGAAGACCATGAGCAGCTACGCCGGCGGGTTCCTGGAATCGTACATGTTCTACTTCGCCCGGAGATACGACATCATCGGCGGCAGGCTGCTCAACAGCACAGGGAAGTACTACGCCGTGGACACGGGGATGCGCAGCGCGGTGCTGGAGAACGCGGCGGGAGACGACATCAGCAGGCCGGTGGAGAACATAGTCTTCCTGGAGCTCCTCAGGCGCGGGTACACCGTGACCGTGGGAAGCTACCGCGACAAAGAGGTCGATTTCGCCGCCATGAGAGACGGCGAGCTGGAGCTGTACCAGGTGGCGCTCACGGTCATGGACGACCAGACGTTCGAGAGGGAGCGCAGGTCCTTTGCGGATATGAAGAACGGCTACAGGAAGACGATCCTCACGCTCGACAGCATCAGGCGCGACCCCGGGAACGGAATCAGGCACCTGAACATCATCGACTGGCTGCTGTCGGAATGACGGTTGCCCTCAGACCAGGTACTTCGCGTCCCTGCGGGTGCCGGTCATCCGGATGGATCCGTCCTTCTTCAACGCCGTCAGCGTGTTGCTCAGCTTCCGATACTTCTGCTCTTCGGACAGGCCTGACATAGGGCCCATAGTATGTGACGCGATTTCGGCCCTGCTTACAGGCCCGTTCTCGGATATGAATGAAAGAACCTCATCACGGAATGAAAGGATTGTATGCTCCTTCGGCATCTGAACCGTTGTAGCACCGATTCCGAGAACTATATCTGGATAGATACCGGAAACAAGGCCCGCTGATAGGAAACGTTCGGCATCATCCTGAGGTATTACTTTCCCCTTTTGAACCATGTCCAACAAGATTATGTCCTTCAGACGAAGATTCGAATTCTCGCTGAGTATTCTTGCGAAATCCGAATTGATTACTTTGCCTATGATCTTCACCTTCACATAATCCTCGCCCAGATCATACTCGGGCAACGGAAATGCGCGCTTGGCCTGGCACCTATACATTTTGATAATGCCGCCTCCTGCGATGTCGACCATCCCCAGCCTGAACATCGCTTCGGCCAGGCACTTGTTGCGATAGAACCTTGGAGGCGAATCGTTACCGAGCACATCCGCCACAGATTCGGGAATGAAATAGCCCGCGTTGGTGAAGGTTATGCTCTCCCTGTCCTGTTCGACTACTGTAATGTATTCAGAGCGCAAGTAATCCTGATGCGCGACGCAATTGTTCAGCGCCTCGCGTATCATTGCAGGATCGTAGACATCCATGCGCACAAGGCTCAACGCGCTTCCGGTGAACACCTCGTATCTGAGGTTATGAATCTCAGAGCACACCTGATCTATAGCAAGCAAGAAGGGGATCCCATAAATCTCGCTATCCATAGTGGTCGAATCAGCCGCACGGAGGATGCGCCTCATGCCAACGGAAACGTCTCCAAGGAAGAATGAAGATTCAGCCTTGCCCAAGAGAACTATTGCTGCATTGGTGATTCCGCCGTCGCTGGTCATCAGGCCCATCTTCTTTAGGAAAGTGCTGTCATCCCACTCATCACACTCGGCCGCCTTGGCGGGACGGTTGTTAGTGTACAGCTTGCGGGCCATAGAAATGGCATCCGGATCGAGATTGTGCAAAGAGGCCTCGTGTGCAATTCTCCTGCTCCAATCCGGTATCGCCTCACCCATTATGCGTATGCGCTTCTCATCGCACAGCGGCAGGACTCCATCGCCCCGTCTCTCATAGGCTATCCCCTTGAACGTTGTGGGAACACCGTATTGGCTGGGAGGTATCTCGAACAGGAGGATTCTTTTACCGTCGATGAAACGTTCATAAATTTCACGATAGGAGATGCTGTTTCCAGTCTGCTCGGCGATATACCTCTTCAGCTTATTGCGGCTCTCAGGCGTATCGAGAAACCGGCTGTCAACGAATTCACCCTTGTCTGTGACGCCGAATATCATCCATGCCGCATTCTCGCCCCTCAGGTTCGCCTCGTTGGAAAGAGCGGAGAAATACCGACCCATATCATCCCTATCTAGATTCTTACGGTCTTTGAACTCAATGATCTCAGACTCGTGAGCATCCTTCAAGATGCTATTGAGCACGGTGTTAACAACATCCATGCATAGTCATCTCTTTTTATTATTTATTTTTTTAAGTAATAAAAAGTAAAAAAAAAATAATTAATGAATGCGCGCTTAATGACCAGTCTTAAAAATAAAAGAGTATTTTTTGAATAATGTGCGATAAACCTGTCTTTTTACACAATCTCGCGTATTATTCGATACGTAATGCGCTCTATGAAATAGTGTGATAAAGAAATAAATTAAAAAAGTAAAAAAAAAGTAAAAAAAAAGTAAAAAAAAAGTAAAAAAAAGTACAACCCGGGGGAACTC
>CAVICI010000123.1:0-3421 GCA_963640995.1 Dialister hominis | reverse complement strand
CAGCGGCCTCTTCCTTTCCCGCCAAGGGAAAGGCCAAACCGGGGCTCCGGCCCCTCTCTTCTCTTTTCTCGCACGCCATCAGGTCTGTTGCCGTGCCTCAGAACCCTCAGATGCCCTCTGCCCCCGACCGATAATCATGAACTGTCCGAGGCGGATTCGATTTGATTCGATTAATCGATTATCGTAACCACTCAGGTCTCACCGAGAGGGGAGTCCTGAGTAGTCACGACAGGGATGTCAACGCTGCACGCAACATCCTGGCCGCGCGGCCTTGGCCTCGAGCAATAGGCTGCGGGGATGGCCTGTCCCCGCCCGACAGGTGCACCGACTTTCAGGTCATCGAGCCTCTTTCTTGACGAGGTCTTTGTACCACTTGCGGAGCTGGCTGTCTTTCTCCTCTGTGCCGAAGATAAGCCTCAGCAGGAGGTCGGCATCATCGTCTTCCATCATGCCCAGCGCGCGCAAGTAGATGGTATAGCAGCAGGCCGTCTTCCTGTCGTCCTTATCGCCGGTCAGGACGCTTCTGAACCAGTATGAGTGAGGCAGCATGGGCGCAAAGGCCGCTATGTCGCTATAGGTCTCCAAGATCTGTATGGCCTCGTTTATCAGCGCGACACCCTCTGCGCGTTCTTCTGCAGGTATGTTCTCTGGATTAATCCCGCCATCGCCGGCCGCTTTCTCGGCGATGGATTCGGCGAGCAAATAGTCTGCGGATGCAAGGAGGAAGGGATCGGACCAGAGCTTCGATTCCGAGAGCAGGCGCTCGTACTTCTCCCGAGGCTCATAGGGTGCCGAGCGGTATAATGCGACCAGCGTCATGGCGTGGCGCGGGTTCATCGGCGCGCCGTCTTCGTGTGCCAAGCGGATGAACTCTATCCCCTTCTCTGCCATGTAGCAGATGTCATCATCGTCACCGTCCTCCCGGGCGATGCAGACGGCCCCGAACCATCCGTCTGCGGCTGCATACGGGCATAGCGCTCTGTTTTCCGCCGTGAGAGCTCCGAACTCTTCGGAGCACGATTCTACGATCTCGATGTAATCTTCGACGGCATTCCGATCCCCTTTCCGGGCACGGGCCCAGCAGTCGAGCGAGGCTCTCTCCATCATCGCTTCGAGGTAGGCTGCGGAGGAGACATAGCCCCGGCAACTTTCGATGAGCGCATAGGCGTCCCTCAACTGGTTCGAAAGGCCCTCGTCAGTGATGTTATGGCATCTGTGGGCGAAGCGTGCCAATGGTTCGACGTACTCCATTTGTCCGTCTTTCACCAGGCTGCAATACGCTCCGAGCGCTATCTTGATCGGGAACACGAGCTCGCTGACGCTTTCATCGGCAAGGCCCAACTCTTCCGCGAACTCTGCGGCCAGCGCTGCGAGCATGGGCTGCCCTTCTATGAACACGGAGGTGGGATTGTCCATGAACGTGTCGAAACGCTTGGCGGCGGCCCTCACCCTGGAGAACCTGTCGTAGCGCTCTCCAGTCTCCGTGACGACTTCGTAATCTCCTTTGCCGTCATCGAGCTTCTCGACAGTGAACCTCCCGCATCTGGGGCATTCGATGGGGGTCCCAAGCTGTCTGAAGGGCTTCTCCGGCGATGTCCTGACCGCGCGGCATCCTTCGACGTTCTCCCCGCACGAAGGGCAGGGAAATGTCCTGCGCGTCGATGAACGGTCTATCTGGATGTCTTCGTTCGGGAGCTGAGCGATGATTTTGAACGCGGAGTCCATGCGGGGTGATGGAGGGCGGATGCTATAAAGCGCACAGGCTCCGGCGGGCCCGTTCACCGGAACTCTTGCGGGGATGTCCGCGAACGGTGTTATACCGGCGGGCGCATGAAGGCATATGTCTCTCACAATGAAGTCAGCCGCGCTGTCGCCGTACTGCGAACATGCTGTCCTGCTCCACCGTTCGACCCCCAGGCAATCGGTCCTCTGTCCGAGATGCGGGAGGCAGTGCAGCTACAGCTACATCATGTCCAACGGCCCCGCATCCAGCGAGATACGCTGTCCGGATTGCGGCATCTCCCGCGTGAACGCCGGCTTGGAAGGGGGCAAGGCGGTGTTCACCGTCGAAGGGACCGGCGAGATCTACGACGGCGAGAGCAACCTGAAAGCGGCGAAGGCCAGGCTGGACGCCTTTGACGGGCCTCCGCAGGAGAGGTGCATCCTGATGGCGGAGGTCGCTTGGGAGACCTACCTGTTCCTGATGCCAAACGCCCCTCCGGTCTGGAAGGATGCCGTGGACGCTTTCGTCTCCTGCGACGGATTCACCAAGGACCAGGCCCGCAGGATGGTGCCGTGGATCCTCAGGTTCTGCGGCATCGGGGGCAACAGGGAGCTCAACAGGGCCGACCTCCGCGCCTGCAGGAAGGCCGCGGAGATCCTCGAGGCGCCGGCCGCTGCCGACGAGTGCATGCTCTGGGCGGAGCTATTCGACCTTTACTGCAGGGAAGGTCCGGTCACAGATGATGTCGTCGGCCTGCCAGATATCGCGAAGGATGCCTATCTCGCACTGCCTGAGACCGAGAAAGCCGGATGCCCCGGGTTCCTTGCGATGCGGGCGCTGATGATGTGCGATCACGCCTTCCTCCTATGGAACGACGGGATCCTGGACTTATCGGAGGCCGAGTTCGATGCGTACGGCAACAGGCTCTGGGAGGAAGCCGTGTCCGAAGCCGTGAAGATGCTGTCTGCCGGGGGCGCGATGACGCCGCGCATGTTCAGGGCGTTTTCCGGCTTGGCGGATCCGATATCGCTCTCGTTGGGCGATGCGACGGTAAGGGCGCAGCTGAACCTTATAGGCTCCAAATCGGAGGAATACCGGGGCGCGTTCGAGGCGCGGGCCGAGATCATGGAGGTTCTGGTGTTGACAACGGGCGAGCCCGTCATGCCGTTCTCCTGCAAGCACGGTTTCGATTGGACCCGCGAGTCCTTCAGGAAGTTGGAAGGGGCCGTCAGGAAGCTCGAGCGCTATGACGATCCTGCCGTCATATGGGATCTGCTGACGGATGCCTATTGCCTGATGTACGCCTGCGTAGGGGGCTCCGAGAAGATGGAGTACTGCGACCAGCTCGCGGAAGAGGCCAGAAGAAGGCTGATGGATGTCGAGCCGAAGCTGCGCATGAACAAGGACCTGGCTTCGATGTTCGGGTTGTCCGAGCCGGGAAAGGGCTTCGCGGCCCAGAACAGGGCCAAGCCCAAGGGGAAGTCCAAGAAGGAGCGCATCGCCGAGAGGAGGAAGGCGCACATTGCGAAGAGGAAGTGAGCCGGGGCGCATCCTCCGTCTGCCTCGGTCCTGAGCCGGCACGTCCGGGCGGGGCGGACGTTCATGCGCTTAACGGCGGCCCGTCTGAGGCGGATCATATTCGATCGGGCTAGGTGACATGAAAGTTGGTGCTTCTCGGACCTAGTGTCTGCCGTCGAT
>CAVICI010000122.1:0-3573 GCA_963640995.1 Dialister hominis | reverse complement strand
CTCGCAGTCCGAAAGGCTGAGCTCAATGCCGTTTTCGTCATAGAAAATCGTCGGATCGATGATCCCCCAGATGCTGCCGGTGGAGAACGCATTGGCTGCGATGTCACTGATTCCTTTTCCGAAATAGATAGTATCGAGGCTCATGCAGTTGCAGAATGCGAGCAGTCCGATGGATGTGACCGAGTCGGGAATCGTGATCGAAGTCAGGCCGGTGCATCCGTAGAACACGCCCACATCGATGCTTGCGATTGAGTCCGGAATATCGATCTCAGTCAGGCCGGAGCAACCGTAGAATGCAAATCCTCCGATGCTTTCGAGCGAATTCCCGAAAGCGACGGATTTCAGGGATTTGCACCCGAAAAACGCATTGGGATCGATGATCTTGACGCTTTCCAGACCATAGACCGAAGTCAGGCCGGTGCAATTCTGGAACGCGCACAGTCCGATGCTCGCGAGAGAGCTTCCGAGAGTGACATCTGTCAGGCCGGAGCAATTCTGGAACGCATATTGGCTTATGCCTGTGAGCGAGCTCCCGATAGAGACGTTTGTCAGGCCGGAGCTCTCGAATGCATGATCTCCGATGCTTGCGACACTGTCCGGAACAACGATCTTAGCCAGGCCGGAGCAATTCTGGAACGCGCACAGTCCGATGCTCGCGAGAGAGCTTCCGCTCCCGAAATCGACGGATGTCAGGGCTTTGCAATTTTTGAACGCATAATCTCCGATGCTCGCAACACTGTCCGGAACAACGATCTTAGCCAGGCCGGCGCAATCATAGAACGCATAATCTCCGATGCTCGCGAGCGAACTCCCATTCCCGAGAGCGACGGACAACAGGGCCTTGCATCCGAAGAACGCATAATCTCCGATGGAAACGACCGAGGCAGGAATCGTGATGGATTTCATGACTCCGCAGTTATTGAACGCTCCCGATCCGATGGAAACGACATTGCAGTAGTTTTCGTTGATATAGAGATAGCTGAGGACGGTCGCAGCCTCGCTTGTGAATTGGTTGGTATATCCATAGACATACGCTTCTCCGGGAGTGGCTGAGGCCTTGTATATTATCCCATCCTGTATGGAGGTGCCCGAGTCTGCCATGGTCATCTCTTTGATGTTGCCTGTGAATGTATTGCCCTGGAGCTTCGCAAGCTCTTTGGAGAGGTCGATCAGTTGTGCCTCCCCGTCGTAGAACTTTGTCGCGGTGTAGCTCCCTGCTGATCCGCTGGAGAACGCATATGTTCCGATGGAACTGATCTTTGTTCCGAAGTGGACGGTGTTGAGGCTCGTGCAGTTTTTGAATGCGGAGTCCGAGATGGTTTCAACCGAATCACCGAGAATGACGGACTTCAGACTAGTGCATTCCATGAACGCGCCTTCGCTGACGGTCCCAATCGAATTTCCGATAAGAGCAAACTTCAGGCTGGAGCATTCGCTGAACGCATAATTCCCGATGCTTTCAACGTTGTTCGTATCGATCGACGTCAGGCCGGAGCAATACTGGAACGCATAATTCCCGATGCTTGCGACATTGTCTGAAATCTCGATCGAAGTCAGACCGGCGCATCTTTCGAACGCATGATTGCCGATGCTCGTCAGCGAGTTCCCTCCGGTGACGGACGTCAGGCCGGTGCAATTTTCGAATGCGGAAACTCCGATGCTTGCGACCTTGTCTGGAATATAGAATGAGGTCAGGTTGCGGCAACCATTGAACGCATAATCTCCGATGCTTTCGAGCGAGCTCCCTAGAGTAATGAACTTCAGTCTGCTGCAACCTTGGAACGTATTCGGCTCGATGCTCGTGACGCTGTCCGGGATAACGATTAAACTCAGATAGATGCAATCTCTGAACGCATCTTTTCCGATGCCTGTGAGCGAGCTTCCTCCGGTGACGGACTTCAGCTTGATGCAATTTTTGAACGCAGATTCTCCGATGGATACGACTTCATATTGACCGCCCTCGATCGTTACGGAATCGAGGATCGTCGCATCGCTTTTGATGTCGTCGGTATATCCACAGACATATGCTTCTCCGGGGGTTTCTGAGGCTTTGTATATTATCCCGTCTGACGTGAATGTGCCCGGATTGACGGACATCTTGGAGATGTTGCCTTTGAACGTCTGATCCAGGAATTTCTCAAGCTGTGTGGAGGGATCGATCTCTTGCCCGTACTTGTCGTAGAACTTCGTCGGAACGGCAGCCTCTTCGCTCTTGCCGCTGCTGAATGCCGTTTCGCTGATGTCGCTGATCCCTGTTCCGAAGTGGATGGTGCCAAGGCTCGTGCAATCGAAGAATGAATAATCCGAGATGGTTTCGACGCTGTTCGGAAAAACGATCGAAGTCAGGCTGGTGCAATTTTTGAACGCATGTTCCCCGATGCTCGCGAGCGAACTCCCGTTCCCGAAAGCGACGGACGACAGGCTATAGCATTCCAGGAAAGCCTTATCCCCTATGCTGGAGACACTGGCCGGAATGACTATCGAAGTCAGCTTAGAGCAATATGCGAACGCAGAATCATCGATGATTGTGATCGAATTTCCTAGATCAACGGACTCCAGAACTTGGCAGCACAAGAACGCCATGTATCCGACGGTTGCGGTTTCACCTTTATCGATATCGAACGTGACGGTTTTGATTTCATATCCCCAGCAGCTGCATGTCATCGGCCCATAGCCGTAGATCCTGAGATTGCCAGAATCATCGAGAGTCCAATTCAAATTCGGTCCGCATGATCCTCCTGATGCTACGGTCGAATCGCCTGAAATTTCGGTGCTGTCGCCCGTTCCAACGAATGCGAAGGCCCCGACTGTCATGACGATAAAGGAGATCATCAGGATCGCCGATAAGAGGAGGCATTGTTTCCCTCCCGCGGGGGTTCTGTGCTGTAATTTTTTCATTGGAACCCTCTCCAGCCGGTCATTGACGGAACGGGAGGCCTATCGGGCTGAAACCAGAGGCTAAGCCGATAGCTGGCTCTGCTTTTCGGGCAGGCCCCGTCCGTGATTGCATACGCCCTGCCGGAGAAGTGAAATGCATGATATATCATGTTTTTCAACACAGACTATGTTATTGTCTTCAAACACCTCGGATTCCAAAGCTTGCGCCATACCGCCAGAGTCTTTGCCAGAGGGACATGGCGGCATGTCTTCTTCCAACGGCTTCATCTGGTGCGATCCTGACGTCCGGGCATCAGCATCTGGTCTAGGCAGCATGCTTCAGATGCCGGGCTGCCGGCCGGGAAGAATGGATTTTCACAGAGGATACTTCGGGGCCCTCCGCCCCATGCGACGATGCCGACGCAGCGGTTGGCAGGAGATGCTTCAGCAGCGCGCGGCGAGCTGGTACCCGGGGAACGAATTGTTCGGGGATATAGGATGTACTTCATGATGGAGGTTGGGAAAAAGCTGGGAAAAGGCGTTTCAGCCGCCGTGCAACAGACTGTGCGCACGGCGGTGCGAGAGGACGGCCGGTCAATCGCCAGCCTCCTCTCGATCGTCTCGCGAGCATCAGCGCTTGGTCTCGTAGGTCGTGAAGGCCAGGAGCAGCGCCATGAACGCGGCCACGCAGGCGGC
>CAVICI010000121.1:0-3719 GCA_963640995.1 Dialister hominis | reverse complement strand
CAAGAAGTGGAACCCCAGGTTCCTCGTCCAGGGAACCTTCGAGAACAAGGGCACCGTGTCCGGTTACATCTACGACATGGGAACCGTCTCCTTTGACGGAAAGGCCGATGATGCGCACATCATGCTCGCCGACGGAGTTTCCGTCACCGTCGCTTCCGTCAAGGGAGCGCTGATCGTCTGCGACGATAGCGCCGCAGCCGAGAAGGTCAGAGGCGAAGGCAAAGAGCAGACCGGCAACTGCGTCATTCTGAACGATGCCAAGGGAGTCACAGTCTCCACGAAAGTCAGCTCTTCCACCTACACTCCCAGCGGCAAGGATTCCAGGACCGACTACTGGTCCACCATGTCTGTCTCGGGAACCGTCTCTTCCAACTCCTCCGCGACCGCCGCTAGCTATGACGAGATCACTGCGGCTGTCGTGCTCGCCGCCGTCGACAGCGAGTCCGGAGTCGGGAAGTACTCGTCGGACTACGCCAAGATCGTCGTTTCCGACAGCCTGGTCATGTCCAAGGGCACTGCGCTCGGGTTCATGCAGGGGAAGATCGACGTGTCCGGGACCATCGACTGCCTTGTCGGAGACTCCAGCAACGCAGCCGGGTCCTACATGGAGAATACCGGCGCTACCGTGACTGTTACATCCACAGGGCACATCACCGCCCTGGACGGGCACTTCATCGACATCGGGAAGATCAACGCCGCGCAGTACAACGTCACCACCGAGGGAACGGATGGCGCGACCTACGAGCACTTCGTCGGGTTCGACGCAGCTCTGAAGGCTGTCGGCGCCGCCGACGACAAGCAGATCCAGGTCTGGGGAAGCGTCACCGCTGCCGAGACCGCCGAGATCCCCGCAGGCGTCCAGATCGAGATGGACATGGATTCTTCCATCGCCGTCTCCAAGGGCGTGGTCCTCACCCTGAAAGAGGGCGCGGAGATCAACGGGTCCTCTGCGACCATCTCCGTCAACGGGACCTTCGTCGCCGAGAACGCCGCGGACGACCTGAACATCAAGTCCGTCTCCGCGGATGTCATCGTGGTCGAGCTCCCCAAGAAGACCTGGACCACTCTGGCCAACGCCATCGCCATGGGGATGACCGACATCACCCTGAACGGAAGGCTCAATGTCACCAGCGACCTGGAGATCCCCGCAGGGGTCACCGTCAGCACCGACTACCAGGTCGATCCTGACGACGACAGCGACTACGCAGTCAAGGTCAACGGAGCCAAGCTCACCGTCAACGGGACCCTGTACCTGGGCTCCAAGACCGAGGGGAAGCTGGTCATCACCGACAAGGACGGCACCGATGTGGTCGTCAACGGAAAGCTCATCGCCAAGCTCCTGACCGACGAGTACGAGGAGGGAGCCGTCGCCGAGATCGACGGAGCCCACTTCCAGATCGCCGACGGAGCCTACACCGTGTTCTACATCACCAACCTCGCCGACGCAGCCGACATCACCGCCAACAACCAGAACGTCGTTGACAACACGGTGAAGATCGTGGGGATCGTCTCCGCCAACGATGTGAAGTTCACCGGCACCGAGGAGGTCCTGGAGATCGTGGCCGTCCCCGGATCCGAGGACGCGTCCATCGTCAAGGCCGGTACCATCACCCTGGAGAACGCATCGTTCTTCTCCGCCGACAAGTTCACCGGGAAGATCGCCACGTCCGATGCTTCGTTCAGTCTCGTGAGCGCAGGCATGTGGGTGGAGGCTTCCGACGGCACCTTCCTGATGGGAGGAGTCACCGGAGAGGTCTCCATGAACAGCGGAAAGGCCTCCCTCGCCGCGTACACATACGATGGCGTGACGCACACCAACTTCTACGTCGGAGACGAGGCCAAGTTCACCGTGGCCTCCGGAGCCGAGCTCACCGTCCCCAAGGGGGTCACCCTGGTCGTGAACGAGAACGAAGACGACGAGGTCACCGCTGTCATCAACGGGACGATCGTGTTCGAGCAGGGAGCCGACCTCGATGCCGAGGGAGAGCTGCTCATCGCAGGCACCATGAACGTCAGCGACTTCGTCATCGATAAGGATGACAATGTCCGCGTCACCGGGACCCTCGCCGTCGCAGACGGCAAGGTGCTGACCATCTCCGGAGACCTGATCCTCGGAGCCAAGCCCAAGTCGCTCGGCGCCCTGGGGACCACCGGCACCATCACCGGGACAGCGAAGTTCGGAGCCTCCGACGGGTCCATCGTCGCCTACAACGGCACGTCGATGAACGCCAAGCTCCAGATCAACTCCGCCACCGGAGAGTCCGAAGCCGTCACCACCGAGTACTACATCAACGGCCAGAAGTACGCCACGATCTACTCCGCGGCAGACTCCAGAGTCAACACCATCGAGATGATCAACACCGTCGACGGCATTATCGAGCTGTCCGGGCTGGACACCAAGTACGACTGGTATGCAACTCAGGACTACAACGAGAAGACCGACGACCCGATCAACGACAAGAGCATCGGAAAGGCCGCCAAGGCCTACGCCACCTTCCCGGACTCCGTCATAAAGGGAACGATCTCCAAGGACGCCGGAGTCATCCTGACCATCGACGGCATCGTCGTGTTCTCCGACAGCTCCTACTCCGACAAGGAGTACGAGCTCTCCGTGGGAGCGCACACCGTCGCCTGGACCGAGAGGACCGGATACACCATCAAGAACGTGAAGGTCACCTTCAACGGACAGGAGATCAAGAACGGCGACACCATCGTCATCACCGCGGACATGCAGGGATACACCCTCATCCTCTCCGGAACCGAGCCCTACGCTCCTCCGACCGACCCCGTCGAGGAGAAGAGCAAGGGCATGGAGCTCACCGACTACCTCCTGATCGCCCTGGTCGTCCTGATCGTGATCATGGCCGTCATGGTCGCCTTCAGGCTGATGCGCAGCTGAGTGCGACTCGAAGCCGATCGGAAAGCCGAAAGGAAAGACGGAAAGGCGAACGAGCCGGAAAGGAAACGAAAGAACGACCGAAAAGGACAGGGGAGAGGGAAGGCCGCAGAGGCGCGAACATGGCGTGCATCTGCTCCCGCGCCGGAAAGACAGCCTTCCCCGGCCCTGTTCGACGAACAACCTGAACAGCAAACCATTTTCCCCTCCCCTCCGGGGGAGGGATCCTTCATTCTCGTCGGCACGGCCGATGCCTGCGGCACAGGAGCCGGCCGCGGAATAGCGGCCGGGACGAAAGCGCGGACGGTGTCTGAGCGGAAACGGAACCGGTATGCAGCGCATGGGCGCAGGAAGCCCGGTTCTCGCACAATCTTCGATATCAGATTACATTGAGGCCAGCAGACACGAAAGGGGCCAGGGAATGGAGCGGAGACAGCCTCCGAAGGGGTCTGCTAAGGGCGAATCTGGGTCTGGACCAGTTATACATCTGCTCCAGATGTCAGGAGGTGCGGCTTCTCTCTTTTCAACGAGTCTGGCCTTCTGGATTGCCTCCATCGCCGAATGCAGCGACAGAATATCATGACGCAGGAAGCCGGGTTTTTCCATAAACTTCGATGGAAAATGGGGATAGCTTTATAGGCTAAATCGACAGGATAGTGGTTTGTCCTGAATTAACCAAGGTTCAGGAACATGTATCCGAAGGCCGTTTGGAAACGGATGAGATTGCAGAATCTCTGATTTCCGCTCGCACCGATGCGGATCATGAGGCTTCCCGGGGCTTTTCGGAGCTTCGTAAGCCGAAAAGATTTGGAGCAGATGTATA
>CAVICI010000120.1:0-3738 GCA_963640995.1 Dialister hominis | reverse complement strand
GTTAAAGCTGGAACCGGATATATACCCTTATCCGGGGGGTGGGCGAAAACCCCCGAAGAAGATGCCGCCGGCGCTTTCCCGCCTCTCCGGGTCCGGGATCTGACATGAGTACATCGCGGACGATGTCTCATGAGGACCATGCCATCGGCGGAGTTCCGTCTGTGAGACAGGAGCCGAGGCCATGCGCCTCCATGAAATCATCGTTGACGACCCGCATCCCATCCGCGTCCGCGCCTCGTAAGTTGAAGAAACGGATGCCGGAAGCGCCTCATCGTGCCTGTCCATCATGACCGACCCTCTCGATGGCTATGGCCCAATGCCGTTCGGCATATGATGCCCCTATGGCGAAATCGCCCTCGGCCAGGCCGAGGCCGTCCTTATCCTTCAAGATGCGATTCGCCATCTTGCGGGCCAGGGCATCCATGGACTTGCCGTCTTCTCTCCTGTTGCGCGCGATCGCGATGGCGGCGCTGGGCCCGTTCCCTCTGAGCCTCCTGAAGACGAGTGTGGTGCGGCCTTTATGCACGTCGTTGGTGCCTGCGATGCCCCACCGCCTCAGGGTCAGGGCAGTCATGCCGATGATGTACCTGCGGAACAGCTCGGGATCGTCCAGGATCCTCCAGTGAAGCTGCATCAGGAGCTTCTCGGCGTTCTTCTCCAGGTCCTCCCGGCATCCCGACTCCAATGAACCGATGAGATCGAGAGCGTGAAGGTGCGCTGAATCCGCATGCCCGAACAGCATGGTCCTTCCGATATAGCGTGCCAGAGCTTTGTTGGGCACGGACACCGCATAGCCTGTCCCGGGCGGGGCGACGTTGAGGTATCCCATCACGGCCATGACCGAAAGGATCCGGTCCAAGGGCGAAGCATCTGTGTATCCGGCATCCTCGCGGGAGAAATCGATCGCCACCGAGCCTCCGGAGCAGAGCGTCCTCAGCACATCCCATGCCTCGTCGTCTTTCCTTGCGATGAGGCGGTCGATGATGGCGTTCCCCCTGTTCTCGGTCAGGTATGCATCCACCTTGTAGCCGTTGTCTATGTACTTGATGATGTCCCAAGGGCTGTAGACGATCTCGTCGCCGACCCTGTATCCGAGATACCACTCTTCGACCTCGGCCATCTTCTCGGGATGCCCGCAGTCTGCCAGGAGCTTCTGCACCTCGTCGTGCGTGAAGCCGTTCATGCCCTTGATTCCTCCGGCGAGGATGTCGTCCACGGTCATATCCTCTATGCCCGAAAGATAGCTGCCCTCGGGGACCCTCTTGATCCCTACCAGCACCGCGCGCTTCAGATGCTCGTTGCCGTTCAGGGTCTTGCGGAGCACCTCCCCGAGGAACCTGTCGGCCGTCTCCTGGTATTCGGGGCGGGATGCGAACTCGTATGCCGGGCTGTCGTACTCGTCGATGATCAGTATCGGCTTCTTGCCGAAAGTTTCCTCGATGGCCCCGCAGAGATCCGCCAAGGCCCCCGTTATCAGCTCCCGGCCGGCATCGTCTCCGTACAGAGCCTCGCTGCTCCGTTCGATGATCTCGGAAAGCCTCTGCGATCCCGGAATGCCCTTTAGATCGCGGAGCACGTGCCGATAGACATCGAAGAGAAAGTCCTTGAAGGTCCGGACGAAGTCATGGCTGCCGTTCAGACTGATGCGCCAGAACTCCAGGCAGATGATGATGTTCGAGTTCTTCTCCGGATCGTCCGGGCGCAGCTCGGAGATCTTCAGCCCTTCGAAACGGTCGCGGTCGCATGCCTGTCCGATGCTCAGGTAGGACTCGAGGGTCTATATGTTGAGGGTCTTCCCGAACCTGCGCGTGCGGTTGATGACGAGCACCTTGGAAGGGTGCTCCAGGACCTGGTGGATGAACGGGGTCTTGTCGATGTACCTGAAGCCCTCGTCCCGTATCTGGTTGAAATCGAGTATTCCGCTGGGAACATTCTCCATGTCTTTGCCTCCGGCCATGCGACCTGGATATCCGATAGATAAAGCCTTCTCCGGAATTCCTGAGATATGGCAGATTTCGGGCATATCCGGGCTTCAAATGTAACTACAAACGGGCCTTTTCGGCGCTATCGCGGGCCAGAAAACTTCATTTTTTGAAAAGTAAAGAATTAATATAGAGCCTATGCGATTGGGCATCCATGAAAGTCCCCGAGAAGAGCCCGGACGCGGCAGCCTTCCTGAACGGAGAGACGATGGCGGTGTCGCCGGACATGATCAAGCTGGCGAAGGAGTACAACGAGAAGTACCTCCACTGGGACGAGCTGAAGTACAGGGACCTCGGAGGATGCGAGAGGCTGGACGTCTGGAGTCTGATGAGATTCGCCAGGGAGATGTCCTGCACCCGTGTGCGCATCGGCGGGCTGGAGCTTTCATTCAGCCCCCTGGACCGGAGCGTGCAGGAGATGCTCTTCCGGTTCGACAGGAGGACGGCCTCCGGCCTTCCGGAGCCTTACGGCTCCGACGCGAAGCGGAGGAAGATGCTCCTCGTCAGCTCCATGATGGAGGAATCCATCGCATCCAGCCAGATCGAGGGCGCCGAAACGGATTCCAGGAGGGCGAAGAAGCTGCTCCGCTCGGAGCTGCCGCCGAAGGACCGCTCCGAGACGATGATCGCCGGGAACTACCGCGCGATGAAGCTCGTGCTGGAAAGAGCCGACGATCCTCTGACCCCGCAGCTCATACTGGACATCCACAGGGCCGCGACGGAAGGCCTCATGGACGCTCCCGGGAAGTTCAGGGAAGACGATTCCATCGCAGTCAGGGACGTGTACGAGGACATCACCTACCACGAGCCTGCCAGGCACGAGGACGTCCCTTCGATGATCGGGGAGCTCTGCAGGTTCGCCAACGGCTCCGACGGCATGCATCCGCTGGTCAAGGCCATACTGCTGCATTACATCCTGGCGCACATCCATCCCTTCGAGGACGGCAACGGGAGGACGTCGAGGGCGCTGTTCTACTGGTATTGCCTGAAGAGCGGATGCCCCCTCGTCGGATACATCGCGATATCGAAAGCGATCAGGAAGCATCTCCGGGGGTACAGCATGGCCTACCTCCTGTCCGAGACGGACCATGAGGATGCGACGTACTTCGTCAGGTACAACCTGAAGATGATAACGGAGGCCGTCGCGGACCTGGACGCCTATGCGGCGAGGAAGGCGAGGGAGGAGGCGTATGCGATGGACAGCCTGAAGGACGAGGGGCTCAGCCCCAGGCAGTCGCGGATCCTGACGGACCTGAAGCACAGCCCGGAGCCCCTGTCGCAATACGAGCTGTCCGCAAAGCATCAGACCCCGGTGCCCACGATCAGGAGGGACCTGATGAAGCTCCTGGACATGGGGCTCATCGTCGAATCGGGGAAGGACGGGCACAGGCAGCTGTACGCCTATGCGCAGGGGAAGTGAAACTCTTCATATCTCGTCATAGCTCTTCATATGAAGAGTTGCGTGCCTTCGGCACAGGAGCTCGCCATGTTATTATGCGCGAATCGCATCTCCGGCAAAATGGATGATGAAGACTACCGCATCCTCTGCAACGCGATCGCTTCTCTGGAGATGGAGGGCCTCATCCCGTCTGATTTCGACAGGCGGCTTGCCATAAGATATGCTCTGAACGAGATCACCATCGACGAGGCTATCGCCATCCTGGACAAACGTTTCAAGGATACGCCATGAACGGTGCCTTGCCCCGATCTTGACGTTCCGGACCTGATAACCGGAAAGCCTGTGCTTCCCGAACAT
>CAVICI010000119.1:0-3759 GCA_963640995.1 Dialister hominis | reverse complement strand
ACATCACGGTTTTTGCCAAAGGAACTGAAAGGCCCTATGCATGCCGCAATATCATCTACATCAGGACGGGGGAGGAAGATCGCAAAGTCCCCATGTCCGAACTCAGGAAGATGTTCATGAGCTCCTGCGACAATCTGGTGTTCTCGCTGTCCAACAACCAATCCCTTACTTTCAGGGAGCTTTGCAGGATATATGAGGACAACGGGCTTCATATCACCGACAGCAAGGGCATGTATCAGAGTCTAGACTTGCTGAATCCCGAAGGGAAGTTCAACATCCAGGCCCAACTATTGTCCGATCAGAATCCAGTTGTGCTCACTGTTGCCATATTCAAGGGCCTTGACAGGACTCAGATAGCTCTGAGGACAGATTTCTCGGGTCATTGCCTCCTCCATGAAGTGCAGAGCGTCTTGGATTATGTCAACGCGCTGAACGAGACGTTCGTGACAGTCGGCGACTTCACTCGCATAGAGCAGTCGCTGTTCGACGGCAATGCCTTCAAGGAGGCGTGGGTCAACGCATGCGTACACAACAACTGGGTAGGCGCGACGCCGCCTGCCGTCCACATATTCGATGACAGGATGGAGGTCATATCCTACGGCGACAAGCCCTATTGGCTCAGCATGGACGATTTCTACTCCGGACGCAGCATGCCTGTCAACGAATCGCTGATGCGCGTGTTCATAAGCACGAAGATATCGGAGCACGAAGGCCACGGCATGCCCGTCATCGTCGGCTCATGCGGGAAGGACTCAATCATGTGCGCTAGCGCAGGAGTCACGGTCACCATCCGGTTCAGCAGGATGCGCTACGGAGCGTCATTCAGGGCCGGCGGAATCGTCCTGACAGAGAAGGAGAAGCTGGTCTTGGACGCATTGGCCATCCATTCCAATGCCAAACTGGACGACATCGCTCGGATAACCGGCCTCAGCAGGTCGTATGTGGGCAAGGTCGCGACCAAGCTTCAGAGCATAGGGCTGGTCACGCGTCAGGGCTCGCTCAAAACGAGCACTTGGATCGTGCATCAGTGACCTGCATGCAGGAACTATACGGGGAATAACAAGGGAACAACAAAGGAATAACAGAACCATCGGCACAGCGCCGGATCCCGCATCATCCCGTCCCAATGCTCTCCTTCACATACCCCAGGAACGTCTCCGAGAGCTCGGACATCCTGGCGCCATGGCGCACGATCGCTCCTATATGGCGGCGCACGGGCGGGTCCAGCGGCCGGACCTCGATGTCGTAAGGGATCCTCTTGAGGATCAGGCTCGGCAGTATCCCGATGCCCATCCCGCTCTCGACCATCGACATCACCGCGTAATCGTCCCAGGTCACGAACTTCACGTCCGGCTTCAGCCCCGCATCGTCGAAGATCGAGCCGATTATCGCTTTCCCGCCTTTCTCCAGGAGCATGAACGGATGTCCGCACATCTGCTCCGGAGAGATTCTGCTGTTCTCGGCGAGGGGGTGGCCTCTCGGCAGGACGGCCATCATCTCGTCGTCCGCGACGGATATGGAGTCCAGTCCGTCCGCGGCGGCCGGTATGCGGGCGAACGCCATGTCGACCCTGCCTTCCAGCACCCATCTTTCCAGCTCGTAGTAGTCTCCGGTCAGGAGCTCGTAGCTGACGCCCGGGCGGTCTTCCCGCAGCCGCTTTATCGCAGGCGGGAGCCAATGCGTCGCCACGCTCGAGAACGTCCCGATCCTGAGGCAGCCGGCGCTTCCGCTGGACAGCTCCTCCACGCGGGAATCCAAGGCGGAGGCCGCTATGCAGATGTCCCTGGCGTGCTGGAGCACCGATTCCCCTTCCGAGGTTATCGCGGCGCCTCCGCGCCCCCTGTCGAACAGCCGCAGTCCCCAGTCCGATTCCAGGTCGGACAGCATCCTGCTGATGCTCGGCTGGCTTACGCCGAGGGCATCCGCTGCCTTGGAGAAGCTTCCGCTGTCTGCCACTGCAACGAACGCCCTCAGCTTGATCAGGCTGATGTCGGTCATCCCATCCGACCTTCGTCTAATAGTATTCGTTTTCCGTATAAAATATCTATTATACATTCGGATTATTGATAGGACTCATGTCCGCTTCTCGCTCTACGTACATCGTATTCGTGATCTCCCTGGTCCTTTTCGGCTCCAACGGGGTCGTCGCAGACGGGATATCGCTGTCCAGCGCACAGATAGTCCTGATGAGGACGCTGCTTGGGAGCCTGATACTCGCGGCCGCGCTGCTCGTCCTGAGGGACAGGAGGGCTTTCGGGGACTCGAGGCAGAGGATGTATCTCGCGGTCTCCGGGGCGGCGATGGGAATCAGCTGGATCCTGCTGTACGAAGCATATCTCCTTTCGGGAGTGGGGCTGTCGTCGGTGCTGTACTATTGCGGGCCTGCGATCGTCATGGCCCTGTCGCCGTTCGTGTTCGGCGAGAAGCTCACGGCCGCGGCGATAGCAGGCTTCGCGGCCGTCCTGGCAGGATCTGTCATGCTCTGCGCCGGGCCGTCGTCCTCCGGAGATTCCAGAGGATATCTGCTGGCCGCAGGGTCCGCGGTCTGCCATGCGGTGATGATAATCTTCAGCAAGAAGGCCGACCGGATTGGAGGGTTGGAGAACTCCGCGATGCAGCTAGCCGTGAGCTTCCTGACGGTCCTCGTCTATCTCGTCGCGGTATCCGGCGTTCCGGATTCGATCGAGGCCGAGGACTGGCCCAGGCTGCTGATGCTCGGATTCGCCAACACCGGACTGGGATGCCTGCTGTACTTCTCGGCTATCGTGAAGCTCAAGGCGCAGACGGTCGCCATCTCCGGATACCTGGAGCCGCTGACTGCCGTGGTGCTGTCGATGCTCCTGCTGGGAGAGGATATGTCCGCAATGCAGTGGGCCGGCGTCGCGCTGGTGATCGCCGGCGCGTCGTATTCCGAGACGAGAAGGAACGGGGCCGGAGGCCTTCAGGCCCCCGGCAGGTGAAAGGGCGGGGCAGGTTCGCCCCTTGGAAGAGGTTCAGGCAACCTTGCCGATCATGACGCAGAGCGTCGCTTTCTCCTTCGTGGAGAAGGTGTATGTGGGCGAGGAGCCGAGAGATCCGGATCCGGTCCCGTCTTCGACGGCGAGCGTGAGGGTGTATTTGACGCCTTTGAATGTGAAGGTGAACTCCGCGCCGCCGTTGTAGCCTTCGATGGGGACAGCCTTGCAGCTCCAGTCGGTCGCTCCGTCGACAGAGATCGTCATGGTGGCCTGGCCGTAGTAGTATGCGGCGCTGAGGTTCGTGATGTTGAGCTTCGACGTCTTCTCTCCGCTCTTGAAGAGGACGTTCATCTTGGAGACGACCTCGTCCGTAGGCAGGATGCCGTCGTTGTACGATACCGGGGCGAAGACGCCCATGTCGGAGTCATCGTTCCATTTGGCGTAGAGGGTCGTGTTCCCGCTGATCTCGATGCTGTTGCCTGCCGGGATGATTATCCCGCTGCTGGCGGACAGCGCCCAACCGGCGAACGAGTGGCCGGACGGGGCCGTGAACTTGCAATCGGGCAGGGTGTACGTTCCGGTCACTCCGGTAACGGACTCCATTTTCCCGCTTCCGCCGTTGGCATCGAAGCTGACGGTGTAGCCGGATTTAGCGGGATCTTTGTCTTTGTCATCATCATGTTTGAGCATGATGACCGCTGCGGCTGCGATCACGATCACAACCACCGCGATGACTGCCAGGATCTTCTTGTCCATGAGCCGGACTCGGGAGAGTTGGATATAAAGGTTCCAGTCTGACCTT
>CAVICI010000118.1:0-3764 GCA_963640995.1 Dialister hominis | reverse complement strand
TCAGCAAATCGGACGGCACCCGCCTCGACCTTTCGGAATTGGACGGGTTCAGAGGCTGGACGTTCACAGGCAATATGAAGAAGATGGTCAGAGAGGAGAGCTACGCCCTCACATTCGACCCCGGCAACGGCAGCGAACCTTGGACCGATGAGCATCCTGCCGGAGGAGCCCTCAAGGAGCCGGCGGTTCCCAAGAAGACCGGGAACACATTCCGGTACTGGATGAATGAGGACGGGGATGAGTTCGACTTCGCCACAGAGACCATGCCTGCCAGGGACATGACGCTCACAGCCGTGTGGGAGGTGAACCAATACACGATCTCCTTCGATCCCGACGGAGGAACGGCGGTGGATCCCATCACCCAGGACTACGGCACGCTTGTCGAGAAGCCTGCGGATCCGACTAAGGAAGGATACAGCTTCTTGTACTGGGCAAAGGACGGCAAGGAGTATGCGTTCGGGACAATGCCCGCAGAGGATGTCGTCCTCACAGCCGTGTGGGAAGCCCATGTGTTCACCGTGACGTTCGTGACGGGGGCCGGGACGGAGATCGCATACAAATGCGCATACGGCAGCAGCATGACGCTCCCCGGAGAAGGAGGGGAGATATCCAAGGCCGGATACTCCCTCTCCGGCTGGCAGATCTCGGGGCAAGGCGATGTCTTCGGGCCCGGGGCCGAGTTCGTTGTGACATCGGACGTCACGTTCACAGCCGTATGGAAGGCTGTGCCCGCCTGGGATGACGACGACGATCCTTATGTCCCCGTTCCTGACTCCGATGCCGGAAGCAAGAACAGCGATGCAACAGTATCCGGGACCTCCGTCGCCGCAGTGGCCATTGCGGCAGGCTGCGCCGCCGCGCTCCTGATCATGCTGGCGATGCTCGGGAACGGCAGGTCCAGAAGCTGATTACCCGATATCTAAACAGGGGCTACGGCCCCTTTCCATTTCTCCGTGTAGCCTGCGTCCCGAAGCCGGGATGACAGCTGTCCGATGACCGAAACATCTTTCAACCGATGACCGGTTGGACTAGCAAACAGTGGCTGGCAGACGGCGCCGTCTGCATCGGATGGGACCGTGCCGGCCGCAGGACGTGATTCGCATGAACAATTCCAGAAGATCGATGGCAGGGCGCAAGGCGCGGAGCGCTGCCCCACCCCTGCTCAAAAAGAATCGCGCCGGGGGGGGGGGTGCGACCGTTTTCGCCCGCCCGGCCGGCACGATCTGCTGCTGATCATACCGATTTTTGCGCTGCTGGTGCTCGCTTGCACGCTGTGCGCAGGAATGGCAAGAGTATCGGATTCCGACGGTGACGTAGGCACAGAGTTCACCGAAGGAGATTTCACTTACGTGATCACGAGCGAGAGCGAAGCTTCCGACACTTCCGGAACAGTAAGAATCAAAAGTTATGATGGCTCCATCTCCGAACTAACGATTCCCTCAACCGCCACCGATCCGGGTACAGGAAAATCGTATAACGTCGCTTCGATTGGAGTGATGGTGTTCGCCTGGAGCGAAACAATCGTCTCCGTCACCATCCCCGCTTCAGTCACGAGCATCGAAGATAGTGCGTTCAAACGCTGCACGAATATGGCATCCGTCAGGATTCAAGGCACGATCAAATCCATCGGGGAAGAAGCGTTCATGAAATGCACATCGCTGATATCGATCGCATTCCAGAGCTCTTCTGTCACTATCGGGAATACCGCATTCAGTGGATGCGAAAACCTGAATACTGTCACCATCACCGGAACGGGCGGGACCATCGGAGACTCCGCATTCTATGACTGCAGCGCGCTGGGCTCTATCAGCCTTCCAAGCTCCACCTCATCCATCGGAGACAGTGCGTTCCAAGGGTGTACCGCGCTGGGATCGATCGATATTCCCGCCGGCGTCAGATCGATCGGTAAGGAGGCATTCCAAGGCTGCACAAGCCTCCAATCGGCCTCCGTCCAGGAAGGAAGCAAGATGACCTCCATCGGCGAAGCCGCGTTCAACGGATGCAGCGTGCTGGGATCGATCGACCTTCCGGATTCCCTGACGGCCATAGGAGCGTCCGCGTTCAGCTACTGCCCGAAGCTGGACAACGTCATCATCCCTGACTCGGTGAAGACCCTCGAAAACAACGTGTTCGAAGCCTGCTTCGGGCTGACGACGGTCAAGCTGCCGGACGATCTCGAGACTATCAAATCTGCAGCATTCAACGTATGCTCGGGACTGGAATCGATCTACCTTCCGGATTCCGTCAAAACCCTCCAATCCCAGGCATTCTTCGGTTGCACCGGCCTCCAATCCATCCGTTTCGGGAAAGAGGTGACGGATATAGCCGAGGATGCGTTCGGTAGGGGCAAAGGCGTACAGACCGCATTCTATGACGAGAAAAAGGAGACGACGTTCAATCTGAAGACGGATATCGGCGAGCTGCAGGGAAGGCTGTTCAAGGCCGACGGGTCCGACACTTCGAAGATGATCAGGCAAGTTCAGTATAAGCTCACCTTCGACTGCGGAGAAGGCTCCGCGAAGGAAGTCATGTACAACGAAGGGGACCGCATCGCAAAGCCCGACGATCCGGAGAAGACGGGATACAGCTTCATGCGCTGGGAGAAGGACGGCGAGGAGTTCGACTTCGCCAACGCGACCATGCCCGCGGAGGACATGACGCTCACAGCCGCGTGGAAGGTGAACCGGCATACAATCTCCTTCGATCCCGACGGGGGATCTCCGGTGGATCCTATCACTCAGGACTACGGCACGCTTGTCGAGAAACCGGCCGATCCGACGAAGGATGGATACAGCTTCTTGTACTGGGCAAAGGACGGCAAAGAGTATACGTTCGGAACAATGCCCGCTGAGGACATAGTCCTCAGAGCCGTATGGGAAGCCCATGCGTTCACCGTGACGTTCGTCACGGGAACGGGAACGGAGATCGCATACGAACGCGCATACGGCAGCAGCATGACGATCCCCGGAGAAGGAGGGGAGATATCCAAGGCCGGATACTCCCTCTCCGGCTGGCAGATCTCGGAGCAAGGCGACGTCTACGGGCCCGGAACCGAGTACAGAGTGGCGTCGGACGTCACGTTCACAGCCGTATGGGAGGCCGTGCCTTCGCCCGCCCCCGCACCCTCAGGGGATGACGATGACGAAGGCAAGGACAGCGATTCTGGATCCGGGACCTCCGTCGCCGCGGTGGCGATAGCGGCAGGGTGCGCCGCCGTCCTCCTGGCGATGATCAGGAAAGGCAGATCCGGAAGCTGATTCCCGAAATCCTATCGAGCTGGAGGCCGGCGATCAGCCGGCCGTCCTCCCCCGCCGCCGTGCGCACCGTCCGGCTCACGGCGGCTGAAACGCCTTTCCCCATCCTTTTCCCGATCGTCCGCCGTGAAGCGCATGCCTTATCGGAGCCGCTCGCTCCTCGCAGACCGGCGCGCCGCCTTCCGGCATCCGTCCTCCTCCGCTCGGTCTGACGATGACAGGCTGTTGGAAAACCGAAACATCTTTCAACCGATGACCGGTTGGATTATGCATCCGATGTTGGCAGATTTCATCATCTGCATCGGATGAGGCCGTGCCGGCCGCGGACGTGATTCGAATGAACATTCCTGTGAAATCAACGACGGGGCGCAAGGCGCGGAGCGCCGCCCCGCCCCAGCTCAAACGGAATCGCGCCGAGGGGAAGTGCGGCCATATCTGTCCGTCAAGCCGGCGCAGCCTGCTCCTCGGCGCACCGCTCCTTGCGCTGCTGATCCTCGCATGCTCGCTGTG
>CAVICI010000117.1:0-3933 GCA_963640995.1 Dialister hominis | reverse complement strand
AACTTGAATTGTGCAATCTCGCGCGCGTGCGCATGAGCGAGCCGCTGAACGAATCATGTTCTGTGCAGATCCGAGCCGAATGAGATAATTCTGAGAAGCGCCCTGAACGCTACTTATGCAAACCACGTTCAGGACAGATAGCGGTAGCTCTGACGACCGCATAATAGTTCCTATGGGGCTGGTCCGCCTGATCCGCTCGGGATTCAAGCGCTACGGCCTGTACGACCTCTTCGACTCCTTCAAGGACTCGGGGGTCCCTATGAGCATCGTGATCGAGAACCTCTGCATCGCGAGCTTGGATGCAAGGTACTCGATGAACGACCTCGACCACTACATCAACCGCAACGCGCTGAGGAAGGAGTTCTACTTCAAAGGGCATGAGATCCGCAGGTGGACGATGAACCGCGACCTGCAGCGCCTCGGAGACTACCTCGAAGAGGTCTTCATGCACCTCGGCAAGGTCATGCGCTTCCTGGATCCCGACGGGCCGACGCATGTGAACATCGACGGCTCGCACATCACGCGCTACGGGACGAAAGGGAAGAACGTGAAGTACGGGGAAGGCGGAGGGACGATACAGCCTCAGGACCAGTTCATGATGGCCGCGAACATATCCGGAGGCTATCCCGTGTTCGTGGAGATGTACGAAGGCAACCTGAACGACCCCTCCCAATACAGCGACTTCATCCCTCAGCTCATGTTCCATCTGAAAAGGGGATCCCTGATGGTCATGGACAACGGCGGGTCCAGCTCCCAGACCTTGAACGATATCGTAGGGAACTTCAACGCCTACCTGACCCGCGTGAGAATCAACTCCTCCGACGAGAAGACGATCAGGGAAGACCGCGACAAGCTCGTGTACGTCGGGATGGGGACGGCCTGCATCATGCACACGTTCGCGTCGTCTCAGAGGACCACATACCTGTTCTTCTCCGTCGATTCGTATGCCGCAGGGGTGTCCCGTGCGGAAAAGGCGGTCCAATCGCTCGAGATAGAGCGGAAGAAGGCGCAGGAGATCATCAAGCACGGCAACGCGGAGAAGCTGATACGCAAGCCGAAGAGCCCGTTCTACGAGGTGGAGATCGACGGAGCGAAGATCGTCATGACGAACGACCCTTGGGTCGATATCGATCCCGACAAGGAGCTCAAAGATGCCATCCCCACGAAGAACGGATGGTTCAAGCTCGAATGCTCGTTCGCCATGGACCCGAGGCTCGCTCTCGTGATCTACAGGCACAGGGTGGACATAGAGTATGCCATCTCGATCTTCAAGAGCACCATCAAGACGGCGCCCCTGCGCGTATGGGACGAATGCAGCACGAGAGGAAGGCTGCTCATAGGGGCGATCGTGGAGTTCATCCTGTTCATGGCGCTAGGGGACACCGAGCCGGAGATGAAGACGAGAGAGATAGACGGGAAGCTCGTGGAGGTCCCCGTCAGGCCTTCTCCGAGGGCCGCGGTGAAAGAGCTCGGCAGGTACGAGGGCATCGTCACGGCATACGATTGGGGGTCGTACCATATCGAGGATGTCAGGGATGCAGGGGTGATGTCATCCCTGATCGAGGTGCTAGACAGGTACGATTCCGAGGGGCCTCTGAAGCTGCCCGAGGACCCGTTCGAAATGACCCTTCCTGCTGCACAATGGGAGGACAACCCAAAATTTTGCGAAGAACTGGCTATGTCCATTGTGCAGTACTTCTCCGAACACAAATTTCCTCAGTTCATGGGCGGGAGGAGGCATTGGAAGGACATCGATCCGGAGACGATCAACGTGTATCATGTGCGTCCGAGCATCGATATAGGGTCTGAAGGCGCGTCGGGCCTCAGGGGCACGGTCCCGTACTACGGGGAGCTGTCCTGAAAAACGCCCGACTGCACAATGGGCCCCCTCGATTCCCGACAATTTTTCGCGACGAGGGGAAGGCGGGAGGACCGCATCGGTCCGTGCCCGCCTCGCGCGTGCGGGTGCGCATACACGTGCGCGCTCGCGCGCGAGAGGCTGCACAATTCAAGTTCATGTGGACGATTCCAGGCGACAGAGCCGCAATCATTGTCAGGTATTCGCGCTCGGACACTTCCCGGTTCCTCGCTCTGATTCCACGGTATATCAGGATAAGTCCGAGTGCGAGAATTAAGGCCTTAGAGGGCCCAGTGATCGAGATCGCATACACTACTCCGATTGAGAATATTAGAATTCCGTACACAAAATATGCCGAAGTAACCTTATTCATGGAATCATTCCGGGTCCAATGAAACTATATATTCTGCAAGTATCCCTAAAACGATTGCGATAAAGATCGTGAGCGCAAGTACTATCATAATCAGTCTGGATGGATTCTTGTATTGCCATTCGAACATCTCTTCTGAGCATGGATATCCTCTCTCGTCGCAATATTGGTTGACCGATATTACCGAGATTTCGTAACAGCCCGCGATGATTATGACGCTGGAGGCCAAGACTGAAAACGGATGGCCGATAAGCTCTCTGCCGTAAAACGCAGGAATAACGGCCAATACTACCAACGCAATGCCTCCGAAAAATCCGATTGCCAGTAGAATTCCGACCAAGATGTTTTTCGCTCCACCGTTCTGTTTATGAATCCTAGTCAAGTGGACGACACCGGGAGACAGCGCGGCAATCAGTGTGAGGTATGTGCGTTCGGAGGGTTCTTGATTCCTCGCTCTGATCCCACGATAAATCAGAATCAGCCCTAATGCCAGGATTAAGGTCTTCGAGGGTCCAGTTACTAAGATCGCATATAATGTTCCGACCAAGAGCACTATAATCCCGTATATGAGATATGTCGATGCAACCTTGTTCATGAGATCCCTCTAAGATTCACTGTCAGAGCAGACTGATTGCCAGCCCGGTCATTGAGCCAGCACAGCGATCATTTGTTCTAGAGCTTACGATGCCTGTCCGATGCGCGACTGGACGCGCACATGTTTGCCGAATAGAAAATCGTGTCGGCACGATGCTCGGTCATCAGCGAAGCATGATGGCGGCTCACAGGACTAGCACCGGAGAATCGGTTCCATTTCGGATCGGGGCACGGAAATCGTTCCGCGAGCGATGGCATGAGCAACGGGCAGTCTCATCCATCATTCGTGTATTAATCTCACTGAGGCACTGGGCTTCAAATCTTAAAATATATCGCCATCAGTATCATTATAGTGGTAATCGCGAGACTGAGTCCGCCCTTATCCATCGAGATGAACTGAGACTTGCGATATTCGTACTCAACGGAATACTTGCTTCTGTCGATCTCGCTCTCTTCTGAATAGTAATCCACTGTAACCTTGTTCAGCTCCCCCTGCACGGAAATATAGTTTATCGAATCGCGTGATAGTGTGACAAACTCTTTCACATTTTCATATGTGCATTACGGGTTATGGCCACAGGCTTATCGGCCGATATTGAAATCGACACGTCCGAATTACGGTACAGTTTTGCGATCTTTTGGCCTCCGGAGTAAATATAGAACGGATACGTCCCGAAAATGAATTCGGATATGATCACTCTGTACGTGACGTCCCCTGTGGCCCCGATCACTTCAGGATCAGGAACGCTAAGAATGTCATCACAATAAGTCAACAAGAATGTGGAGGATTCATACATGATGACCAGGGCGATTGCACCTAAAATCAGGTTGTGAGAATCTTCTGTGATGTATGCTGCCACGATTGTGAATATTATGGTACCTGCATATATCAAATGAAGAATCCGTCCAATCATCATGCGTGCGCTTTCTGGGTCAGGAACAATAATCGTAACCAGATTGTGGCTGCCAGAGGGGCGTTCAATGCATATCCGAGAGATTTTCTGCCCTCCTCGTATTCCGCTGAACGGCATCAGCCGACTGATGCTTTCTCGAACAAGGTCAGACCCATATGGCATGGCGGCTGCGCATGTCCTCTTCGGTCGCGCCGTCC
>CAVICI010000116.1:0-4032 GCA_963640995.1 Dialister hominis | reverse complement strand
CGTTCGACTCTTAATCGAACGGCCAAGGGTTCGAATCCCTTCAGGCCCGCCACTCCTGTTCTTGATTCGTGCGCTTCGCTTTCACGGGTGTTTTATATCCACATCGCTTGACTTCGGACGAAATGGAACGCTTCGTCTCAGGCCCTGTCATGAACGATAACGACTGCACTCTGTCCAGGAGAGATTTTCTAGAACAGCTCAAAGCCGACATGGCGAGCATAAACGAGGAAGGGCTGAAACGCCAGGTAGAAGCGTTCCGCTCGTGTCTGGAATCAGGCCTTGCGAACAGCAGGATCGAAGCCGCGCTGCCTGGATTCTACCGGATAAGAGAGGGCGATGAACTGTACTTGGAATGGATCTTCGATCGCTGTCGTTTCGGCTTCGACTTCTTCAACGATGAAAATGAATCTGCGTGGTTCGCCCTTATCAAACGGGACGAAGGAATGTCCAGATACAGATCGAAATTCAATGGCGACTATCGCAAAGCCGTGGACTATGCCTTGACCGAGATAGCGAGGGATTGTGAGAGAATGAGACCTCACTTGTCTTGCCAAGAGCATTGCCGATCCTGAATCCAGGCTGAAGACATCATTCGGGCATGAGCCCGTACGCACATGCTGATATTCGCATCTGCCTCGACGCTCTGCCACGAATAGCTTCGACGAGAGAATGGACCATAGTGCTGGGGTTGCGCTTGTAGCATCCAACCGGAGTGCATTCGTTATCGGGAAGCAGCCTCCTGGCATTGACAATTGCCGTATCCACCATATCATCATCGATGGCGAATCCCATCGGTTTGCTGTATGAGCCGCCCAGCCGGGCCCTCAAGTCATCGACGGCCTCGCTCTGGGTGCATGGATGGGTCGGGATGCCGAAATGACAGCACAGCCAGACCTCGAAGGACGGATTGGATAAGAAAAGCTGATAGCCCAGGATCTGGCATCTCCTGTCCATCTCCTCGATCTCCCGCATATCGAACCTTCCGTCCAGGTCCATGACTATGGCAACGAGAGCGCCCTTTGATGGATCCGCCCCCTGCCTCCAGGCATATTCGCTCGTCTTCCTCAACAGGACGTCGGGACCGGTCTTCGCACTGGCGTATGCCTTGATTCCGACAGATTCACATAGGTCCGACAGCCGATCGAAGTATCTCTTCTCCGTCTCTCCGTCGCCTACCACCAAGACCAGACCGCGCTGTCTGGTTCTGTTGAGCTGGTCACGAGCATGACGGTTCCGGCTGTATTGAATCATTGCAGGACCCCGCGATGCTTCACCCAGGGAACCGCATAGAACCTGCCGTTGAGATACCTTCTGATGACGTCCGTGTCCTTCCTGACCCCATCGAAGTCCGAAAGGCAGTAGAGATCGGAGTGCCCGTCCCCCCTGTCCTTGTTAACGAACCATATCTGGTCCCTGCGCAGCAGCTCCTCGATGTCCATCAGGCTCACTTCGTGGGTGCTCGCCACCAGCTGCGCCCGGTTGGGGTTGCGGTACTCGTCGAACTGCTGGACTATCCAGCGAGCGAGCAGCGGATGCAGGTGCGCGCCCAGGTCGTCCATCACCAGGACCTTTCCGTTCTCCAGAGCATCTATCAACGGGGCGATGAGCCCGAACACGGACAACGTGCCGATTGACTCCGCATCCAACGGGAAGAACCGGCCGGCCTCGTCCACATTCGCCGATGTGAAGCCGTGCTTCAGGACGATGTCCCTCACAGCGGCAACGTTGTTGGCCCTCTCGTAAGGTTCGGAGGATCTTGATGCGGCCTCGCTGTATGCGTAATCGCAGATGTCCAGGCCCGCGGAGTCCATGGCCTTCATGGCGACCTCTCTTCTCGGAGATGAGTCGTTGAGCCTGCAGGAGCATTGGACCAGCGACTCCAGGTCCGATGGAAGGAAGATGAAGTCGCCGAGCAGCGAGCTGCGCACCCGGGAACATATCGGGTCGCCGGCGAACGCGGCCACGGCCAGATAGGGCATGCCCGGCGAGGTCATGTCGACAAGCCTCTTCTTCGCGCCCTTGAAACCGTCATGGACCGACCTCGAGAACACCCGGGCCTTGTATCTGTTCGGATAGTGATGGAGCGATTCGGCGGTGATCTGACGATCCTTGTACTCGACCTTGTACTCGTAGAGGATCCCGTCCAGCACCAGGCGTATCCCCAGGCGGACAGGGGATCCCCTGCACTCCGGAGACGGCCAAAAAGGCACGTACAGCGAGGACGGGATGTCCTCGTCCACGCTCTGGACGATGCAGCAGATCGTCCTGAGGGCATCGATAACGAACGTCTTCCCGGATGCGTTGGGACCGAAGATGAGCGCGGATGTCACGGCATCGTGATCCGAGCAATCCGATCTCAGGACGTTCTGCATGTGCTCTTTGCCGTTCGTGGTGCTCATGCTCAACGTGACGTCATCCCTGAACGGGCCGTAATTGCCCAACGTGAAATCCAACAGCATCTTCCTGCCGCCTGGCCCTGCTTAGGGCTAGATGAAGATAATATATCGAGAATTATATATTTTTGTGAAAAATCAACAAAATAATAGGTTTCTCGATTGCAAACATATTCTGAATCCCATAAAACTGCTCCTGGAACCGAGGGAGCAACCGGCCGAAATGGTTCCGCCGCTCTCGACGGATCAGGCCCAGAACGGGACGTAGCGCATGTTGCGGGGAGCGGCATCTTCATTCATGGGCTTGATCAGCCCTTCGCCTACCGCAGCCTTGATCACGCGCGACACCATGACCATGTTGGAGCTTGTGCTCTCGAGCCCGAACCTGGCTCTCAGGGTGGAATTCGTCAGCTGTTTCCGGTTAACGAACATTATGCAGGCGTGCATATAGCAGTTCCATACGCGTTCCTCAACGGTCATGTCTGCAAAAGGCGCGTATCCCCGCATGATGACCCTGGTGCCATAGCCGCTCTGCTCGATCGTAGGAACGGGCAGATGATGCTCTTCACAGGATTCTACGACCCTGCCCCATCCGTGCCCAGATCCCCCGCACAGCCCGAGCTTGCCCATCAGGGATGCCATAGCCTCGTTCCGGGGCACGGGCTCAGCGCCCAGGATCTTGTATGCATCGACCGGCATGGCCCCGATATTGCTGATCTCCACACGGTCATCGAATATCTCTACGGCCACGTTCTTCCCGGAAACGGACAGGTCCTGATGCACCATCGCATTGGCTAGCAGCTCTCTGATGGCCACATCCGAGTAATGCCTCTTCAGGCGCCTGATCCCGCCTACGAACACCTCCTCTGACGGGAGGATGAGGTCGACCATCCTCACGATCTCCGCAAAGGCAACGGCATATCCGCGCTTCTCTACCATGTCCCGGGCAATGACAGACGAGGTCGTGCCGCTGTACCTTGTCAGCCTCAACGACCTGCGTGCAAGATCCGGATAGTCGTCCAACGACCTGCAGAACATGAGCGCGCCCATGACCGTGACCGCGAAAAGGCCGTCCTCCTGCTCGGCCAGTATGCGGTTCTTGCAAAGATCGCCGATGAGGCAGTCCATGCCGAAGCCCATGGGCATGCGAGCAATGTGCACGTATCCGTCGAGATCGATGTACCTCCCGATCTCTTCGACAGCCAGATCGGCCTTTGCGAGAAGCAGTCCGTCATCAGTGCGACATCTCTCCTTCGGAAATGCGGCTTCCGAGGATGAAACTTTGTTCTCTGCAGCCTCCCTCATGAGATCCTCTTGGTTGATCATACGCGCCCGGCTCCGGAGATCAGATTCCATTCAGCCTATATCATGTTGCGTATTGCCATCATTCGGATTAAGTGAAATCGACCGATGAAAACAACTGGTCATGCATCATAATGAACTCTTTTGATGCGACTATATTTAAACATGAGTTACGGAACCATCGATTTCGTTGACACACGGCATTGCTGTGCCGGGATGCTGTTAAGATGCTGAGGCGCCTCTTGACAGGATCCTCTGTGGCACCTTTCCGCCCGAATTCGACTTCCGTGCCATGCGCCTGAAGCACACCTGGCTGTCGATCGATGAACAGGAATAT
>CAVICI010000115.1:0-4157 GCA_963640995.1 Dialister hominis | reverse complement strand
CGACTGCATCGTAAGCGACCTGATGGAGATGGACGGCGCGACCGAAGAGGACATGCGCAGCCGCCATGCCATATGGGTCTGACCTCGTTCGGTCAGCAGGGCTTCCGCGATCCTGAACCCTTCTCCGTCGACCAGATAGAACGCGAAGGTCTGCTCGAAGCGGTCCACGACCACTGCCAGCCCGTTTCCCATCCTGCTCCTGAGCTTCGAGGCCATCCTGTCGCTCAGGCCGGTGCCCTCGCCGTCGGAAACGAACAGAATCCCGACCTCCGGAGAGCCCAGGCCTTCCAGGCGGCGATAGGACCCGTTGCCGTCTTCCAAGACGGACCCGCGTATGCCGGTCCCGTCCAGCCCCTCCTGGGCCGCCAGGACGATGCCGTCTGCGACAACGGCATCGAAGACAACGTCCGCTCTGGAACCGAGCCTGCTCATATCCTCCGCAACGCCTCCATGCCGAAATACCTTTCCGGGTCCGGGATGACCTCTACGCGGTCCCCGTCCGAGATGCAGTCGCCCATGGCCTCCCCCGGCGACAGCCGGGAATACCCGTTCCTGAGGATGACCCCGTTCCCGAAATGATCCCAGATGATGTCGTCCATCTCCGATACCCTGTCTTCGCGGGGGAACTCCATCCTCATGTCATTCCCCTTCGACCTGCAGAACAATGTGAATCTCACCATTCTTCCATCCTGCCGCCAAAGCGCGGCGATGAAAGAAGCCGTTGCGCGGTTATAAGCTGGCCAGCCACCCTTTAATTATAATCTATCTATATATGGGGCACATGGCCACCGTCAGGCTTCCGGAACATTCGCATTGCAGGTACTGCGGCGACCCCGTGCCGTTCGGGGAGGAATATTGCAACGACAGCTGCAGGGACGCGGAGATCGAGAGGGAGCGCAAGGACAAGATGCGGGACATGCTGTTCTATGTCTCCGCAGGGGTCGCGATAATCGCGATCCTGGCCGTGAAGGTCCTCGCTTCCTGACCTTCGCCGCCGTCGCGGCCACGTTGTGCACGCGGACGATGTCCGCTCCCGACCTGAACGCCCTCAGCGCCGCATCCGCGGACGCCTCGTCGATGTCCGCGTCCGGATAGGTGGCCTTGACGAACCTCTTGCGGGATGATCCGGACAGCACGGGGTATCCGTCCGAAAAGCAACTGCTGTGCTCCAGGATCCACACGTTCTGCTCCACGGTCTTGCCGAAGCCTATCCCCGGGTCCAGGACGATCCTGTCCCTGCGGATGCCGGCGTCCAGCGCCTTCTCCGTCTGAGCCCTTAGGAAATCACCGATCTCTTGAGCGAATCCCCCGTCCATCACGCCGTCGTGCATGGTCTCCTGAGTGCCCCTCATGTGCATGATGACCGCGTAAGCGCCGGCGGAGGCGCATGCTTCCGCCATCCCTTCGGCGCGGAGGCCGTTGACATCGTTTATGATGTCCGCTCCCAGGGAGAGGCATTCCTCGGCGACAGGCGTCTTCAGCGTGTCGACGGATATCGGGACGCTCAGAGACGGCGCCAGCTCCTTCAGGACCGGCCTGAGCCTGGAGATCTCCTCCTCGGCCGGCACCGGGGCAGACCCGGGACGGGTAGATTCTGCGCCGATATCGATGATGTCTGCGCCCTGGTCCACCATGTCGAACGCATGCTCTATGGCGGCATCAACATCGGTCCAAAGCCCCCCGTCGGAGAAGGAATCGGGGGTGACGTTGAGTATGCCCATTATGAGGGGCCCCCTCTCGGGGGAGCCCCTCGGGCTGAAATGTTTCATAGAAGCTCGTCTACGATCTCGACGAGGTCCCTGACGGCGATCTTCCTGTCGCCCTTGGCCGCGTCCAGGTTGTTGACGCAGAACGGGCAGGTGGTGATGATCGTGTCGGCGAAGCCCGCCTCGTCGAGCCTGGAGGCTGCGATGTCCATGGACACCTCGGGATAGGCGGACCTCACTCCTCCGCCGCCTCCGCAGCAGTGGCTGGTCTTCCCGCTGTACTCCATCTCCCTGAACTCGAGGCCGGGGATCTTGGCTATGACCGCCCTGGGAGCGTCGTACACGCCGCAGTGCCTGCCCAGGTGGCAGGGGTCATGGTATGTGGCGACTCCGGACATGGGCTTCAGCTTCAGGTCCTTCCCGGCCAGGTACTCGGTGATGTGGAGCACCTCGAACGGCACATCCACGTGCTTGGGGTACTCGATCTTGAACATCCTGTAGCATCCGGCGCATGAGAGGACGAGGGTCTCGACCCCGAGGGCCTTGATGGACTCCACGTTGCGCTTCATGAGCTCGGTGACGTCCTCCTGGGGCCATCCGACCCTCTGCATGACCGATCCGCAGCAGGTCTCGTCCACGGTGGTGTAGTCCTCGCCCAGCTTGTCCAGGATGGACAGCGTGGCCTTGGCGGTGGCCTTGGACCTGAAGGTGGCCGTGCATCCGGCGTAGTATCCGACCTTGGCTTTGTGCGGCACTCTTCCCAGAGCGTCCCTGCGGGACGACTTCTCGGCAAAGGGGTTCCCGTCGGCCAGGATGTTCTCGCACATGGCCTTGTGCTTGGGGAGGATGCAGCCCGCCTTGACAAGGTCGGCGCGGCAGTCCTCGATGATGTCGACGATGTCGACCTTGGAGGGGCACCTGCGGACGCAGTCCGCGCATGTGGTGCAGGTGTACATGTTCCTGACCAGGGACTCGCTGGGCTGCAGGTCTCCGATGAGGAGGCCGTAGGAGAGCACGATGCGCCCTCTGGAGAGCGCGGAGTCCCATCCGATCGATTTGAACGAAGGGCAGACGCTCTTGCAGAAACCGCACATGGTGCAGCAGTTGACCGCGTTCCTGACCTTCTCTAGCCTGTCTGTTACGAATTCCGACATATTCACACCAGCCTTGGGATCGTGACGCTGCCGTCCATGAGGACCATGACCCTCGCATCGGGGTTCTCCGCCAGGGCCCTGGCCACCGCCTCGCCCACGGAAGGGAACGGGGTGATGTTCGCATCCTCCAGGAGCTTCGGCTCCAGGTCGGTGACGGCCCATATAGAGGCCCATGTGGCGATCTCCGCCATCTTGGCAGCCTTGTGGTAGCCGAGCCTGTACTCGGCCTTGAGGTTCTCGAGGACCTTCTCGGGGTCTTTCGACGTCGAGAGCTGCTGGAGGAAGGTCGCGTGCCCGACCCCCTCCCTGCACTTCGAGACCATGATTATCTTCCCGCCCTCCTTGAGCGCCCACTTCCCGTTGTCGAGCGCCTTCTGGGACTGATAGAGGTCCACGTCCATGGGGTACGGCGCCACGGAGACGACCACGTCCGCCTTCTCGGGTATTGGCACGGAGAAAACCTCGTTGGCCCATCCGACGGCCCTGTCGAAAGCGGGGTTGAGGGCCCCGGCGGCCACCCTGTAGATGTGCTGGTGCCTGTCCAGGACCATCTGGATCGAGAAGATCTCCTTGCCCTTGACGACCTCCAGGGCGTCCATCATGTCCTCGTGGACCGGGTTGCCCTCGAGCACGAGGGACTGGGCCTCCTTGCTCATGGCGAGCTTGTGGTTGGCCTCGACGGTCCTGAACGAGGCGACTCCGGGCAGGAAGGACTTCCTCCCGCCGGTGTACCCTGCGAAGTAGTGGGGCTCAACGGATGTGATTATGACGAGCCTGTCCGCGTCGACGGCGACCTTGTTGACCTCCATCGGCGTGCCGTTCTTCGACGTTCCGAGGTTGACGCACTCGGAGCTCTTGGCATCGTGGCAGATGATGCGGTCCTTCAGCTCCGCGTAGTGGGAGCCGAAGACGAAGTCGTACTCCTCAGGGGTCATGTCCCTGTGGGTGCCTGTGGCGACAAGGTACCTCGCGGACCTGAGGTCCATCCTCTTGGACAGCGCGTCCAGGACCTTGGCGGTGGGCGTGGGGCGGGTGCCGTCGTTGACGATGAAGACGATGTCCTTCCCGCCTTCGAGGAAAGCGTCCAGCGAAGCATAGCCTATGGGATCGTCTATGGCCGCGCCGATGACCTTGTCGGGGTCTCCGCATTCGACATCCTTGGGATAGAACGTCCCGATGTAGTTCCTGTCCGGGATCTCCGCCTTCTGGACCCCGTCTCTGCCGTACTTCACATCCACGATCATTTGGACCGTGCTCTCTATCGGGCACCCGTTATTAATACGCGCGCACAGCGCGC
>CAVICI010000114.1:0-4208 GCA_963640995.1 Dialister hominis | reverse complement strand
ACCTGGCGAACATCTGCGTCCGCGTCGGAACGGCGGCCTTTCCCGACCCCTGTCCGACCAGGAACCTGAACAGCAAACCTTTTCCCCTCCCCTCCGGGAGGGGCTCTTTTCTTTGCATCGGGATGATGGCTCGTCTCGGCTTCCCATGCGAAAGGGTATATGGAACCACGCGATGGGTGGTCCGATGTTCACCTCTAAGACCCTCTTGAGCGGAAGCCTCCCGGATGTGAAGGTCGGGATCGGCCGCGGCTCGGACGCCGGCAACGTGGAGCGTAGCGTCCTGGCCATGGAGGGCCATGACGTGAAGGTCTATGACGATCCCAGCGAGCTCGTCGGCGACCTCGTGGAAGGGAAGATAGACGCGGCTGTCCGTGGGGACATGTCCTCTTCTATGCTCCTTCCGATACTCAAGCACGGCCTCGGTCTCTCCGCCCTCGAGAGGGTGGCGTTCATGGAGCCTGCCGGAGGCAGGCTCATGATCCTGGCTCCCGTCGGAATCGACGAGGGCTGGTTCGCGGACCAGAAGTACAACTTAGCTTCGAGGTCCGCCGCACTGGCAGAGAAGATCGGCATGGGCTCCCGCATAGCGATAATGTCGGGCGGAAGGGATGAGGACATCGGAAGATGCAAGGTGGTCGACCGTTCTATCGAGAACGCCAGGGCCCTCGCGGAGAGGCTATGCAGGGACGGCTACGACGCTTACTCCTGCCAGATACTGATCGAGGATGCGGTGAGGGATGCCGACATCATAATCGCCCCGGAAGGCATAACGGGGAACATAATATTCAGGACCATGCACCTGGTGTGCGGGGCCAAGGCCCTCGGCGCGCCGGTGGTCAACAGCGAGAAGGTCTTCGTGGACACCTCCCGCGCCAAAACCGATTACAGGGACTCCATCGCCCTGGCGATGAAGCTGACGGAGGAATGAGAGATATGTATCTAGAGATCGACGGCGGTTATTCGGGCATAAGGTTCTCGGCATGCCATTTCATACCGAGGCACGAGAAGTGCTCCAGGCTCCACGGCCACTCCTACATCGTCAGGCTCAGGCTCGAAGGCGATATCGGAGCGGAGGGGATGATCATGGACTTCGTCGTCCTCAAGAAAGCGCTCAAATCGCTCATCGACGAGCTGGACCACAAGACCCTCCTGCCCACGGAGTCCGAGGATGTCAGGCTCGATATAACCGACGTTTCCGTGGAAGCGGTCAGCTGCGGGAAGAGGTACGTCTTCCCCAGGGAGGACGTCGTGCTCCTGGAGATCCCGAACACCACCGCAGAGGAGATGTCCAAGATGATGGTCAAGAGGATAGTCTCCCAGATAGACTTCCCCGAGAACGTCAGGTCGGTGTCCATCGGCCTGGACGAGGAGCGCGGGCAGACCGCCTGGTACACGGAGGCGCTGGAATGACCGGCGCCGTGGTCCTCCTCTCCGGAGGGCTTGACTCCACCACCACTCTCGCCCAGGCGATCGCAGACGGCTGCAAGGTCACCGCCATCAGCTTCAGGTACGGCCAGAGGCACACGAGGGAGCTGCTCTCTGCCGAGAACGTCTGCAAGCATTACAACGTCGACCACGTGGTGATCGACCTGAACCTGTCATCCTTCAGGTCCGCCCTGACCAGGGCGGACCTCGATGTCCCCCTGGACAGGGAGGGCGAGCTGGACGCCGAGATACCGATAACCTACGTGCCCGCCAGGAACATAATCTTCCTGAGCATCGCCGCCGGACTGTGCGAATCGATAGACGCGGACAGGATCTACATCGGCGCCAACGCCGTGGACTATTCCGGGTATCCCGACTGCAGGCCGGAGTTCTTCGAAGCATTCGAGAAGATGATAGAGAAGGGGACCAAGGCCGGAGCCGAGGGGCATCCGATCAAGATCATCACTCCGATCCTCTATGACAGCAAAGCGGACATCGTCAGGCGCGGGAAGAAGCTGGGGGCTCCGCTGCACTTGACATGGTCGTGCTACAACGGCGGGGAGAAGGCCTGCGGCCACTGCGACTCCTGCCGCCTGAGGCTCAAGGGCTTCAGGGAAGCCGGATACAGAGACGAGATCGAGTACGAGCATGATGAGAATCTGTGAGATCTTCGGCTCCATCCAGGGGGAGGGCCTCACCATGGGCGCCCCCACGGTCTTCGTCAGGACCGTCGGATGCAACCTGCGCTGCGCATGGTGCGACACGACCTATTCCTTCCAAGGCGGGGAGGACATGTCCGTCGACAGCATCGTCGCCCGCGTCGGAGACTGCCGCAGGGTCTGCCTGACGGGCGGGGAGCCTATGCTCCAGCACGAGTCTCTGGAGCTCATCTGGAAGCTCGTCCGGAAGAGGATCCAGGTGGTCCTGGAGACCAACGGCTCTGTCGACCTGTCTTGCGTTCCCGACCATCCGCTGGTGATGATCAGCATGGACATCAAGTGCCCCTCGTCGGGGATGGCCGACAGGATGCGCCTCTCCAACATCGATATTCTTTCTCAGAAAGACCAGCTGAAGCTCGTCATCAAGGATGATGAAGACCTTGATTTCGCCGTCAGGTTCGTGAAGGAGCACGACATCAAGTGCCCGGTGATCTTCAGCCCCGTCGGAGGGACCGACAGGCTCGGGCATCTGGCCGACCGCGTTCTGCAAGAGGGATTGGACGTGAGGGTCCTTCCCCAGCTGCACAAGATAATATGGGGGGACCGGAAAGGGGTCTGAGCCCCTTCCGGCTCATTCGGAGAAGCCCTTCCGGCGCTCGGCGCGCCTGACGTAGTCCGCGACGCACTGCTCTACCGTGCCCTCTTCATCATAGGACACGTCGATCCCCGCATCCTTCAGGATCTTGATACCGTGCATCCCGATCCCTCCGGTGAGGACAGCATCTACATTCCCCATGGCGGCTATCGCATTGGCGACGGCGAAGCCCGCGCCCTGCTCCGAATCCCTGTACTCGTTCACTATGACATGATAGTCCAGGGTCTCGGAGTCCACCAGGAGGAAGAAGGGGGCGTGGCCGAAGTCGTCGGCCACATACGAGTCCAGGGACTCCCCCTCGGAGACTGCTATTATATTCATCTCAGCTCACGGTCTTGACGATCTTCCCGATGATCTCCCCGAACGCCTTGGCCGAGGCGGACTCGGGGTACTTCAGGACCACCGGCAGCCCGGAGTCTCCGGAATCCGCCACCGCGGGCTCGATGGGCACCCTTCCGAGGAACTGGACGCTCAGCTCCTTCGCCGCCTTCTCCCCGCCGCCGCTCTTGAAGATGTCGGTGACGGTCCCGCAGCAGGGGCAGACGAACCCGCTCATGTTCTCCACGATCCCGATTATGGGGATCTTGGTCTCGGCGCCGAAGGCGAGGGACTTCCTGCTGTCGAGCAGGGCGACGTCCTGCGGGGTGGTGACGATTACCATCCCGTCGGCCTTGGGCATCAGCTGGACGATGGACAGGGCCTCATCTCCCGTTCCTGGAGGCATGTCCACGACCAGATAATCGAGGTGGCCCCAGCTGACGTCCTCGATGAACTGCTTGATCGCTCCCATCTTGACGGGTCCGCGCCACATCACCGGGGAATCGGGGCTGGGGAGCAGGAAGGCCATCGACATGATCTTGATCGACGGCGGCACCATCACGGGGATGAGCATGTCGTTCTCGGCGCGGATGGGCTGGGACTCCACACCGAACATCTTGGGGATGTTGGGCCCGGTGATGTCCACGTCCATGACTCCGACGTCCTTCCCCTGCATGGCCAGCGCGGCCGCCAGGTTGGAGGACACAGTGCTCTTCCCCACGCCTCCTTTCCCGCTCATGACGATGATTATGTGCTCTATGTTCCCGAGGGCGTTCTGGAGCTTGGTCTGTTCTTGGATGGCCTCTTCTGTTAGCAACGGTCCGCTCATGGTTATCCTTCCGGGCTGTGTATTGCGCGATGGTATTAACAAGGTTTCCTGCTGGCTCGTGCGGATGCTCTATGTTCTATGGAGCGATAGCAGTGTTTAAATGCGACTGATTCTGTGCGTGATTCAGCTAAGGATAACACGAGGTGCACATGGCATCTCTTGGGATATGTGGAGGATCGGATCATGGATGTGAAAATGAGGAACGGCTTCGCCGTCTTCGCCGCCATCGCTATGGCCGCGTGCCTGCTGGCTATTGCGACAGGGGGGGGGGGTGGCCTGCGTCCAAGGGGATGCCGAAGACGGAGGAGCCATAAGCAACGGG
>CAVICI010000113.1:0-4222 GCA_963640995.1 Dialister hominis | reverse complement strand
AATGGATCAGGGTCAGCGAGCACCCTCCGAATGCCTTCTCGCCGATCTTCTCCACCGTATCAGGAATGTTGATGGATGTCAGCGATGTGCAGCCTTGGAACGCAGAATCTCCGATGACCTTGAGAGATTCCGGAAGGTCGATCGAAGCCAGTGATGAGCATGAATTGAACGCGCTGTTCCCTATGGATGTGACCGATCCCATTTCGACAGAGGTCATTGAAGTGCAGTTGTAGAACACACCATCCCCTATGGATGTGACCTTGCTCGGAATGGTGACGGAAGCCAGCTTCGAACAACCGTAGAAGGCATAATTCTCGATGACCTCGAGAGATTCCGGAAGGTCGATGGAAGTCAGCGATGAGCACGAGTTGAATGCGTTCATTCCGATGGTTTCCACACATCCTATCTCGACAGAGGTCATCGAACCGCAATTGACGAACGCAAGGTCTCCGATGCTCCCGACCGATCCTATTTTAACAGAGGTCATTGCACTGCAACTGTTGAATGCTTGGTTCCCTATGGATGTGACCGATCCTATTTTAACAGAGGTCATTGCACTACAACAGGCGAACGCATTGTCTCCGATGGTCCCGATTGTTTCGGGAAGGGTGACGGAAGTCAGCTTCGAACAACCGTAGAACGCGCTTTTCCCGATGGTTTCGACCAATCCAATCTTGAGGATCGTGCCTTCCGATGATGTTCCAGCCCCTCTGAACGCATACTCTCCGATAATCTTGACGGATCCTATGTCGATCGAGGTTATCTTTTCATTTTTGAACGATTGGTCTCCGATGCTCTCGACCGATTCTATGACGACAGAGGTCATCGAACTGCACTCGTCGAACGCAAAGTCTCCGATGGTTTTGACCGATTTCAGGTCAATCGATGTTATCGCACTGCAGCTTTGGAACGCATGCTCTCCGATGCTCGTGAGAGATTCCGGGAAGGTGACGGAACCCAGCTTCGAACAACCGTCGAACGCAAAGCTTCCGATGGATGTGACCTTGCTCGGGATGGTAATGGAAGTCAGTGCTGAGCACGAGGCGAACGCATAGTCTCCGATGGTTTCGAGAGATTCCGGGAGGTTGATGGAAGCCAGCGATGAGCATGAATAGAACGCATCCTTCCCGATGGAAGTGATCTGGCTCGGATTGCTCTCCGTATCTGTGATGGTGACAGTACCGAGATTCGAACAATTATAGAACGCTCTGTCGCCGATGGAAGTGATATATTCCGGGATGCTCACAGAGGTTAGGTTAGTATTGTACTCGAATGCGCCCTTGTACGTTCCGCTCTTTTCGCTGCCTCCTATGGCTGTGACATAGTATTTGGTTCCGCTGTAGGTTACTTCTGATGCAAAGGTTATGGAGCTGATATTTTCGGTGCTTGAGGTTATCGATACGTTTGTCGAACCGGGGGATGTTACGCTGTATCTGAGATTGCCGCCCTCTACCGGCGTGAAGTCTGCCGGCGGATCGGCATTGTCCCCGTAAGCCGAGTCCGCGCAGGATGCGCACACGATGACCAGAAGCGCCAGAATAGATATGGTCAGAAGCAAGTCATGCGGGCGGGGACGGAGGCCGCGCCCCCCCCCCGGCCCGAATCTGTTTAAATAGGGACGGGGCGGCGCCCCACGCCTTGCGTCCCGTCATAGAATTCCTAGCAATGTCCATCCGAATCACGTCCTGTGGCCGGAACGACCTTGTCTGATGCAGATAATGTCATCTGCCGACCATTGGATGTATAATCCAACTGGTCATCGGTTAAAAGATGTTTCGGTTCTTCAACAGCCTGTCATCGTCAGACCGGGCGAAGGAGACGGATGCGAGATGCGACCGCGTTCGAGCCTTGGATTCCGATGCTCTTCTCAGCGGCTACAGGCTCCATGGAAAAATGGAAAGGGGCCGGAGCCCCAGTTTAGACATCAGGTCAGCTTCTGGACCTGCCGTTCCCGAGCATCGCCAGCATGATCAGGAGAGCGGCGGCGCATCCCGCCGCTATCGCAACCGCGGCGACGGAGGTCCCGGATCCTGCATCGCTGTTCTTGCCTCCTGTATCGGAGTCCGGAACGGGAACATAAGGATCGTCGTCATCCTCGGCGGGCACCGGCAAAGCTTCCCACACGGCTTTGAGGACTATGTCTTCGGCGGGCATTGTCCCGAAGGCGTACTCCTCGCCGTCTTTCATCCAGCAGACGAACGCGTACCCTTTCTTCGTCGGATCGGCAGGCTTCTCGACAAGCGTGCCGTAGTCCTGCGTGATGGGATCCACTGGAGATCCTCCGTCGGGATCGAAGGTGATGGTGTATTGGTTCACCGCCCATGCGGCGGTGATCGTCATGTTCTCTGCAGGCATGGTTTCTGTGTCGAAGTCGAACTTCTCGCCACCCTTCCCCCAGTATCTGAACGTGTATCCTGTCTTATCGGGAACTGCCGGCTCCTTGAGGGCTCCTTCGGCGGGATGTTCTTCGGTCCAAGGTGTGCTGCCGTTGTCTGGGTCGAATGTGAGGATGTAGCCCTTCTCTCTGACCATTTCTGTCATGCTGCCTTCGAACTTCCAGCCTCTGAACTCGTCCAATTCCGAAAGGTCAAGGACGGTTCTGTCGTCTTTGCAGAATTCTGTCGGGTCGACGTCCTTGCTCTCCGCGTTATAGGTCCCGAATGCTTTCGGATCCACCGTTTTAATGCCTGTTCCGAATGATATCTTTCCGAGGGAGGCGCAGTTCACGAACGCCTTCTCGCCTATCGACGTCACTGAGTCGGGGATCGTCACAGAGGTCAGCCCGGAATTGTAGAACGATCCGTTTCCGATGGTTCCTAGAGAACCCGGAAGGACGACCGAAGTCAGGCTCGGGCACTGAGAGAACGCATATGTTCCGATGTCCGTCACAGATTCCGGGATGACGACCGAGGCCAGGCTGCTGAATTGGAATGCACATTTCCCGATAGATTCGACAGAGCCCGGGACAGCATATGATTCCCCCGGTCTGCCGGAGGGGTACTGGATCAGCGTCTTCTTATCAAAGTCCATGAGGACGCCTTCTTCTGCGGAGTATGCCTTGTTCTCCGGGTCGACCTCTATCTTCTCCAAAGAAGCGCACAGGCCGAACGCGCGTTCTCCGATGGAGGTGACCGTTGCGGGAATCACGACGGAAGTCAGGCCCGAGTTGAAGAATGCCGTCTCCCCGATGGTTTCGAGGGAGTCTCCGAGGTCGATAGAGGTCAGTTTCTCGCACCCAGAGAATGCCGCGTTTCCGATGGTCCCGACCGATCCCATATCGACCGTCTCCAGTTTCCCGCAAAATAAGAACGCATTGTTTCCGATGGTCCCGACCTGCCCTGTGATGGTAACGTCTTTCAATTCTCCGAGCCAGAAGAATGCCTGTGCATCAACGGTCGTGACCGATCCATTGATGAAGACGGATTCCAGTTTCCCGCAACCCGTGAATGCTAAGAGCTCGATGGTCCCGATTGATCCGTTGATTGTGACGCTTTTAAGCGTGCTGTCGGCGAATGCGGCCCCGCTGACGGTCCCGACCGATCCGTCGATTGTGACTCCTATAAGCGCAGTGCAGTTGCTGAATGCACCCCCGCTGACGGTATCGACCGAACCTGCGATTGTGACTCCTTCAAGCGCAGTGCAGTTATAGAACGCAAAACCTCCGACGATAACCGAAGAGCCCTTGAAAGAGATCGAAGTTAGCGATGTGCAGTTCTCGAACGCCTGAGAACCGATGGATGTCAACGTGCCTTGGATGATGACCGAGGTCAGACTGCTGCAGTTGGAGAATGAGTAGTTTCCGATGACAGTTATCGACGCGGGGATGGTGACAGAGGTGAGGTTTGCATGTCCGCTGAATGCCATGTTCTGAATCGAGGTGACGCTATATGTTCTCTTGGTGTCAGAATTGGTGGCGGTCGAAGGGATCTCCGGCGTCAGCGTGGTCAGGCTATCACGTACGATAATCAGCGCCACGGTCCCATCGGATTCGCCCTCTTTCGTTATCTTGAACCAATAATCGCCATCTATGAAACCATCGCCCACAGCACTATCAGAATCCGGCGCTCCGGCCATGCCGATGCACAGCGTGCACGTGAGGATCAGCAGCGCAAGTAGCGGCGCGCCGAGAAGCAGATTACGCCGGCTGGATGGGCGAAGGTGGCCGCACCCCCGTGCGAACTGAAACGCTTTCAAGGAGTGCTGAAAGAAAGAAACACAAGAA
>CAVICI010000112.1:0-4231 GCA_963640995.1 Dialister hominis | reverse complement strand
AGATAGGCTACACCGAGCAACCGGTCGATAAGCGCCTCGAACAGCAGATGCATACCGCCGACGTTGAATGGAAGCTCGAATGGAAACGCAGCGCGATCTACGACGACGGCACGGGGAAGCCGTTCAGAGACACCGACTTCCATGACTACCTGCGGAAGCAGGGGATCGAGCAGCAGTCGGAGAACAGGAACGAATGGTTCCGGATATCTCCGGAAGAATCGCTCAGTCTGTTCAACGACTTCCGGGTGAACGGAGGGGTCTGCAAGACAGAATCCGTCTCGCCCTACTCTCTGAGGAGCGAGCAGAACGAGGCCGTAGAGCGCGCCATAGACTACTTCAGGCTCAATGTGGAAGGCGAGTTCCTCTGGAACGCCAAGCCCCGCTTCGGGAAGACGCTGTCAGTGTACGACCTCTGCAAGCGGATGGGGCTGTCCAACGTGCTGATCGTCACCAACAGGCCCGTGATTGCCAACTCATGGTACGACGACTACTGCAAGTTCGTCGGCGACGGATCCGGATACGTGTTCGTCAGCGAGGTGGATGCCCTCAAAAACAGGCCCCACGCCATCACCGAGGAGAGATTCCAAGACCTCCGGTCAAGCCGGCCGGACCTGAAGCTCATCGAGTTCCTGAGCCTCCAGGACCTCAAGGGGTCCATCTACTTCGGCGGGAAGTACGACAAGCTGAAGAGCGTCAGCGACAGGGAATGGGACATACTCGTCATCGACGAGGCCCACGAGGGCGTGGACACCTTCAAGACCGACGTGGCTTTCGACCACATCCGGCGGAAGCATACGCTGCACCTCTCGGGCACGCCTTTCAAGGCCATCGCCAACGACAAGTTCCCGGAGGATGCGATTTACAACTGGACCTATGTCGACGAGCAGAAGGCCAAGAACGAATGGGTCGAGGTCCCGGGAACCCAGAACCCATACGAGAGGCTGCCCACGCTCTGCATGTTCACCTACCAGATGTCCGAGATCGTCAGGAGGAAGGTTGAACAGGGCGTAGACATCGACGGAGACCCCGAAGAATACGCCTTCGACCTCAACGAGTTCTTCAAGACCAAGGGCAACGGCAAAGACAGGAAGTTCGTCTACGATGATGCCGTCAATGTGTTCCTGGATGCGCTGGTCTCCAACGAGAAGTACCCGTTCTCCACGGAAGCGCTGCGCGGCGAGCTCAGACATACGCTCTGGCTGCTCAACCGCGTCGACAGCGCCAAGGCCCTTGCATCGAAGCTCAAGGAGCACCCGATATTCAGGAGATACGAGATCGTCGTCGCCGCGGGAGACGGCGAGCTGGACGACGTCAGGGAGACCGAGAAGGCCTTCGACAGGGTGAGGAAGGCCATAGACAACCACGACAGGACGATCACGATCTCCGTAGGGCAATTGACCACCGGCGTGACGGTACCAGAGTGGTCCGCCGTCCTGATGCTGTCGAACATCAGCAGCCCCGCGCTGTACATGCAGGCCGCCTTCAGGGCCCAGAACCCGTACTCTTTCAGGATGGGCAAAGAGTACCGCAGGAAGGAGACCGCCTATGTGTTCGACTTCGATCCCGCCAGAACCCTGGAGATCTTCGAGAAGTTCGCCAACGACCTCTCCTCTTCCACGGCTTCCGGCAAGGGCGAGATGGACGCCCGCAGGACCAACGTCCGCGAGCTCCTGAACTTCTTCCCCGTCATCGGCGAGGACGAGGACGGGAAGATGATAGAGCTTGATGCCGAACGCGTTCTCTCGATTCCGAGGACGCTCCGCTCGAAGGAGGTCGTCCGCAGCGGTTTCATGTCCAACTACCTGTTCCAGAACATCAGCAACGTGTTCGGGGCCCCGGATTCCGTCATCAGCATCATCAAGAGCTTCAACGAGACGAAGGACCAGGGACCCCTTGCCCCGGGCAAGGCGCTCTACGTCGACGACGAAGGCAACGTGCAGCTTCCCGACGACAAAGTCATCGGCACCGCGGCCGAGCTGTTCGGAGAGAAGATCTACTACGACTCCGAGCAGTTCGATGACGTGATCGACGAAGCGGAGAAGAGCCTGGAGCCGCCGAAAGAAGAGCACGCGATTAAGCGCCTTGTAGAGCAGTTCAGCGAGGATGTGGCCAAGCCCATGCTGGACACCGCCAAGGACAGGTTCGGGAGCGACCTCTCCAAGTCGACGCAGAAGAGCCTCGAGCGGAAGATCGTGTCCGATGCGGAGACCGCCATCAAGAAGGCCGTCGCAGACCACAGGATAATCCAGAACACCCTCGATTCGGAGATGAACGAGGCCATCGACAGGTCTTCCACAATCCAAGAGCGCAACGAGATCGTCCGGGAGTACGAGGGCAAGAAGAAAGATGCGACAGAAGAGTTCAAGAAAAGCCTCGACGGCAAGATAGACGAACTCGTGAAATCTGCCGGAATGGACATCGCCAGGCAGGTCCAGACAGACCAGGTGAGGAAAGACATCCGCGATGTGGAGGATAAGGTGAGGAACCATCTGCGCGGCTTCACCAGGACGATCCCCGCGTTCCTGATGGCCTACGGAGAAGGCAAAGAGGTCACGCTGGCCAACTTCGACGCGATCATCCCCGGGGATGTGTTCAAGGAGGTTACCAGCATCACCCTGCAGGAGTTCAGGCTGCTCCGCGACGGGGGCTCGATCCTCAACGACGAGGGAGTCAAGGAATTCTACGAGGGGAACCTCTTCGACGAAGTCGTCTTCAACGACTCCGTAAAGGAGTTCATGTCCCTGAAGAAGAAGCTCGCCAACTACTTCGACGAGACCTCGGAAGAGGACATCTTCGACTACATCCCTCCGCAGAAGACCAACCAGATATTCACGCCCAAGAAGGTCGTGAGGGACATGGTCAACCGGCTGGAGGCCAAGAACCCCGGCTGCTTCGACGACGAGACTAAGACCTTCGCAGACCTCTACATGAAGTCCGGGCTGTACATCGCCGAGATCGTCAAGAGGCTGTTCCGGAGCAAGCGCATGAAGATGCTGTTCCCGGACGACGGGGAGCGCCTGAACCATATATTCTCCGAGCAGGTGTTCGGACTGGCGCCCACGACGATCATCTACCGCATATGCAGGTCGTTCCTGCTGGGATTCAGCGATGACGTGAAGATCGAGAAAGACAACATCCGCCTCTGCGACGCGCTCGAGCTCGCGAAGAACGGGAATCTGGAGGAGGAGCTGAAGCGGGTGTTCTCCGAGGACTATGAAGAGCCTGTTGCGAAGGAAGAATGCTGCGAAAGCTCCCGCATAATGGTCGGAGACGTGCCGCCCTACAGGAAGGGGACGAAAAGAGGGCATTCCGTCATGTCGCGCGTCAGGAGCGTGAAGCAGCCGAGGGGCGGGTACATCAATCCGAAATCGTTCGATAGAATCGCCTTCGACGACGGCATGACCCTCTACGACGAATCCATCTCCCCTACGACGATGGGCATGGTGGTGGATTACCTGACCCGCTTCGACCAGGGATCCCCTGCATCGGAAGCGTTCAAGATAAGCCTGAAGGGCGCGGCCCTGTGCAACAGGGAGAAGGAAGCGGAAGCCTACCTGTCCGGTATCAGGGGCTTGGACGACGATTCGGTCCTGAACGCATGCAGGCTTGTGTGGTTCGACCAGGTCTACAGGACGGGGACGAGAGGTTTCGGAGACCCGACCGATGCGGTCCCGGACCACGAGACGTGCGAGAACGTCCGCACGATGGTGAAGCGCGCATCGGAGTTCTTCAAGAGATACGGCCCGGTGGTGCACGACTGCCCGGTGTTCCCCGGAGGATACACGGACACCATATCCTCCGGAGACGGGGATTTCGCCACCGCGGACACCATATGGGACTTCAAGGTCTCGAAGAACGAGCCCACTATCGAGAACACGCTCCAGGTAGCGATCTACTACCTCATGGCGCATCATTCCACAGTCCCGGAGTATCAGAAGCTGAGCAAAGTGGGGCTGTTCAACCCGCGGCTGAACGCGGCATACCTGCTCGACATGAGCGAGGTCCCGGAATCGATAACGGCCAAGATCGAATCGGAAGTCATACAGTATCCCTGAGCCTGAGAACGCAAGCCGCCCGATCCCCGTCGGCACGAGGAATGAGAACGTTCTCATGATGTGCTGATCTTAGAGCCCCTGGTTAGCACATCCTCCAATCGCATCAAATACGATGATGCACTCGCCATGCCAGTTAACGCCGGAGGATGACGGGATGGAACGCGCCGGACGCTACA
>CAVICI010000111.1:0-4291 GCA_963640995.1 Dialister hominis | reverse complement strand
GATTAAACGTCAGGAAGAACGATCTAACCTATGGGAACGAAGACATCATATCTGTTGCGAAGATGTTCTACGCTCCGAATCCGATGGTCACCGATGAGGATTATCTGCGGACATACAATGTCATTGAGAAGGGAGAAATCGCATTCGAAGGGAACAGATCTGGAGACTATGCATATGGGCGTTTCGTCGAGAACGATATCGGGAACGGCATAGTGTCTCATGTGTTCCAAGTTTTTTCACCGATAGTAAGCATGGATATTGATTATTGGAAATATGCTATCAACGATGAGCGCATTATGCGTCCAGTTCTGGCTAACTCAACGAAGACTTCTACGATGATGATGGAGATTGTCCCGTCTAGGTTCCTGAATCAGAAGGTCCATGTCCCATGTTTGGAGGAGCAGGAGAAAATCGGATCGTTACTGACTCTTGTCGACAGGCTTATCGCCCTCTATGAGAAAGTAATTCCCATATTCGACATAGTGGTTGAATCCAGATTTATCGAGATGTTTGGGGGATGTAGCAAGGATTCACTGCTGGATTGTGCTGAGGTCATAATGGGACAATCTCCGCCATCGTCTTCTTACAATGATGTCGGCGAGGGAATTCCTTTTCTCCAAGGCAAATCCGATTTTGGAGATGTCTTCGTGCATCCTACCAAGTATTGTTCAGCTCCGAACAAGGTGGCAGCACCAATGGATATTCTGATGTCAGTACGTGCTCCTGTGGGCTCTGTCAACATAACACAGGAAGGATGTTGCATTGGTAGAGGTTTAGCGGCCATCCGTCCCAAATCCGGATGTGATGTCTGGTTCCTATTCTACGCCTTGAAGATGATCGAGAGCGAAATATCCGCTATGGGCGTAGGAAGTACGTTTACTGCAATCTGTAGAAAGGATATTGGAATGATTCGTATTCCTCAGGCTCCGCTCGATGCTCAATTACGGTTCTCTGAATTCCTTCAACAGGTCGATAAATCGAGATTCGATTACATCAAGAAGTATGAAGCACTGAAGATGCTCAGAGAATCGCTCATGTGTGGAATGTTGATTCCCGTATCCGATGAAGAAGAGAACAAGATGAGGTCGTGATCTGCTTGGAAGATGAATCGTGGTCGGAATCAGAATTCGAATCGAAGATCATCGAAAGATTGCAGAAACATGGTTGGGGCGAAGTCCTGGAATACAGGACAGAGGAGGAATTGATTGAGAATTGGGCGGATATACTGTTCCATAACAACATCGACCGCGACCGTCTTAACGGGTGTCCCCTGACCTCGAATGAGAAGAGGAAGTTGATGAACATGGTGAATTCGTTGGCAACCCCGTTCGATGTCAACCATTTCATCAATGGGAGGACCATCACCCTGGAAAGAGACAATCCGAAGGATACGCTTCATCTGGGGAAACCTGTCAGTCTCGGCATTTATGATCGCGAGCAGATTGCCGGCGGGAAGAGCAGATATCAGATTGCCAGACAGCCCCGTTTCAAGGCATCCGATGACATGGAGCACGAACGTCGCGGCGACCTCATGCTGCTGATAAACGGCATGCCTGTGATCCACATCGAGTTGAAACGTCATTCCGTTCCGATTGGACAGGCCCGCAACCAGATCCAGAAGTATCTGAAGGAGGGGAAGTTCACAGGCCTCTATTCCTTGGTGCAGGTCTTCGTCGCCATGAATCCCACAGACTGCATCTATTTCGCCAATCCCGGAACCATGGACATCAACCCCCGGTTTTGTTTCAGGTGGACCGATTTCAACAACATCCCGTATCGGGATTGGAGGGATATCGTCGATAACCCCCTCAGCATCCCGAGTGCTCACAAACTGATTGGTTTCTATACCGTCCCCGACGAGGGGGACAGGCAGCTGAAGATCCTCAGGAGTTATCAGATAACGGCTGTGGAGAGGATTGGGGGTGTTATCGAGAAGACGCATTGGACTGCCGCAGAGAGCCGCGGAGGCTATGTGTATCATACCACCGGTTCAGGGAAGACCCTGACCAGTTTCAAGGTGGCTCTGCATATCGCAGATAGCAGAGGTGTCGACAAGTCGGTTTTCTTAGCGGACCGCATAGACCTCGGATTCCAGACATTGACGGAGTATCGTAACTTCGCCTCCGGAACCGTGGATGTTCAGGACACCGAAAACGTCGATGATCTCCTATCCAAACTCAAGAGCGATTCGGTCTCCGACAGGCTCATTGTCACATCCATCCAGAAGATGGGCATTCTCTCCAAAAATCGCAATACCTATCCTGCGGACATCGAACTCCTGAGGAAGAAACACATAGCATTCATAATCGACGAATGCCACAGGAGCACATTCGGTTCGATGCTCACCGAAATTAAGGATGCATTCCCGACAGCAGTCTACTTCGGTTTTTCGGGCACTCCGATATACGAAGAGAACAGCAAGAGGGATGAGACCACCAAGGATCTGTTCGGCAGCGAACTGTGCAGATACACTATAGCGGACGGGCTGAGAGATGGAAATGTGCTCGGTTTCGATGTGCGCAAGCAGACCATGGATGAGAACGCCCTCCGCAGAACGGTCGCATGCGAGGAATGCCATTGTTCGGAAGAGGAGGCCATGAAGGATCCGATCCTGAAGGACGTATACCTGAGATGGACCGATAAGAAGCGCACCTCTATGAGGGAGGTGGAATCAATGCTTCCCAACTCCCAGTTCGAGACAGACGATTACCGCAAAGCCGTCGCCGACGACATCATCGACGATTGGAACACGATAAGTTACGGAAACCGGTTCCATGCGCTCCTGGCAACATCATCCATCCCTGAGGCTATCGATTATTACAAGATCCTGCGCGGACGCGATGACATCGCCGTCACAGCCTTATTCGATGACAGTGAAGGCAATACGGGCGGATCCTACGGGAAAGAGAATGCAGTCCGCATGATTCTGGAAGACTACAATTCCCGTTTCAACACCAACTTTACGGTTACCCAGTTCGACCTGTTCAAGAAGGATGCCGCATTGCGCATATCTCACAAGGGGCAGTACAGAGACGTGGAGAAGAATCCGGAGAAGCAACTGCATATGATAATAGTCGTGGACCAGCTCCTCACAGGATTCGATTCCAAATGGGTGAACGCGTTGTACTTGGACAAGATGCTGGATAACGAACACATCATCCAGGCTTTCTCCAGAACGAACCGCGTCATGGACGAGCACAAGCCCTTCGGTGTGATCAAGTACTATCGTCGTCCTTTCGAGATGGAGGAGAGGATAAAGGATGCATTCAGGCTCTATTCCGGCGAACGCGCCTCGGATGTATTCGTCTCGAAGCTCGATACCCGTCTCCTGGAGATGGACGATGTCTTCTCCAAGATCTCAGTCCTGTTCGAAGACGAAGACATAGAGAATTTCATGAGACTCCCCGAAAGCGAACCCGCCCGCAAGAGTTTCAGCGTCCTCTTCCCGCGTCTGAGAAATCTGGTGATCTCCGCAAGACTTCAGGACTTCAGATGGGACAAGAGCGATTACCTGTTCTCTGTAGATAACAGGGTCCATGTCGAGTTGACGGAAGAGGAGTTCAACATCCTCGGGGTGAGATATTCGGAACTGCCAAGGGAAGGTTCCAGAGGCGGAACCGAATCCATTCCATATGATATTGATCCAACGATATCAGAATACAACATCGAATCTATCGACTTCTCGTATATGGAGGCCAGATTCAATGCCTTCATCACGGCGATCCAGAAGTACAGGGATCCCGAAACGGTGGCGAGATTCCAACAGGAGCTTTCCCGTTCATTCGCGGAATTGTCCCAGGAGGATCAGGAAGTCGCCGCCGTGATCATCAGTGACCTTCAGTCCGGAAGACTGATCATCAGAGAGGGGGATACCTTCCGTTCGATTCTCATCAGTTACAAGACCGCCAAAACCCAAGATCAGATCCACTGTGTTGCCGAATCCATGGGACTTGACGAATCTCTGCTCCGGCAAATCATGTCGGACAATCCGAAGACAGACGAAGAGATCAACCAATACAACAGATTGGATGCCCTCATCGAATCCATAGATAGGGCAAAAGCCACCGACTATTTGCAGAAGGCTACCGGAAAGAGCATCCCTCCACACAGGATTTACGATCACTGCCGTAATTTCCTCAGGGACTTCATCCTGAATGGCGGATTCAGCGTCTGATCGTCACAAGGTGCAACTCAAGCAATCTCGTTCTGACTTTCTCACGGATACAATCGGCGCACTCCATGGGCTACGGGACCTGCTGGTGCGGAGTGTACCCGATCCAGAGCCGCATGG
>CAVICI010000110.1:0-4352 GCA_963640995.1 Dialister hominis | reverse complement strand
GCCGATGTAAACAGGGAGGTATCCGATTGAGAGTATATAAAGCTGAAAACCAGGCCCTCGGAGAGGGCCGGTGGGCCATATCCGTCCTAAAATAGTTAAAATCGGACCGGCATCAAGGCGCATGATCCGCTCCGGCCGTCGGCCGGAGCATGAAACCCCATCGCCGAGCTGAGCTTCATGAGCAATTCCGAGATCAAACTGGACATCGATGCAGTCGACAAAGACCTGAAGACGTACAAGGAGCGCATCGACGACATCGACAGCTACCCCAGCCTGAAGCATCATGTCGATGAACGGGCCAAGCACAGCGAATACCTGAAGACCAAGACCTCTCGGGACATCTCGATGATGGACCAGTCCGAGATGGAGGGGTTCTTCAGCGATTCGGCCATCTGGTCCGCGCAGAGGCGCGCGACCATGCGCTATATCATCCGGGACAACGGCTTCCAGACGGCAAGGGACTACTTCGCAGGCCTGTACCGCATCGCCGAGGAAGGCAGAGCGATCGACAAGGAGCTCTGGGGGCGCCTCTACAAGAGGCTGAGCAATGTCGGGAAGGGGTGGTTCACGGAGATCCTCTCCGCCCTGAACAAGGATTGCTATGTCCTGTACAACCAATCGACCCTGGAGAGGCTCGGAGGCTACGGCCTGAAGAAGATATCGTCCGACTCGGCGGAATCCTACGGCAGGATCATCCAGGCATGCAGGATCATCGCAGACCGGATGACGAAGGCAGGGTTCAAGGATCCCTGTCTCTACGACGTCGACGGCTTCCTGAACTACTTCATGGGGCGCGATGCGAAGGACTCCAAGGAGTCCTATTGGTACTACTCTCCGGGACAGAACGCCTCGGAATGGGACTATGCCGTCTCGGAAGGCGTGATCGGCATCGGGTGGAACGATGTCGGGGACCTTTCCCGGTTCGCCAGCAAGAGCGAGATGTCCGAAGCGATCGCCGCCAAAGGGGCAGGGCGCCGCGCCGTCGCCCCATGGAACTTCGTGAACGGGATGAAGCCCGGGGACGTGGTCTTCGCCAGGGACGGGCTGCACAAGGTGATAGGCGTGGGGCGCGTGACCGGAGCCTACAGGCACGTGCCCGGGAAGGAGCCCTTCTCCAACCTGAGGGACGCGGAATGGACGAGGCTGGAGGCTCCGGTGGAGACCATCCACCAGACGTCCATGGACCCTGTGTCGAAGGTGCCCAGCGATGCCGCGCTGAGCCATCTGCTGGAGAGCTGCAAGAGCGCGAAGAAGGCGGCGAGGATCGAGCCGAAGGCGGCCGAGGCGGAGCCGTACACGCCGGAGGACCTCCTGTCGGACACGTTCCTGACGAAGGACGAGTTCGAGAGGATCGAGAACATCCTGGCGAGGAAGAAGAACCTGATCCTCAAGGGCGCTCCGGGAGTGGGGAAGACATACCTTGCGCGCAGGATCGCCTATGCGATGATGGGGGAGAAGGACCTCAGCAGAGTGGAGACGGTCCAGTTCCATCAGAGCTACTCCTACGAGGAGTTCATCATCGGGTACAAGCCGAAGGACAACGGGTTCTCGCTCGAGAAGGGGGTGTTCTTCAGGTTCTGCGACAGGGCGAGGGAGGACCTGGAGAGGAAGCACTTCTTCATCATCGACGAGATCAACCGCGGAAACCTGTCCAAGATCTTCGGGGAGATGATGGTCCTGATCGAAGGGGACAAGCGCGAAGGGTCGGAAGACGGGCTGGCCATCAAGACCGCTTACGGGGGCTTGGAGCTCAGCGTGCCCGACAACGTGTACATCATAGGGATGATGAACACCGCGGACAGGGGGCTGGCGATGATCGACTATGCGCTCAGGAGGAGGTTCGCGTTCTTCCCGCTGGAGCCGAGGTTCGGGGACAAGGGGTTCATCGAGCGGCTGCAGGCGGAGTCGTCGATAAGCAGGGAGCTGGCCGAGGAGATATGCGGAAGGATGCAGAAGGTCAACAGGGAGATATCCGAGAGGCTGGACTCCGGATATGCGATAGGGCACAGCTTCTTCATCCGCGATGCAGGCGGCGGGGATCCGGAATCTTCGGAGAAGGACTGGTACGAGGATGTGGTGGAGTACGAGATAAGGCCGCTGCTGGAGGAGTACTTCTTCGACGATCCCGGGAAGGCCGAGGAGCTAACGGAAATGCTCCGCCTCTGATAGCATGATCGACAAGGGGATCCCGATCAGGAACGTGTACCACATGGTATGCTACGCGTGGGACCAGGCCGAGACGGGGCCGGAGGCGGACCTGGGCAGGGAGCAGCTCGATTCCTTGGATGACCTTCTCTGCTGCCTGGCGGAAGCGGGCGCGAGGCATCTGATAAGGACGGGGTTCCACAGGGAGTACCGCACGGAGGCGGGGGAGCTGCCGACGGTCAGGGGGAAGGCCGATGCGCTGAGGTCCTCGATGCCGGGCGCGAGGATGAGGAAGAGGGTCCATTGCGAGTACGACGAGTACGATGCGGACAACATGTTCAACCGGGTGCTGCTGGCAACCCTGAGGTCGATGCACCGGTGCACGGAGGACGGGAAGATGCGGAAGAGGCTGTCCGGGCTGCTGCCGTACTTCGCCGGGGTGTCGGAGATCCGGATCTCTCCGGAGTCGTTCTCTTCCCTGCGCTACGACAGGAACAATGCTTCGTACCGTTTGCTGATGGGCGCATGCGAGCTGTACTGGTCGGACAAGATGGCGAACGAGTCTTCGGGGAAGCACCGCTTCGCGAAGCTGTCCGAGGACACCAGGATGGAGAAGGTCTTCGAGAGGTTCCTGCTGAACTTCTACGTCAGGAACCGTCCGGACCTGAAGGTGAACGCGGACAGCTTCGGGTGGAGGCTGTCCGGGGGCGGGGAGTACCCGGAGACGCTGGAGAGGCTGAGCACGGACATCACGATCAGGGATCCGGCGCGCAGGAGGATGCTGATCGTCGATGCCAAGTACTATGCGAAGGCTCTCGAGCCGAGGTACGGGGCGGAGAAGGTGAGGAACTCCCATGTGGAGCAGGTCTATGCGTATATGAGGAACCATCCTGATGCGGGGGAGTACGAGGTGCGCGGGATGCTGATATACCCTCGGGCGGGGAGGGACGTGCATTGCACGTTCCCGCTGGAGGGAGGGGACGTGACGGTGAACACGATAGATCTGGGGAAGGATTGGAGGGAGATCGAGGGGGAATTGTTAGGATACATCCTTTGGTAAGGACGCCCCTTAACGGGGATTCCCATGCTCGATATTGCCGACATCTGATCGTTCATCCATTGCGAAGCGATTCCAGTTTTACGCCGACGTTGCTGCCCGCTTTTTCCAGGAGCTCATCGATGTCTACGCTCAGAGCATTCGATCTAGTCAGCGCGCTCTTGAATTCGCCTGGGTTGTAGAATTCGCTGAATCTCTTTTCACTGATTCCCTTGACCTTTTCTAGCTCCTTCCTGCTCCAATCAGTGCATTTATCACCTTCGTAGGACTTCAGCTCTTCCAGGATTGTGTCCTTTTGCGACAGGTCAGCAGGATATGCCCCTGGGGGGATGTCGCGGTGGTGGAGGAGCAACCAGAATTCGAACATAGGTGTGCTGAGAAGGACTTCGTAGCCGTTCTTCCTGCATTCTTCGAATACTCTCCTGTACTCATTTTTGGTACGGATTCCAGGATTGTTCAAATCCAGGTCTCTGTCGAATATGACAAAGTACCGGTCAATCTTGGACACTGTCGAAGGTTCTGGGTGTCTGAGGTCGGGCAGCTCGCCATCAAAACAGTCAATGAACTCGCTCAGGTACGGGTCATCTGCGACTTTCTTCTTCACCATGTCTTCAAGTGTTGCGAAGGCTTTCACGAAACCCTGATCATCCAGAGATTCGCCTGCGTTCTCGGCAACATGGATGCGTATCTTGTTGAGGCTCCTGTACATCTTTTCTTTGCTATACTCTATCGCATTGAGCTTTGAATCCAGGCACCTGTGGATATATTTGGACACATATGTGTATGGAGTGTATCTGCAGTGGATCCTCAGCTCCATCTCGCCCTTCATCATCTCGACAAGTTGCATCCTGTCGGATTGGCTTTGATCGAAGGTTTCCTTCTCGTAAATGAGGATTTCGAAGCACCCCATAGGCCTGTTGGCTTCCGAGAAGTATTTCAGATATGTCTTCTCAGTCAGTCCCTCGCAAACGGCATAGACTCTCCTCCGGGTCCCTACAGGAGCCTCTTTCTTGTCGGTTTGCCTTCCCATTTTATCCCATATCAATCAGCGCGAGGGATGCCGGGAAGCACCATGTCCTCGAGGTACAGTTTTTCCAGTCTCTTGTTGTAGTTGATGCCATGGATTTCATCAAGAGATTCAATGTGCGAG
>CAVICI010000109.1:0-4353 GCA_963640995.1 Dialister hominis | reverse complement strand
GTCGAGGGACCAATTCAAATGTTCTCCACAGCTTCCCGATGCTATTATCGTTTCGCCCGAAACATCGGCGTGATCATCTGGTCCAACGAAAGCAAAGGCTCCTATCATCGTCACGACGATGAAGGAGATTATCAGGATCGCTGATGCAAGACGGCAATGCTTCTCACCCGCGACGGTTCTGTGCAGAAATCTGTCCATAGAGACCACCTTCCAGCCTGGTCATAGACGGAGCGGAAGGTCCGCCGAGCCGGAGCCGGATACGGTTGTTCTCCGACTGGTGAACTTCTTAAGGCAGATCGCGTCCGTGATGATACAGTCTTGCCATGGAAGTGAAAAACATGATATATCATGATTTTTAGCATAGACTATGTTATTACATACAAATACATATGATTCCAAAGCTCGCGATATCGTCAGAGCCTGTACCAGAGGAGACAGAGGGCTTGGTCCTATTTCGAACAGCATTACCAGATGCGTGCTGGACATCCGGGCGCCAGCATCCGGTCCAGCAGCATGCTTCAGATACCGGACGGCCGGCCGGGAAGCATCGATCTTCGAAGACGACCTTTCGTGCCCCCCGTTCCATGCGATGATCCCGCCGCAACCGTGGCGGGAGATGCTTCAGCAACGCATGGCGCACCGATGCATGAGGAACGTACGGCTCCGAGAAGGGGATGCGCTTCATGATAGACGATCTGGAAAAGGCCGGGGAAAGGTGTTTCAACCGCCGTGAACCGGACGGTATGAAGGGTGGTTTGAGAGGACGGCCGGCTAATCGCCAGCCTCCTCTCGATTGCTCTCGCGAGCATCAGCGCTTGGTCTCGTAGGTCGTGAAGGCCAGGAGCAGCGCCATGAACGCGGCCACGCAGGCGGCTGCGATCAGGACCTTGATGGAGCTGTCGGACTTCTTGCTCCCTTGGCCGTCGCCGCCCGAGGGGTAATAGTCATCGTCGTCATCGTAATCATCGTCATCTCCGGACGGGACGATGGCTTTCCACTGCGCCGTGACTGTGGTGTCTCTTGCGGGGACGATCCAGTCGAACACGCTGCCATCCTCGTCCGCCCAGTAGAGGAACTCGTATCCTTCCCTGACAGGGTCGTCGGGCTGGGGGATCCTGTCTCCGGCATGGCCTATGAAAGTCCAGTAGGTCGTTCCGTCGTCGATTATGACTGCGTACAGGTCTATCGCCCGGGTCATCTTGGTTATGTCGCCTGCGAACGGCTCGTCTCTGAACTTATCGAGGTCATCTGCAAGGCTGAGCTCGTTGCCGTATTCGTCGTAGTACACCGTGGCGATGAATTCGTCATCGACGAATCTCCCGAACATCTCGGGATCCACATCGATGAGGCCGTCTCCGAAATGTATCGTCTCCACGCCGGTGCAGTTCGCGAACGCATATTTCTCGATGACCTTGACCGTGTCGAGGATCATGATCTGAGAAAGGCCGGTGCAGTCGTAGAACGCTCCGTACGGGATCGTCGTGACCTTGCTCGGGATGGAGACGGATGCGAGATTATGGCATTCTCTGAACGCCTCGGCACCGATGGACGTCACAGATTCCAGCATCACTATCGATGTCAGGTTGTCGCACATGCGGAACGCCTGCTCTCCGATAGCGGTGACCGTGCCGGGAACCGTATATGTATCCCCGTCCTTGCCGGAAGGGTACTGGATCAAGGTCTTCACATCCTTGTCGAATAGGACGCCGTCGACGGAGCGGTAGTTCTTGTTATCGCTGTCGACCTCTATCTCTTTCAGCGATCTGCACGTGGTGAAGACGAATTCTCCGATGGATTCGACCGATGCGGGGACAGTGACCGAGACCAGTCCGATGCAGTTGAAGAACGCTTCATCTCCGATGGACTTGACCGTATCGGAGATTATGACGGATGCCAGGACCTCGCAGTCTGCGAAAGCCCTCTCTCCGATGGATGTGACCTCATATGTGATGCCTTTGATCGGGACAGACTCGCGGATCACCGAATCGCTCCTGATGGTCTTGATGTATCCGTAGACATACGCTTCGCTTGAATTTGATTCTGAGGCCTTGTATATTATCCCGTAGCAGACGAAGGTGCCGTCTTCCGCTATGGTCATCTCGTAGATATCGCCCGTGAACGTCTGGCTTCTGAACTTACCGATATCGGAAGCAAGGGAGAGCGCATCGCCGATCTGGTCGTAGAACCTCGTCTGGACGGTGCTCCCCTTGTGATCGCTGCTGGAGAACGCATCAACTGCGATTGAACTGATCCCGTCACCGAAGATGATGGTGTCGAGGCCCGTGCAGTCGTAGAACGCATAGCCTTCGATGGATTCGACCGTGCCGGGAATCGTCAATGATGTCAGGCCGGTGCAACCATAGAATACCTTGTATCCGATGGTTTTGAGCGAGCTCCCGAAAGCAATTGACTTCAGGCAGGTGCATTTGGAGAACGCTCCATCGCTGATGGTATTGATATTGTCCGGGATGACGATCGAGGCCAGGCCGGTGCAGCCGCTGAATGCGTTGACTCCGATGCTTTCGACCGAGCTTCCGAAAGCGACGGACTTCAGGCCGGTGCATTTGGAGAACGCTTCTTCGCCGATGGTTTTGATGTTGCTCGGGATGACGATCGAGGTCAGGCCGGTGCAGCCAGAGAATACTTTCTTTCCGATGCTCTCGAGCGAGCTCCCGATCTTAACGGACTTCAGGCCGGTGCATTGGAAGAACGCTTCTTCGCCGATGGTTTTGATACTGTTCGGAATATCGATCGAATCCAGGCCGGTGCAGCCATAGAATGCTTTCTCTCCGATACTCGTGACCGAACTTCCGAAAGCGACGGATTTCAGGCCGGTGCAGCCGTAGAACACCGAATCGTTGATGCTCGTGACCTTTCCGGGAATCTCGATCGAAACCAGGCTGGCGCAGCCGTAGAATGCTTTCTTCCCGATGCTTTCGACCGAGCTTCCGAAAGAAACGGACGTCAGGCCGGTGCATTGGAAGAACGCTTCTTCGCCGATGGTTTTGATGTTGCTCGGGATGATGATTGAAGCCAATCTGGTGCAGCCATAGAACGCACTGCCTCCGATGCTATCGAGCGAGCTCCCGAGCTCGACAGATGCCAATTTGACACATCCGCGGAACGTTTCATTTCCGATGCTTGTGACGGTGTTCGGGATACTGATCGAAATCAGGTCGGTGCAACGACAGAACGCGGAATCTCCGATGAGGGTGACCGATTCGGGGATTTTGATGGATGCCAGGGCGCTGCAAACATTGAACGCCCCCGATTCGATGGACACGACGCTGTAATTGTTCTGGCCGATCCGAATAGAACTGCAGATCTCCGAATTGATCTTGATGTCGCCGTTGTATCCGTAAACACATGCTTTGGAATCATTAGAGTCTGAGATCTTGTATATGATTCCATCATGAACGGAAATGTCCCCCCTGACGGTCATCTCGTAGATGTCGCCTATGAACTCTTTGCTCCTGAGCGCCGTAGCCTGTGTGGAGAGATTGATCTTGTTTCCATCCTTGTCGTAGAATTTTGTCGGAGTGTGGATCCCTTTCGATTCGCTGGCGAACGCATATGTTCCGACGGAACTGATATTACTTCCGAAACCGACGGTCTTGAGGCTCGAGCATCCACCGAATGCATAATCAGAGATGGTTCCGACGCAAGTCCCGGTATAAAAGGACGCCAGACTGGTGCATCCCATGAACGTGCCTTCGCTGATAATTTTGAGCCCACTTCCGATATCAACGGACTTCAGCGCGGTGCATCCGCTGAACGCATATTCTCCGATGCTCTTGATGCTGTCTTGGAATACAAACGATTCCAGACTGGTGCAATGATAGAACGCCTGTTTTCCGATGCTCGCGACGCCGTACTGGATTTTGATCGATTCCAGACTGGTGCAGTAATAGAACGCTTTGTCTCCGATATCCTTTAGCGCGGCCCCATAGGTGACGGTTGTCAGACTGGAGCAACTTTCGAATGCGGATTCTTTGATGGTTGTGACCTTGTCCGTAATACAGTACTCGGTCATTTTACAACCATAGAACGCCTGTTTTCCGATGGTTGTGAGCGAACTATATACTCCGAGAGTAACTTTGCTCAGATTTATGCAATAATTGAACGCAGACTCCCCGATGCTTGTGACGCTGTCTGGGATTGCAATCGAACTCAGTTTTGTGCAATTGTAGAACGTATAATCTTCGATAATCGTGATGCTCAGATTCTCGATATTCTTGACATTAGCGAGATAGAAGCAACTATAGAACGCATGATCTCCGATGGATGCGACCGAGTCGGGAATCGAGATGGATGTCAGGACGTCGCAATCTTTGAAAGCCCTCTGTCCGATGG
>CAVICI010000108.1:0-4363 GCA_963640995.1 Dialister hominis | reverse complement strand
GAGATCCCGAGATGGATACGGCACGCTGTTGGGTCCGATGGCTTGGGAATAAGCCGCCGAAGTGGTGTCACATGCCGCTTGGGAATCCATCCTGTCGTGTCTCCACGACAAACAGTCCGCCTGTCAACGCTGCTTCGGCAACAACGGAATGGAGTTTTTCGGCATGGCCGAGCGATGGAACCCGCCTCGGTACTCATAGGGACAATCATCGAATCAGCCTCGTTTCATCGTCATCGGCAAGCTCCGATAGCACATCGGAGCATCGTTGATTATCCTTTCGTGAAGATGGGAAAGCGCGGAGTGGGAGATTCGAACTCCCGTGGAGGATTCTCCACCGGTTTTCAAGACCGGCGCCGTGGGCCAGGCTTAGCTAACTCCGCCTGAGCATCCGATAGCGACGCTTTATAAAAACCCTATCAGCGCTCTTCCGCCGAGTAATCGGACATCCCTGTGTACAAAAGGAAATCGGACAGCTTCATGCCCTCGTCCCATCTCATGATGTAGTTCCCCACATCGGAGACATCCAGCTTCGGGATCCTCCTGTAGAGGATGGAATGCCTTCCCTTGTAGTTATGGTCGCTCGGTATGGTGAAGATCCTCCAGGGGTCCCCCCTGAACGATTTCAGCCTGTATGCGTAGATCGGCACCAGATGGGACCTGTTGCATTCGCCCAGCATCGAATCCGCCTGCTCCACTAGCCTTTGGCTCTTGCTGAAGTGCATCACGGGGTCGGATGAGCTCTTCACCTCTATCGGGAACGAGAAGTCCCACCTGAGCGCCACCAGGTCCACTCCCAGAGACCCCGCCGCCCTGATCACGAGGAAAGGCTCGGTCAGCATCGTGTTGTACGCAGCGGTCTCCATGGACCCGCAGGTCTTGACCATCTTCGCTATCGCTTTCGGATCCCCCGCGAGAAGGGCCTTCAGCTCGCGCTCGTACACATCGCCCGGCGGTGCCATGTTATCGTTCAGCGATTCCGGAATGGGTATAAAAGACGAATCGGGGGGTGGCTGAAAACCCCCGTCGGCGGCCGAAAACCACCTGCACGTCGCTGATGTCGATCCCCAGCTCCGTGAACACCACGTCCACGATCCTGGTGCTCCTGACGATGTAGCTGGAATGGTCCGCCCTGGACATGATGACCGCCTTCCCGTCCTGCACCGCGGAGGCGATATGGTAAATGTCCTTCCGGTCCACGCAGTCCCTGCTGCCCGCCACGACTGTCACCGGAACTGTTATCGACGACAGCATCTCATCGGTCAGATGAGGCTCCGAGAGCATCATCCTCTCCTTGGCATCCGGATGCCTCTTCATGCGCAGCAGCGCCATAGAAAGCCCCTTGAGCGCCTCAGGCCTGGTGTTGGCGCCGCAAGCGAACAGGTGCGAAAGCCCCTCCGGATGCTCCGCAGCGTAGATCAGCCCGACGATCCCGCCGTCGCTGAACCCCAGCACTATAGGCCTGTCCAGCTTCAGCTTCCTTATGAACTCGGCCAGGTCGTCGGCCATGTCCTCGTAATGGTACTCGCTCACGGGCGAGCTCTCCCCGTGGCCGCGGGAGTCTATCATGTACAGCGTGAACTTCTGCTCCAGGTAGTCCGCGGCGCGGGAGAAGATCCTGTGGTCCTCCCCGTTGCCGTGCAGGAGCACCATGGCGGGCCCCTTCCCCCTGACCTCATAGAACAGCGAGATGCCGTTGACGGTTATGCGCATCGGGACTGCCATCGTGCCGGCGCATATAACATTTTGGTTTGCCTAAAATAAGAAGGGCCCGCCCCCGATGACGGGAGCCGGAGCCCGGAAATGGTTTCAGATGAGCTGGTGGCAGTCGATCTGCCAGAGCTTGCCTTCAGCGCTGACGATGATCTGCCCCGTGGGACCGAGAGCGAATCCGTGGCCGTCGACGCACTGGGCTGTGACGGCGAACAGGTACGTGGAGCCGTCGGCCTTCTTGTCGCACAGGCGCCCGTCCTCGTAGAAGCCGTTGACGGGCTTCTCCAGGCCCTGGGCGGTGAAGATGGCGGATTTGCCGTTCAGGCCGTAGATGTCCTTGGACAGGGACCCGTTGCGGTCGTACACGTAGTACTGGGTGGCGCCGAGCACAGTGTCGACGCCGGTGACGGTCGTGATGACATTGTTCTTGGCGGTCAGGTTGAAGACCGTTCCGTCGGAGGTCATGCAGAAGATCGTGTACGCGTTCGGATCGCCCATGATGAATCCCAGCGTCTCCATCAAGATCCCATCGACATCCACCACCAAGTGGACCGCACGGAACTCCTCTTCGTTGACGTAGAACGTGATGGTGGCATCATGGACAGCGGCGTTGCTGCTGTTGTAGGCCTGGGCGGTGACAGACTGCCCGGAGCCGTCGAAGTCGAACTGGTCGTCGCCGATGTCGTATGTGCCGTCATGGCTGTATGCCATCGCGATGACGGAAGTGAAAGTTGACTCCTTGACCACGGTATGCATGTAGGCGATGACGTACAGCATCTCCCCGTGGAGGTACATCTGCATGTTGTATCCGTAATCGATCGACACGGCTTCATGGTCGGATGTCAGGTAGAACCTGACCGTGTCCACGCCGTCGGTCATGGTGGCGATGTCGCCGCTGACGGAGACGTTGATCTCGGTGGGCTCGTCGGCGGTCTCTTCCGCGCCGACAGGGCCCATCATGGCCATGGCCTTGTAGCCTGCGAGGGTCCAGTCACCCTCCATGGAGCTCTTCTCTCCGTTGCCGACGTACTGCCACGAGAAGAGAAGGACTATGATGAGAACGACGACGACCGCTCCGGCCGTCTTCATGTTGGCTTTCTCCATGCTCCCTTATTACGGCAAGGATATAAAAGATGTTGAGCGCCCGGAGCTTCCGCGCGCATGCTGGCATCAGAGCCGCCAAGCAGATCCGTCCGGGTCAGGCACATCACGTACGAAGGGGCCCGGAGGCCCCTTCGGAAGCTCACGGGGAGAGCCTGCTGGGGTCCCTGGGGAAGAGTATGGCTTCCCTTATATTGGGCAGGTCCAGCATCTTGACCAGGAGCCTCTCGATCCCGATGCCCCATCCGCCGTGGGGAGGCATGCCGTACCTGAAAGCTTCCAGATAGAACCCGAAGTCCTCGGGGTCCAGTCCCTTCTTCTCCATCCTGGCGACCAGGCGGTCGTACCTGTGCTCCCTCTGGCCTCCGGAGGATATCTCCTGGCCGCGGTAGTCCAGGTCGAAGCTGAAGGAATAAGGGGTCCCGTCCTTCTCCATTATGTAGAACGGCTTCGCTTCTTCAGGATACTCTGCGATGAAGTACAGGTCGCATCCCTTCTCTGCCATGATGGTCCCGACGATCTTCTCCCCCTCGGTGCCCAGGTCCTCGCCCTCCTTCAGGGGCAGTCCGGCGTCGTTGGCCATCTGCAGGCACTGGCTGTAGGTGAGTATCGGGTACGGCCTTGCGGGGACGTTTATCTCCTTGCAGAGGACCTCCAGCTGCCTGGCGCCCTTCTCCTTCAGCCCCCTGAGCACGCGGTCGATGACCTCCTCGATCATGGCCATGACCTCCTCCTCGTTCTCGATCCAGCACATCTCCCCGTCGAAAGACACGAACTCGGTCACGTGGCGGTTGGTGTTGGACTGCTCGGCCCTGAACGCCTGCCCGATCTCGAACACCCTGTCCAGGCCGGTGGACATGAGGATCTGCTTGTAGAGCTGGGGGGACTGCGCCAGGTAAGCGGGCCTGTCGAAGTACTGGACCCTGAACAGCTCCGCCCCGCCTTCGGCTCCGGCGGCGGAGATCTTGGGAGTGTATACTTGAGTGAACCCGTTGTCTCTCACGGCTTCCTCGATGAGCTCGACCATGAGGGCCTTCAGCTCGAAGATGGCCTTGACCTCCGGCTTCCTGAGGTCCATGAACCTGTGGTTGAGGCGCGTGTCCATCTCCACGTTGACCTTGTCGACTACTCCGAGAGGAAGAGGCACCGCCGCGGGGGAGACGACTTCGGCGGCAGCAGGGATGATCTCCCACCCGGTGGCGGTCTGGTTGCTCTCCTTGACCTCGCCGGTGATGCGGACGACGGTCTCGCGGGAGAGGCCGGTGAGCAGCGCGAAGAGCTCGGGGTCGATCTTCTTCTTGGGCATCGTGACCTGATAAGTCCCGTCCCTGTCGCGCATGGTGATGAACGAGATCCCGCCCAGGTTCCTGACGTCCTGGACCCAGCCTCCGACGGAGACTGTGCCGTCGCCGACGGAGACCTCGGAGGACCTTTTTACTGTAGACATGAGCCGCAGGAAGCGGCGCGGATATAAGACGGTAGCGAAATCGGCGTTCCGGGGGTCGAATAAGGACGCTCCCTTACGGGAGCGCCCTCTTCTTGGAACCGTGCG
>CAVICI010000107.1:0-4409 GCA_963640995.1 Dialister hominis | reverse complement strand
GCATCAGAGGTGCCCATCGCCATCGCCGATCACGTAGACGGGCTTCTTCTGCGTCCCCTTGTTCACGATAGCCCCGCTCTTGCGGAGGGCGTTGAGGGCATTGGAGGTCTTGTAGTACGCCAGGTCATCGGGCATCCCGGCCAGGATGCCGCCCTTCAGATGGCTCAGGATGGACTTCTTGTCAGAGGATCCCGTCTCGGACAGATAGCGAATTATCTCCGCCCTCACATCTTCCGGATCTCCGGTGCCCCTGGTCTCCTCGAAACGAGGATCCGCCAGCCGGATGCATCCGCCATCATCTGTGGCCAATCCCTTCTCCATCAGGCGCGCCAGGTCCCGGTCCGGCACCGGCCTTCCCTTGGCGATCGCATCGAGGGCGACGGCATCCGCCAAGGAGATGTCCTTCCTCCGGCGGAGGATGGATGCGTAGGCCTCATCGGTCGCATGCCCGACCACCGTCACAGTGACACGGCCCCCGCTCACATCGAAATCGGGCAACGGGAAAAGCCGCTTCATCTGAGACCTGCACATCATGATGATCCCTCCGCCTGCGATCTCCACGAGGCACAGGTGGCGCATCGCGTTGGCCAGGAACCTGTTCCTGTAGAACCCTGTGGGGCGGTCGGCCCTGATGACGTTCCCGGGATCTCCCGGCAGGAAGCAGCCCGCATTGTCGAATATCAGACGGTCGTTGTCCACCTCGGCGAGCGTGATGAACTCCGTTTTCGTATAGTCCTGGTGGCAGATGCAGTTGTACAGGGCCTCGCGGAGAAGGCCCTCGTCATAGGTCCTGAAGCTGGTCTTCGTCAGGTCGTCCCCAAGGAACACGCTGTACTTCAGGTTCCGGATGTCCTTGCACATATGCTCCACGGAGCAGAGGAACGGCAGTCCGTAGACCTCGCTGTCCATCACGGAATTGTCCCTGTCCCTGAGTATCCACCTCATCCCCGCAGGAGGGACGTCCATCTTCCCGACAGACTCGTGCTTGCCCAGCAGCAGCAGCGCGGCATTCGTCATCATGCCGTTCCTCCTGAGATCCATCTTGTCGAGGAAGGTCGCGTCATCCCAGGATCCGCACTCCTCTGCAAGGGAAGGACGGCCCTGAACAAGCTTCTTCCTGGCGAAGGCCAGCGCATCGGGGTCGATGTCGTCCATCGATGCGTCCCTGACGACCTTCGCGCTCCAGTCGGGAGCGGACTCGCCCATAATCCGCATGCGGTTGTAATCGCTGAGAGGCGTGAGGCTCTCTCCGCGGCGCTCGTATGCGAATCCCTTGAACGATGTGGGCGAGCCGTTGAGCGCCGGCGGGATCTCGAGGAGCACTATCCTATGCCCGTCGATGGCCCTCTCGTGGATCCCGATGAATGTCAGGTTTCCTGAAGTCTGCTCCCCGATGTACCTTTTGAGCTCGTTCTGGCTGTCGATTGTATCGAGGTAATTGCTGTTCACGGCCTCGCCGTCATCGCGGATTCCGAATATCAGCCAAGAGCTGTCAGCAGACAGCAGGTTCGCTTCGTTGGACAATGCGGAGAAATACCTCCCGACTTCGTCCTTGCCGAGGGTCCTGCGGTCCTTGAACTCGATGACCTCGCCCTCGTGGGCATCGACCATGATCTTCTTCAACACAGAATCCACAGATTCGCTCATGATCGCACCATCCGTTTCAGAGGATAAATAATTAATGTAATTAATTATCCTTCAAATAATGATTATTTAATTATTATTTTGATATAATAATCGAATCGAATCATCTTATTCGCACAAGAATCATTGCCGACAGGGAAGCATCGGCGAAGATGCGATAGAGAATCGATGAGAAGATGCAGGCCCGGCCCTTCGGCCGGGCTAAATGATTTGGAACCGTCCCGAAGGATCAGAGGGTCACGGGCGTGATGTGCACATCCAGCGCCAGGTCCTTGGGGTCCATTCCCATGGCCAGCCCGTAGAGCTGGGACAGGTGGAGGACGGGGATGCTGTATCCCAGGTCCTTCTGGACTCCGTCGAACTGCAGGTGGCAGAACGGACAGACGTCGATGATGTACTGGGCTCCGGAGGCCTTCATGTTCTCGAGGTTGGTCTCGGTGAACTTCTTGGAGATGTCTCCGAAGGCGGCCTTCAGTCCTCCTCCTGCTCCACAGCACAGCATCTTCTGCTTCCTGGGCATGCTCTTGGCGCCGGTGGCCTCGATCAGCTCGTCCAGGATGTGGGGGTCCTCGGGGTCGTCGACTCCCTTGATGTTGCTGGGCTTGAGAAAGTGGCATCCGTAGAACGCCGCGACCTGGTAGGACAGGGGGTTGGTGACCTTGGCCTTGATGTTCTCGATTCCGACTTCCCTGTAGAGGACCTCGGCGAAGTGGTAGACCTTGGTGGTGCCGTTGTAGTGCATGCCGATCTCGGCCAGCACCTTGTTGACCTCCTCGAGGAGCTCGGGGTCGTGAGCGAGCTCGTGGGCGGCGTCGAACAGGGACCCGTAGCATCCGTTGCAGATGGTGACGATCGGAAGCCCCTGCTGCTCGGCGAGGGCGAGGTTCCTGGCGGCGGCTGCGAGCCAGGTCTTCTTGCTGAAGGCCCTGATGACTCCGGGCGCGGGGCAGCAGCTTGCGTCGTTCAGGTCGACGAGCTCGACTCCGAGGGCGGCGCAGACCTCCCTGGTGGATTTCTCGATTCCGGGGTATCTAAGGGGTGCGATGCATCCGAGGAAAAACGCGTACTTTGCCATTTCACTCACTCCTTTGTGATGTTGTCGAACCCGGTCAGGGTCAGGATCTTGTCCAGGTCTGCCTTGGCCTTCTCGTTGGCAAGGACAGTAGGCGGGACGCCGGGCAGCCCGAGCTCCTCCCTGAGGGCGGTGATGTTCTCCTGGACGGAGACCGTGTGACCGTACTTGGCGAGGTTCTTGGCGGTCTTCTTGTGGTTCTCGAACATGTGGCCCTCGGCGACGGCGATGTTCCTCAGGGCGATGACGATGTCCACGATAGGGACCTGCCTGGGGCATCTCTCGACGCAGGTGTAGCAGGTGCTGCACTCCCAGAGCTCGTCGCTGTTGACAATCTCCTCTTTCATTCCGAGCTGGGCCATCCTCATGAGCTTCCTGACCCTATAGGATGTCCTCCTTCCGGAGGGGCAGCCTGCCGTGCAGGTTCCGCACTGGAAGCACAGCTTGACTTCCTCGCCGCCGGCTGCGGCGATCTCTTTCGCGAAATCGGGGTTGGGCGTAACCATATGTATCGGACGTTGTCAGACGTTGATGGTATTTAATAGAGCTAGTAAGCCAGCACATGGTATTACCATAAAGGGTAATCCTAATTTCACGAGTATCTGGCCATGAGCGCCTTGACGACCCTGGAAACGTTCTTCGTCTCCTCCCTGTAGATGGCCGTGATGGCATGCCTGAGCATCCCCGGGTCCACCGCGCTCTTCAGCCGGAGGTTCCGCCGGGTGAGCATGAACTCGTCTACGAAGAAGCTCTTGTTGGAGCCCAGAAGCTCAGGGAGAGAGAAGGTCTCGGAATCTATCGTGTACTGCCTATCCTCGGAGTCCAGGTACATGAATGCCACCCTCTGGGCCCCGTACTTGTACCTGATGAACGAGGGGCCGTTGTCCACCAGGACCATGCCCATGTAGCCGATCTCCTCCATCTCGAACTCCTCCGCGTCGAAAAGGTAGAGAGGATCGTCGATTATCGCCAGGTCGGCCCTGTCCTCCCTCATCATGCGGATGTTGTACTCATCGTCGGAGACCACGATGTTGGCGCCCCGGATCTTCAGCGATGAGATCACGGACATGACAAGGTCCTCCGTCACAGGACTGCAGCAGACGGTGAACCCCCTGTCGGTCTCGCAGCGGCGGTCCATGGACATCGCGAGCTCCGCTATCCTCTCGCCCTCGGCTGTGAGCCTGGAGCCTGAAGGCGTGGCAACCAGGATCGGGGAGCCGGCCGCGTCCTCGATGGCGCGGAGATACTTGTGGACCACCGGCACGGATATCCCCATGGCCCTGGCTGCGGCTGTCTGGCTGCCGGCCTCCTTCACGGCCAGAAGCGCCTCGAGCTGGCGGGCTGTGACAGGCCTGCCGTTGATGACCTGAGAGTTCCTCACGGAGATGTCCATGTGCAGAGAGAGTGTTATCCTTGTAGATAATGCCTGTCGGGCCGCCAAGCCTGCGCGGCGGGGGTGCTGTTCGAAGAAGCCCGCTTCCGCCGGAACATGCTCGACAGAAACGCGACCTCGCCGTGCATCAGGGGGCGGCCGGTCACGAGAACTGCAGCACCCTTCCCAAGCGATCTAGCCAATAACTTCGCAGCGAGCCCTCGGCAAGATTTATTAACGTTGACTGATAGCCCCTGGCATGAAGTATATCGTTGTAGTGGACTGTGCATCTTCCGGACAAATGTACATCGACGATATACT
>CAVICI010000106.1:0-4685 GCA_963640995.1 Dialister hominis | reverse complement strand
GGACCGCGCCCAGGCGGACCTGGACCATGTGACTTCGATCATGAGCACCGAGGAGCAGGTCGCTGAAAATGCCCCAGTGCCCGAGAAGGAGACTCCGAAGGCTGATCCCGACGACCCCTGGCAGGCGTTCGCCGACCGCCTGGACAAAGGCCAGAAGGATTACCTGCGGAAGGCCCTGGCCGGCACTATCAGGGCTGTCAAGCCCTCGATGGAGGACTCCATCAACGCCGCCGCCATGGACACCGTGAAGGATACGGTGGTCGAGGGCGGGAAAGCCTTCGACGAGTACGCGGACGAGATCGGGAAGGCGCTGGGCCTCGGAGACGAATGACCTCCATTCCAGACAATCAGAGGGATCGCGATGTGTTACGGAGGATCATGGTACAACCGCCTGTTCAAGCACTGCGACTGGGGAGACGACTTCGAGCAGCAGATCGAGGAGCACAAAGGCATGCACGGGAAGAAATGCGACTTCGTCCTGTGCGAGTACGAGCACCCCGACTTCAGAGCGCTGAGCGAGGAGCAGCTGGAGTACTACCTGTACTTCCGCGACAGGTTCTTCGGGGACGATATGTGCAGAGCGGACGTGGGCTACGTATGGCTGCTGATGATAGAGCTCATCAACACCGGGGACGACCCGAAGAAGGTCATGGAGGACCTGCTCTCGCTGGACTTCACATGCCGCTTTGATAAGGAGCTCACCAGGCTGGCCTACGAGTGCAGGGACGCGACGTTCTCGTACGCCCTCGCCAACGGCCTGGACGTACCCCGCACCCGTCCCAACAGCAACGTGCTCAAGGACATCATGATCTCGGAGCTCCTCCTTCCGATGCCGGAGGACATCCCCACCGAGCTGATGGACATGCTCACGGACGGGCAGTACTTGCGCTATTCCAACCCCGACCCGGAGAACATCTGCACGGACATCCTGTTCAACGCGGCGCTCCCCGCAGTGGATGCGAAGATGAGGGAGCTGACAGGCAAGGGCATCCTGGAGACCTACGGAGAAGAGAAGACATCGGCGGTCAGCCTGTTCGTGCGCTGGAACGGCAGATGCCTCCCGTACTTCCGCGAGAGGGAGTGCACCGTGACCTACACCAAGGCGAACGATGGCCTGAAGTCGTTCCTCGGAGGCATGATGCGCTACTGCCAGCAGGTGATGGAGAGGAAAGCCTGCAAGACCAAGGGGCCTTCCGTGCCCTCTATCTTCGGGAAAGAGTACCGCAAAGCGGTGGACGAGGTGTTCAACAACGGGAAGATAATAGAGCCGGAGCGCCCGCCGAAGACTGTCCGCGGATCGGTCCGCAGCTTCGCCATCGGAGAGATGGACCGGCCCATCGTGCTGGGCAGCACGGGGTTCTCCGACGAGGACCCGCCGAGCAGCTTCCTCCAGGCCATGATCAAGTACTCCAAGAAGGAGGCCCCGGGAGAGCGCAAGTACATCCCCTCTGGGTTCAAGAGGCCCAGCTACAGCCGCCTGTCAGCAAAGGCCCGCGAGTACTACCTGTGGTGGAGGCAATGCGCCAGGGAAGGGAAGTACGGAGCGACCGACGAAGGGTACCTGTGGCTGTACAAGTGCGAGCTCATCAACGCCTACGACGACGACCAATACGTGCTGGGCCAGCTGGCGGGGCTGGCGAAGGCCTACGACGAGTTCTTCGGCTACGACTGGCAGGACAGGACCGACAAGCCCGGGAAGACGTACATGGACTACGCCCTGATCAACTGCGGGCGCATCCCCGATCCGACCGTCTATGTGTGCTTCCTGTCCGCGGCCAGCATGATCGACAGACTGGTTAACGGAGATGCGGACGTGCCGGTCTCGGCCGAGGCGATCCTCAAGGCGGCGAGCATCGGAGAGAGGAAGACCGACAGGCAGACCGTCGAATCGTTCGACGACGACTGCGCCCACATAGCCGCCCGCGCGCTGCTGAAGATCGGCGAGATCTGCAAGAGCTACGGCTGGGACATGCTCGGACGCTGCTGCGCCTACCACACAGTCGCCCAGGTGGAGGTCCTCCGCGGCCTGAGATACCACCATTGGCCGGAAGGCAAGAGGAAGCACCAGACGCTCCGGATCCCAGACCTGGAGTCTTATTCCGGGTTCAGGAACGAGATGAGGATCCTGGTCAGAGCCGTCCTGTCGGCGGTCGAGAGCCGCGGGAAGCCCCCCAAGAAGAAGAAGCCCGAGTCGGCGTTCGGCGTGCCGCTGGACGGCATCCTGACCGAGGAAGTCGAGAAGTGGTTCTCCGAGAAGGAGAAGAGGGCCCTCGAGGAGAGGGCGGAGAACCTGTCTATAGACAGGTCGGAGGTGGACCGCGCCCAGGCGGACCTGGACCATGTGACGTCGATCATGAGCACCGAGGAGCAGGCCGCCGAGGAGGCTCCCGAGCCCGAGAAGGAGGCTCCGAAGGCTAATCCCGACGACCCCTGGCAGGCGTTCGCCGACCGCCTGAACAAAGGCCAGAAAGATTACCTGCGGAAGGCCCTGGCCGGCACGCTCAGGTCCGCCAAGCCGATGATCGAGGATGCGATAAACGCCGTTGCCATGGACACCGTGAAGGACACCGTCCTGGAGAACGGAGAGGTGTTCGACGAATACGCAGACGACATCAGGAAAGGCCTGGTCTTCGATGATGATCGAGATCCCCGATGACCCTGCAAGCGCAAACGCGCCTCCGGCTCGATGACAGAGTCGGAAAGCAGACTGCGAACGTGGGAGTCCCGACAGGGGGCCACGGACGATGGCCAATGCTCAAGGGCCCAGCATGGTGATTGGCACGACATACACGCCGTCATCGCGACGGTACGCGCGTTCGGTCAGCCCGCATATCACGCAGAGGGTCTTCGGCGTGTTCCCGCCGTGCTTCTCCATCATCGAGCTGATCTTCTTCAGGCTATCAGCAGCGTCGTTTATCTTGTGGGCGCCCAGCTTTATCTCGAATGCGCTCCAGTTCCCATCGGGCATCTCGATCACCGCATCGATCTCGCGGCCGGAGTCGTCCCGATAGTGAGACAGCTGGCCCCCAAGGCTTTCCGCGTAGATCCTCAGGTCCCTCTCGCACAGAGATTCGAAGAAGCAGCCGAAGGTCTTCAGATCCTTCATCAGGCGTTCTTTTCCGACGTTCAGGGCGGCTATCGCCAGGGACGGATCGGCCAGATGACGCTTGGCGGTCTTTCCGACCCTCACGCTGGATTTGAGACAAGGGTCGAATGCGGGCTGATCGTCCAACAGGTACAATCTGTCGAACACATCCAGATAATCTCCGACCGTGTTATATGATACGGAACCTGCACCCTCCTCATCGGATACGGAAGGTGCCAAGATGTCTTTCGCATTGAGAGGTATCCCTGTGTCGCCCCGTATCTTGGCCGCAGAGGCCAGAGTGCCTTCGTTACGTGCCAGCGACCGCATCACGAGCCACAGTTTCGCTTCGTCCCTGCGGATGCCGTCCATCTCGGCCGCCGATCTGATCGTGGATTCGAGGTATCCGCGGACGGATTCGACGCGTTCCTCATAGGGGAGGCCCATGTTGCCGGGCCATCCGCCGACGACAGCGAGCTCCGTCAGTCTTTCCAGAGTGATCCCGGCCCTGTGTATTCCGATGTCCTCCCCCTCCAGGATGTTCTTCAAGGATACTTCTCCGGACGATTCTCCTGATTCGAACAGGGACATCGGGCGCATTCTGAGATGTTTTATGCGTCCTGCCCCGCTGTGGACAGGCTTATTCTTCTTCGGTGTCGACGACCCCGTGAGGACGTACAAGCCTTTCGAATGGGTCTGGTCCAGTCTCGAGCGCACCGCATCCCATATCACAGGGATCTCCTGCCATTCATCTATGAGATGAGGGGGATCGCCATCCAAAGCATTGTTGAGGTTCATCAAGGCGAGTTCTTTGTTGCTCTGTCCGAATTCGTCGGAACCGCCTATCATATACGCGCTTTCAGATGCATTCAGCCCGACCCACGTCTTTCCGCACCATTTCGGACCTTCGATGCTGACGCCTCCGAATGAGCGAAGGCAAGTCTCCAGTCTGCCCTCTATGAGCCTGTGCCGATAGCCTTCCTGCGTAAGTGCCATACTGCTGTAAAATCATGGTTGTGTATAATCATTGTGGAGATTTCGGGTTTTTCATTGTGGAGATTTCGGGTTTTTCATTGTGGAGATTTCGGGTTTTTCATTGTGGAGATTTCGGGTTTTTCATTGTGGAGATTTCGGGTTTTTCATTGTGGAGATTTCGGGTTTCTGAGCCCCAGGTTCCTTCAACTCGGCGAGACTCATGCCGACCGCAGGGCCGAATGTCTGTTCACTTGACTCGGCAATTCCGCCTGTGCTCGGAAAAGACACGGTCCTGGAGAACAGAGAGAGGTTCGACGAATACACCGAAGATGTCAGGAAGGCCCTGGACTTCGAGGATGATCGGGTTCCCCGAGAACCCTGCAATCGCAGACGTACTTCGCCGGCACCTCGCACACGAGGTGTATCCCGTCTCCGGACGGGTAGAACCGTAGCCGTCCGCCTGCATGTCCCAGGCATCCACAGTCGGGATCACCTGCCCCTCACCGCGGCACCCGGAAAGGCACCCCGGGGGCAGGACGCTGCAAAGAAGAGAAAGAGGGGGATCGCTCCCCCTCGGTTTCAGGCCGCCGATGCAGCCGGGTAGAGGCCGTAGCCTCCGCTGCTG
>CAVICI010000105.1:0-4694 GCA_963640995.1 Dialister hominis | reverse complement strand
CCGTTATCAGCAACCTTTATTAATGACACCAATATAGCGCACCACACCAAACGGTTTACCGAAATGTCGGGAGAGTCAGAAAAATGAAGAGCTGCAAGACAAATCCCCAGCTCGTCGCCACCATCGACAACCTGAAGGCGAAGACTAGGGAGACAGAAGCTGCCATCTGGCGAGACATCGCGCTTAGGCTCGAGAAACCCAAGAGGAACTGGGCCGAAGCGAATCTCAGCAAACTGGAGAGATACGCCGCGGAGGGCGAGACCATCGTCGTCCCCGGAAAAGTGCTCGCCGCAGGCAACATAAGCAAGAAGATCACAGTCGCCGCGTACGACTTCTCGGACGCCGCCGCCAAGGCCATCGTGGCCGCCGGCGGGAAGACGCTGTCCCTCGAAGAGCTGGCTGAGGCCAACCCCAAGGGAACCGGCGTCAGGATCATGAGGTGATTCAGATGGTTACAATTATCGACGGAAGGAACCTGATCCACGGAAGGCTGGCCAGCGTGGTCGCCGAGAGGATCATGGCCGGAGAGGAGATCGTAGTCCTCAACGCCGAAGCCATCATCGTCACCGGCGTCAAGGAGAACGTCTTCGCCGATTTCAAGGCGAAGGTCGACCGCGGAGACACCACCAAGAGGAAGGGGCCATTCTACCCCCGCAGGGCGGATCTCCTGTTCAAGAGATGCGTCAGAGGGATGATCCCCTGGACCTCCACCTCCGGAAGGGAGGCCTACAGGAGGCTCCACGTGTTCGTCGGCACCCCCAAGCAGTTCCAGGACTGCGAGAAGGAGAGGCCCGAGGAAGCCTGCAGGAAGATTACCGGCAAATACACTACCCTGGGAGCCGTATCCAAATTCCTGGGTTCCAACGTGAGGTGATCCCATGGTTGAGTGCGTCAACACAAGCGGAAAGAGGAAGACCGCCATCGCTAGGGCCGTCGTCAAAGAGGGAACCGGCAGGGTGACCATCAACAAGGTCCCTATAGAGGTCTTCACCCCCGAGCTCGCAAAGCTCAAGATCATGGAGCCTCTCGGACTCGTGCCCGAGAAGGCCCAGAACGTCGACATCGCCGTCACCGTCAACGGTGGCGGAGTCATGGGCCAGGCCACTGCCGCAAGGACCGCCATCGCCAGGGGGCTCGTCGAGTTCTACAAGGACGACGAGCTCGAGGCCGTGTTCAGGGGCTACGACAGGACCCTCATCATCAACGACGACAGGCGCAAGCTCCCCAAGAACCCTCTTGGACCCGGTGCCCGCGCAAAGAAGCAGAAATCCTACCGTTGAGGCTTTGGTATGATAATACCGGTGAGATGTTTCACATGCGGAAAGGTCGTCGGATCGGCCTATCCTGTGTATGTTCAGCGCGTGAATGCAGGGGAGGACCCCAAAACAGTCCTCGATGATCTCGGCTTCGAGAGATACTGCTGCCGCAGGATGATCGTCTCCCACGCCGACCTCATAAAGGAGATTGCTCCGCTCGGATGAAAACGAACGGTTCCGGAGGTGCCACAAGTGCTTCCGGAATCGTCAACTTTTTAAACAAGGATTTAATCCCCGTTTCGTGGGCCCGTGGGGTAGCTTGGTATCCTTCGTGCTTGGGGTGCACGTAACTCCAGTTCAAATCTGGGCGGGCCCACTCTTTTCGGTTTCTTCGGCCCGCTTCTCATACAGACTATGGCGGCGTTCCGGCTCCGAGGCCCTAAGGATGCAACTGTTATATCCTCAGATGCCCTGGTCGGGGCCATGCAAGCCGAAACGCTGAGCAAGATCACGGTGGCCGTCCTGGCTCTCGTGCTGATCCTGTCCGTCGCTTCTCTCTACAAGTCCTTCCACGACGACGGCAAGGACAGCGGCGAAAAGGAGTACACCCTGTACCTCGGACTGAAATCCGACGCCACCGAAGAGCAGAAGGCCGCCCTCAAGGATGCGGCTGTGAAGATCGCCACCGACGGAGGCCACGGATACACCTGGTACTGGGCCGAGGGCGGATATGCCGCAGACGACGGCAAAGTCGTCTCGGGCCAGCAGACCCTCGTGTTCATGATGGCCCACACGAATTACGACGTCGTCAAGGACCTTGCCGAGAAGGTCAAAGCCCAGTTCGGGCTCGAGAAGATCATGGTCGAGACGTCTTCCGTGGTCATAGGCTTCATCTGAAGCCGCTGAAACCTCCGGCCAGCGCATCATGCCGCCGGAGACCTTCCCTCTTTTCGCAGCATGCTCCGGAGGGCGTCGATCTTCGATGCGATGCCGTCGATATGCTCGGAGATGTCCTGCAGGAAATCGTCGCAGCTCTCGGACACCGTGGCCCCGTCCGTCGTCGGGATGATGATCCCCTGCTGCTCCAGCAGCTTCAGCGAGTAGCGGACCCTGTGCTTGGGGATGTCCGTCATCTCGGAGAGCCTTATCAGCCCGATGGGCTGGTTGTCGCGCACCGTCTTCAGGATGGAGATGTGGCGTTCCAGAAGCTCGATCTCATCGGAGATCGATCCAAGAGGGTCCTTTCCAGATGCCATAGTCGCCTCGCGCCATCGTTCTCCGATAAGAGATCAGAAAGTAAATGGGTTGAAAAGGGTCCGGCTCAGCGGCCGTACCACTTCTGCTTGCCCCACCTGTTGTAGTTGGCCCACCATCCCTGGACGACGGAACCGCAACAGTCGAGGGCCTTCTGCTCTGCGTCAGGCCCCTTGAAGGTCCTGTAGCAGTTGAGGCACTGCCATCTCAGTTCGGGCTGTTTCTCTTTCATTGCGTCGGAATCAGGGATGTGTGTATTAAAGGTTTGCCAGATGCCCCCGTTCCCGAACATTTATTATATACTTTTTATGACATGGTGTCTAAACATGAATAGAATCAAGGTCATCAACGAGCCCTCAGAGCTTGTGCCGATGCTCAGGTCCGTTGATACTCCCGTCAAAAGGGATGTTCTGAAAGAGGTGACCTTGGAGTGGAGGACTGCCGACGAGATCGAGGAGAAGTTCGGTCCCGAAGGCAGGGACGCGATCATCTTCTTCGAGAAGATGAAGCTCGTCGAGACCCGCTGGATGTCCAAGAACGGCGGATATCCCGAGAAATCGTACCACACATACTACACCTCGTTCAGCATCAACGCGCAGTGGCCCGTCTACGAGATCAGCGATGTCCTGACGGCCGCCATGATGAGCGATTCGGAATACGCCGAGATAGAAGACAAGATCCTGGAGCAGGTCGGCAAGGACGGCAGGTTCTCCGGCGATGTCGCAGAGTCTCTCGGGCTCACGTCCACCATGCTGAAGAGCCTCGTGCGCAGGTCAGTGAAGATGGACTACCGCGGCCACAGGATCGAACTCATCCACGAAGAGTAATCAGATGGCAGATATCTGGATAATGAGGATAGGCCATCGTCCGGAACGCGACAAGAGAGTCACGACCCATGTGGCGCTGTCGTCGCGCGCATTGGGAGCAAAGGGGATCTACGTGGACACGGAGGATCCCGTGCTCGAGGAGAACATCCGCAGCGTCGTCCAGAGGTTCGGGGGCGACTACTCGATAAAGACAGGCGTCAGCTGGAAGCAGGCCATCCGCGAGTTCGACGGGAAGGTCGTCCATCTGACGATGTACGGGCAGAGGGTCGACGAGGCCCTGCCGAAGATCCCCCGCGACGAGGACATGATGATCGTCGTGGGAGCCGAGAAGGTCCCCGCAGAGGTCTATCAGAGGGCGGACTTCAACGTCTCCGTGGGCAACCAGCCCCATTCCGAGATCGCCGCGCTGGCGATATTCCTGGACAGGTTCACAGAGGGCAAGGCGCTCTACTCCGACCGCGGAGGGGAGCTGGAAGTAGTTCCCAACGAGAGGGGGAAGACCGTTGTCGAGCACAGTCCCGAATGAAGACCAGTGCATAGAGCTCCTGATCGATGCCGGCTGCAAGCGCAGGGTGATCGTCCACTGCTGCACGGTAGAGGCCGTGGCCAAGGAGATGGTCTCCCGCATCAGCGGGGCGGACCGCAGGCTCGTCCTGGCCGGAGCCCTGCTCCACGACATCGGAAGGTCCGTGGACCATTCGATCATGCACGCCTACATCGGGTCCCAGATCGTCGCCGAGGAAGGGCTCTCCCAGGCGCTTGTGGACATCGTCCGCAAGCATACGGGAGCAGGACTGGACCAGGAGGACGTGGACGAGATGGGCCTCCCTGCGGGCGACTACATGCCCCGCACGCTGGAGGAGAAGATCGTCGCTCACGCGGACAACCTGGTCAGCGACAACCGCATAGTAGGCCACATGCATTCCGTGACGAAGCTCAGGACCAAGGGCGCGGACAGGGGGGCCGACAGGATAGAAGCTCTGCACAAGGAGCTCTCCGCGCTCTACGGAGAGGACCTCGACTGCATGGCAGCCATCCTCGGAGAGTATCCCTACCTGACGCTGATCGACAGGCACGACCTGTCCGGCTGCAGGTGAGCATCTCTGCAAGGGAAGGCAGCAACGCCGCCTGTGAGCCGGCCGTCCCATCCGACTTCTCCCCGGAGGGCTATGCGATCGAGGCGGGGCTGCGATGCAGTCATGCTTTTGCCTGCATAGTAGGTTTAAAAAGATTTCCAGAATCCTACATATAGTCTGCAGTCCGTCGGTAACGGTTATACAAGTGCTTGGCCTGCCGATGCCGGCCCTCATGGCATCGGGAGGCTCGGAAAATTCCCTCGGAGAGATGATATCATCAA
>CAVICI010000104.1:0-4701 GCA_963640995.1 Dialister hominis | reverse complement strand
CCCCCCTCGGCCGGTCTCTTTTTCGGACTGGAACGGCTTTTCCCGTCCGTCTCCCCGTTCGATGTTCCGGGTCTGTTCATTGCAAACACGTCCTTCTGCCGCAGACCGGGCCGCTTTATGTCGCCGGCACCGTCTGTTGGCTTCACTGGTCGCGACTAAGACGCGGCAATATATATTATAGACAGTCCGAAGCCTCCGGAGATCCGACAGTATCCGATGATGCCGTGCCCTCCTGTCCGAGAGCTCGGCCCTTTCCTCCGCGGGTCCGGAATCCCGTCGGGCGGCGCCCGCAGGCATGCACCGGTATGCCGCCGGCCCGCCTCTGATCCCTCCCTTGCGACGCATGGGCGAAAGCATCCGGATGCTGCGCCGGACGCTAGCGCGGATGCCCGTCCGGCGGCTTCCGGCGCTGCTCCGGAGACGGCGGCGCCTGCATCATGGTGACCGCCGAAAACGAAATCGCAGCCGCCTGAACCGGCAATCAGGGCAGCGCCGGCCCGACGGCCGGGCTAGGACTTCCCCGCCGGAGCCTGTGCGCTTTATAGCATCCGCCCTCCATCACCCCTCATGAAGTCCATGTTCGATATCATCGCCCAGCTCCCGAACGAGGACATCCAGATAGACCGCGCATCGAAGCGCAGGACATTCCCCTGCCCTTCGTGCGGGGAGAACGTCCACGGGTGCCGCGCGGTCAGGACGTCGCCGGAGAAGCCCTTCGAGCAGCTTGGCATCTCCATCGGATGCCCCAGATGCGGGAGGTTCACGGTCGAGATGCTCGATGACGGCGAAAACGAATATGAAGCCGTCATGGAGACGGGAAGGCCCTACGACATGTTCTCCAGAGCGAGGGCCGCGGATGAGCGCCTCGACACGTTCATGGACAACACGGCATCCGGGCGCATCGAGGGGAAGGCCATGCTGGCAGAGCTGGCGGCCGATTTCGCGGAAGAGCTCCGCCTCGCCGGAGAAGATGCAGAGAGCTTCGTGCCCCCGTATGTCCTCGCGCTCAGTGCATACTGCGATCTGGTGGAAGCGGGTGACAGAGAATATGCCGAGCCCCTGGCGCGCCTCGCCGCCAGGTGCAACGGCATCGCTCAGCTGGATCTGCTGAAGCAGCTCGACGAAGCATACGGCCGCATATACGATTGCCGGAACGACATCGCTCCCGCGGCCTTTCTCGAGGCGCTGATGGGAGAGTCCCTGATCGACGCTCTTGCCGGCATCGCTGCCGACGAGAGCGGCTCCGTCGGCAGCCTCTTCGGCGAGATGGCGGCCTATTCCGAAGAGTTCGAATCCCTCCCGGCGGAAGAAAGGGCTGACCGCCCGTATGCTGCTGCGGAAGGTTGGTACAAGGCGACATGTCTATGCCAAGAGGCCGGCTTCGATGCCGACGTCCCTGCCATGGCGGAGAAGGTCGTGGAGTCCATCCATTATGCCCATGAGGGCGGAGCGCCGGAAGACATCGGCCACCTCATGATGCTGGCCAACAGCTACCGCATGACATCTTCAGGGTATCGGGAGACGTGCAGGCGCATGCTCTCGGATTCCGAGCTCTGGTCCGAGCCTTTGCTCCTTGCGATCGCAGGATACACGTTCGCCGAGGGCGTCGTCAGCGACGCGATCGAGGACATGGAGTTCCATCGGGAGCGCATCCTGCCGGAAGACGGCGCCAAAGCCCTCGCCATGCTGAACGAGGCCCTGCAGATCCTCGAGGCCTACGGCGATGTGACGAGCTTCGCCGAGATCCTGCCGGTCTCGTACTGGATCAGGGGCGTCCTGACGGATGACAGGGACGACAAGAAGCTGGCCTGCTGCTACGCCCTGTACTTCTTCGGCCTGGGGCTGATCAGCGGGGAATCGGCAGACGGCATCTTCGACAGGGTCTTCGCTACGGAAGACGAAGGCAGCCCGCTCTACGACTGGTACGAGGAACTGATTAAGGATCATGAGTGATCCCCCGGCCCTCATCTCCTTCCCGGCCGGCGCCTTGCTGGCCGCTTACATGAGGCCGGGATGGCGTCTCGGACCGGGATGCCCGTTCCATTCCGGCCTCTTTGAACCGCCTGAACATCTCGTTCATCTCTTCGGCAGACGGGGCCGGAGGGATCTCGGGCTCCGGAGGGCCCTCGAAGAACGACACGGCGTACAATGGAAGATGCAATGCTCCGTTCTCGTCCATCTCCACATTGGAGTCCATGACCTTGAACCCGGCCATGCCGGGATCTTTCCGGTCGAGGAGAGCGTTCAGCGCCCTGGACCTGCCGTTCCTCGCGGTCTTGAGGTCCACCAGGCACAGTCTGGGGCCCGTGACGAGGAGGAAATCGATCTCCAGGGTGCTGTTCCTTTTCGCATAGAAGCGCAGCGGATGGCCCTTCTCGGCCAGGGCCGCGGCTATGGCGTTCTCCATCAGCGCCCCGTTCATGATGAACGGGTCGTTCGCCGCCGCCCTTGAAGGGTCCAGACCTTCCATCAGCCTCGTGAGGAGGCCCGTGTCGGACATATAGAGCTTGAAGGAGCCGGGAGCCGTGCGCATCTGGAGCGACGGCTCGGCCACGTTCAGGCACCTCAGGACCGTTCCCGATTCGATCAGCTGGTCGATCGCATCCCCGTACATCCTCGAACCGGACCCTTCGATGCCCTCGATATCGGAGAACCTGAAGCGCTTGCCCTCCCTGGAAAGCTGGCGCGGAACCGACCTCAGGCATGCGTCTATCTTCCTGCGCCCTGCCTTCCCCGAGAACCGCCCCGCGTCCTCCAGCAGAGCCTCGAGGATCCTGTCGTGCGCCAGCGCGGCCCGTGCGTAGTCTCCCGTTTCCGCATAGGCCTTCACAGCTTCCGGCATCCCTCCCACCACGAGGTACCTGCGGAAATGCCTCGTCATTAGGACATGGAAGTAGCTGTCCACCGGCTCCCCGTTCCGGATGCGTCTTTTGACGATGCCGACCGCGTCCTTGCTGACTCCCATTGCCCACAGGTACTCCTCGAAGTCCATGGGATGCATGGCAAGGATGCTGACGTAGCCCATCGGCGAGAGATGCCCGTCACCCGCATCCGGGTCGATGCCGAGGCTGGGCTCCAATGCGATGACGTCGATCCTGCGGTCTCCGCAGAGATGCTTGAGCGCGGAGTAGGCGCCTGGACAGCGCTGGACCTCGTCCAGGACCAGCACGGTCTCCCCGTCGCGGATAGGCGTGCCGGAGCACATCGATATGGCGCGGCGGAGCTCCTCCAGGTCGAGGGAGCCCTCGAACAGCGCCCTCTTCTCAGGATCTGTCATGAAATTGATGCAGATGCGGCAACTGTACTCCGACTCAGCGAACTCCATCACGGCGTGCGTCTTCCCGCTGCGGCGGCAACCGGTGACGATCAGCGATTTCCTGTCCGGATCCGAACGCCATCTCCGGAGCTCCTCCGTAATCTTCCGCTCCATGCGTCGGCATGGTGTCCAGAATATAATTCATGCAGGAAAAATGAGCCTTAAAGAACAAAAATAGCAGGATAAATGTGGATAATGTCGATGCGATCTGCATGTTATATGAGGGTGCGCCCGACCGCCATGCTGAGCCTCCCCTCGCCAACCTATAATACCCCCGGCCCCCTCCGACTCCGCAGAGGAAGATCCCCATGGAACCGAGGATGCGGAAGCACGGGCTCAGCGAGGACGAGGCATGGAAGGTCCTGGAAGCCTGCGAGGACGGAGTGCTGGCCACCGTCGACGGGGACGGCTCCCCGTACGCAGTGCCGGTGAACCACGTTTGCATCGGAAGGAGGCTGTACATCCACGGCAGGGCCGCCGGGAGGAAGCTGGAGAACATCGTCCGCGACGGAAGGGTGTCGTTCGCGGCGTACAGGACGGAAGGCTACGACTTCGAGAGCGAGCTGGCCTGCGACACCGAGACTGTCTTCGAGAGTGCCGTCGTGAAGGGGACGGCGTCGGTCGTCGGGGACCCCGAGAGGAAGATGGAGGTCCTGAGGGCGCTGTCCGGCCGCTTCGGAAGGGAAGGGCGCGAGATCCCCCAGGATAGGGCAGAGAAGGTCAGCGTCGTGGAGATCGTCCCGGAAGAGGTCACAGGGAAGTCCAACCCCTGGCGCACGAAGTGATGGCATGGAAGACAAGAAGCAGTTCTCGAAGCCCCTCGGCGCCGCCGGGAGGGAGGTCATGGAGCAGATGAACGAGCATCACGTCCCCCTGTGGAACGAGGCCCTGGCCCGCATGCCCAAAGCTATGGACGGCTCCGTCCTGGACGTGGGGTGCGGAGGCGGAGGGTTCCTGAGGAAGCTGTCCGAGAGGTATCCGTATGCGATGCTCTTCGGGATAGACCTGTCAGAGGATGCCGTGCGGATGACGTCTGAGGTCGGCTCGGACCTCGTGGAATCCGGCTCGCTGGAGCTTGCCGTGGGATCCGCGGAGAGCCTGCCGTACGAAGACGGGGCCTTCGACATGGCCACGGCCATCGAGACGTACTTCTTCTGGCCGGACCTGGAGAAAGGCGTGTCCGAGCTGTCCAGGGTCCTGTCGCCCGGAGGCGTCCTGATGATCGCATCGGAGCTCAGGCTCGGAGGCGACGATGAAGCGGAAGTGCTGGAGAAATGCGGCGAGTACGGGATGAGGCTGCTCAGCGACGAGGAGATGCTCGAGACGATGGACCGCTGCGGGCTCGATGCCGAATGCTTCATCGTCGGCCCGGGCGTGCTGTACCG
>CAVICI010000103.1:0-4904 GCA_963640995.1 Dialister hominis | reverse complement strand
TTATACGCACGACCCGATGCCCCTATCATTACCGGGCCTCGGGCGCCCTTCACGGATGCTCCGAAGCCCGCAGGAGGAAGAAAACGATGAAGATCGGAAATGGACAGGGAAGCCTCATCGCCGCCATAATCATCATGGCCGCGACCGCCTGCGTCCTGGTCGCAGCGGCGCCGTCCGCCGCGGCGGATGCTGGTGCCGAGCCCCAGGACCTCGTGGTCGACGGGAGCATGACGTTCGACGCGGACCTGGAATGCAGGACGCTGACAGTGAACAAAGGGACGCTCACCGTGAACGGATCCCTCAAGTCAGGCGACACGTCCGTCGCCGAAGGAGCCAAGATAATCGTCAAAGGCGATGCCGAGACCGGCATCCTCTCCATCGCCGGCGCCGCCGTCTTCAAAGGCAGCCTGTCCACCGGGGACTTCTCTATCGAAGGCTACGTCCTGGTCGACGGCGACGTCTCCTCGGAGAACATATCCGTAGACGGGCTCCTGAGGGTCGGGGGCGTCCTGTCTTCTAAGAACCTGACCACCGGGGACCGCGTGATAGTAATCCAGCCCGGGAAGCTGTACGCCATCGACGTCAGAGGGACGCTGGACGTCTACAAGGACCTGATCTACCAGGACACCCGCGCCTCCGGAGACGTGACCATCGGAGGGAGGCACAGGTACGGGGACATCACCGTCAGGCATTATTTCGCCGTGGAAGGCGAGGTGTCCGCATCGGATATCGCGGTCGAGGACGGGGCCGTAGCCACCGTCGGCAGGAACGTGACCGCCGATTCCCTGAGGGTCTCCAACGGAGGGGAGCTGACAATCGGCGGCGACCTGGAGAGCGCCGGGGCGGAGACCCTGGGCGCCGAGGCCGAGCACGCGCTCGATATCATGGGGACACTGAGCGTGAAGGGCAGCCTGACGTTCGGCCGGGCCGTCGTCGGTGGGGCGCTGAGCGTGGCCGGAGACCTCGATGTGGAGAGCATCAGGGTCAACGGGAGCCTGGACGTGGACGGGAAGACGGATGCCGGGGTGTTCGTCGCAGAGCAGGGTCAGGAGATCTCCGGGGACATCGCGGCCGAGAGGATGATCGTCCCCGAGGGGGCCTCGTTCGCCTACGGATGGAACCTGGACGCGAAGGAGCTGCTGGTCCTGGGGACCTTCAGGGCCGGGCTCCCGTTCTCCGCCGAGAGGGTGTTCGTGGGCATGTACGAGACGAGCGACGACCCGTTCGTCGGGGGCTCTGCCGTCTTGGAGATCCCCGAAGGGTCCTCGATCATGGGCCTGAAGGCGCTCTACGTCGCCGAAGGCTCGGCCGTGGAGGGGCTGGCAGGATCCATGGAGTCCACAACGTACATCGTCGACGGCGCCGCCTACGCGACGGCGTACATGCCGTCGGGAGGGTCCCTGAAGGTCTCGGACCTGAGGGTCCCGGCGTTCAACGGGACCGTTGCATCCGGATGGAAATATGTCCTCGGAGGGGAGGAGGCCCCGGTCGGCGACATGCTCGTCGGCGGAGCCGGCGAGGTCCGCGCCGGCCTGTGCGCCGCTACAGTCTGGGCAGACGAAGGCTTCGCCAAGGTGTTCATAGACAAGGCCGAGGTCCCTATCGGAGAGCCTGTCAGGATCTCCCCCGGGGCCCACACGCTGGCATGGACGCTGGCGGACGGGCGCTCCGGCGAGGACGTCGTCGCGATGCTGGGAGACGCGGCCGTGTCCGGAGGGTCCTTCGTCATCGCAGACGGCGAAGGGGAATGCACCATCTCGGTGTTCTACGCCATGGCCCCGTCCGAAGACGGCGGGAGCTCGTCCGGCATCCTGCCCGTCGCAGGCGTCCTGGTCATCATCCTGGCCGCCGTCCTGATCGGATGCAGGACCGCCAGGTCCAGGTCCGGCTGAGCCTTTTCGATCTCCGGGCCGGAGGCCCGGAGCTCTTGCCCAGCCACGCCAACCATTTTACCTGCGCACTCGAATCCGCTCTTATCATGAACACGAAAGCGATTATTGCGATGGCTGTCACCGCCGTCTGCTTCTTGGCGCTCGCATCCTCTGCAGGAGGGTCCGATGCGTCCGCAGGCTCCGGCACAGTCCCGATCTCGTCGCCTCCGACGCTCATCGAGCCCGCATCCCCGGGCTCCTACGTCGAGGACATCACAGACACGGGCAAGGAGTACTACGCCGCCGGCGAGGTCCTGCTCAGCCCCGACCAGAGCGGGGACATCGTCATCTACCTGGCCGAAGGAGGCTCCGTCAGGAACGGGGAGAACGCCACGGGCACCGTCACGGTGAAGCTGGCCGCCGACGGCAATGCCAAATCGCCGCCCACGAAATGCTACTCCGGCCTTGCGCTGGAGGCGGAGGCGGGCCACTTCTGCGCTCATGTCGCCGCTTCCCGGGGCGACGATGCCCATATCTCGTCCACTTTCCCGGCGGCCGACGGTTTCGGGGTCCGCGTCTACGACGGCAACGGCTATTCCCACTATCCCGCCGGGGCGAACGTCGCCGCGGACCTGTCCGTGCTGTTCGCCACCGTCACCGTCTTCGACGGGGGAACGGTGACCGTCAACGGCAGGTCCTCCGGAGAGACCGTGAACACGCTGGTCCTGGAGGATGCGAAGTCGGAGGGCGGCATCTTCGCAATCGCCGGAGCCGGAGGCTCCCTGGCCTTCAACGGCAGCGCCATCTCCAACGACCCGTCCAAGGGGGACCCCAAGGCCCATGTGACCGTGAGCCTCGGCTCGGTTAGCATGCACTCCGTTCCCGACGAGGCCGCCCTGGCCAAGGCCGATTACGACATGGCCATGTGCGGCACCACAGGGTACAGCTGCATCGAGGCTCTCCTGGACAGCGGTGCGTCGGGGGACATAGACATCTTCGGGTCCCACCTCGCCTCGGAGGACATCGCCCTTGCGGACGGCAGATGCATCGCCTTCCGCAGCGGATCGTCCTTTACCGGGGCCGTCAAGGCAGCCGGGGCGTCCCTGTTCCTGACGGCCGCCGGCGGGGTCAGCATCCTGTCCGAGGATGGCGCCGCGGTCCTGTACGGGAGCCTCTCCGGGACCATGGCGGTCTCCGGGCCCGCCTACGCAGGGCACATCTCCGAGGATCTTGCCGTTTCCAGTGACGGCCAGCTCTACGTCTCCGAGGACGGCGTCCTGACGGTGCGGTTCGGCACCGCGTTGGACATAGCGTCCCCCGCCGGAGGCGGGGCCCCGGCCATCGTCGAGGGGAAGATTGTCTTCGAGGACGGCTCCGACATCAAGGCCGGCGGGGAGCTGCTGGTCAACGGGTCCATGGAGGCATGCGACCTGACCTTGGACCGTTACGACCTGGTCCGCATCGTCGGGGAGCTGAGCATAGGGGACGGATACGCCCTGACCGTCAGCGGGTACTACCTGTTCCTGGGCGAGAAGGTCCTGTCCCTCGGCCAAAAGACCACGGGCAAGGTCATGGGAACGGTGCGGTTCGAGTCCAGGGGCGCGGTGTTCGCTTACGCTGGAGCATCCGCCGAGGGCGTCGGAACCGCGGCCACCGTGTACTTTATCAACGGCACGGAGTACGCCACCATATACGCCGGAGACGACGGCCCCGCGATCGAATCTGTCAGCTACCCGGACTGGGGCTTGAGCCTCGAAGGCCTGAAAGTGCCGACAGACGAGAGCGGGAACGTGGCGATCCAGTGGCATTCCTCGCCGGACATGTCCGGAGAAACGGTCAACTTCGAGAAGGTGGGATACGCTTCCAAGGCCTACGCCGCGCTGGAAAGCTCCTCGCCCGGCCACAGCAACAGCTGGGTGTACTTCATCGCAGCCGCGATCATAGTTGTGTTCATTGCTGCCGTCGCGGTCTACAAGCTCAGGAAGCCTTGAGCCAAACGACGCCGGGAATGCCCGGCGGATTCCTTCTTCCTTCTTCAGCGGGCTGTCCGGGACTCGCCGCCGGCCTTTCTGCCGAGGGATGTCTTCGGAGAGCTCAGCGAAGAGGCTTATGCCAAGAGGCGCAAGCTCTCTTCATCGGATCGAACGGCAAGCCATCCTAGGGTTCGGACCGCGACGGGCCCGGAAAGGGGCCTTGCGCTCTCGGCAGGCGCGAAGGAGCAGATTGGGGGCGCATGCAGGGAGTCCGGCCTTCCGGACCCTGAGTTCAGGGAGTCGTACAGTCCCGACACGACGGCCGTGACGGTCAGCCTCGTGCCGAGGGCGGACGGGATAGACATGGAGGCCCTCCGCATCCTGGCAGGAGACGGGTCGATGTCGATCTCGGCCATGGCAGAATCTCTGGGAGCAGGCAGGTCGCAGGTCGTGTCGGCGGTACAGAGGCTCAAGGCATCAGGAAGGATCGTCAGGGTCGGGGGCAAGCGCGGTAGATGACAGGTCCTTTGAGCATCCGGGACCTTCCGAATCCGGGCCCAGGACATTTACGGTTGCGATTCCGCTACTCCGTGAGAATGGGTAGTTCACGCATTTCAAACTCCGTGAGAATGGGTAGTTCACGCATTTCAAACTCCGTGAGAATGGCATATATCCATTGTTTTATTAACTTCCAGAACATCTCTGGATCATGCAAGGCGGAATCTTCAAGAGAAGCATATACGAAAAGATGCTCGATTGGAAGGCTAATTACAGCGATGATTACGCCCTCATGATCGAGGGTGCGCGCAGAGTGGGGAAGAGCACCATCGTCAGAGAGTTCGCCAAGAAGGAGTTCAAGTCCAGCCTTGTGATAGATTTCATGAAGCCTGTCCCGGGGACCATCGTTGCCTTCGAGAAGTACAGCTACGACATCCCCATGCTCTTCGAGCATCTGCAATCGCTGTACCGCGTCTCCCTTCACGGCAATAACAGCCTCGTCGTGTTCGACGAGGTGCAGACGTTCCCGCCCGCCAGGGAGCTGATCAAGTACCTTGTGGAA
>CAVICI010000102.1:0-4925 GCA_963640995.1 Dialister hominis | reverse complement strand
TGTAGCGTCCGGCGCGTTCCATCCCGTCATCCTCCGGCGTTAACTGGCATGGCGAACGCATCATCGTATATGACACGATTGGGAGACGGCATCGCGGACACGCGGGATGTCTTGAGAGAGAATGATGGCACGGTTGCGGCCCGTGCCGGCCTAAGAGGTTTCCGGAAGCTCACCTGCTCTTCCTGGAGTCCGTCACGAGGTATGCGGCCATGAGGGCGGCCACGACGCCTGCGGCGACGCATGCGACTGCGGCCTTGGAGTCGTCCTTCTTGCTGCCGTCCGTCACGGTCGGATAAACCGGATAATAATCATCGTCATCGGCGTCGTAGAGGGGGACATCCGGAGTGTCCGGGACCACGGGGTCGGGATTCTCCTTCGTCAGCACCTGCACCATGTATGGCGTGTTGTGGTCGGTGTAGATTGTCACCAGGCCCGTGGTCTCGTCTATGGTGCTGTCGACCATCTCCAGGCAGCTGCTAGCCTCATTGTAGAAGTATGCGACCGCGCCGAGGTAGTCGTCGGGAATCTGCACCCTCACGATGATTGTGAGGCTGTATCCGCTGTCGACGTTGCTGACGGACACGTCCACAGCGGCAGACATGCCGTCTGTCCAGGAGTACCCGCTGTTGATGATGTCCTCTACGGACACGTCCACAATAGATCTCGTGTCGGTTATGGTTCCTTTGATCGAGATGGTGACCTTCTCGTCCTCGGCAATGTCAGGCATGTTGAAGTCGATTGTCTGGTCGATGGCGGTCTTGCTGGTGTCTGGAGAGACGAAGGAGACCTTCTCCTTGTCGGTCTCGATCGTCGTGCCCGCATCCGTGGTCATGCAGAGGTCGTCTTCCCACACTGCGCGGGCGAGGGTCCCGTCGGAGGTCTTGCCGTTCATCTCGAACCTGTAATGTCTGTCCTTCTCCGTCAGCTCGACGCGGTCAACGGGCATAGGTTTGCTGCCGTCGATGGCCCATGTGCATTCGATGCCTTCCACCTTCACGGCAGGGGAGCAGGTCGCTTTCACATACACCTTCCCGTCTTCGCGGATATAAGATATGTCTACGGAGATGTCGGACATGACCAGCGTGGCGGTGAGCACGAGGTCGCGGTTCACCTTGTCGGCGGCCTTGAACTTGGAGCCGTGGGCATCGGTCCAGATGTAAGAGTAGTGGAGCTTTCCGGGGGTCGGCAGGTTCGCGATCGTGCCATTGTGGGGAACTGTGAACGTCTCTTCGGTCCCGTCCGGGAGCTTCAGGGTCACGGTGTGCACGTAGTCGAACTGATATTCCGCTGTGGCAGTCCCGCTGGTTCCTTTCTCGTCGTAGACGGTCACTGTGACAGTATATAGTCCCGATTTGGTCGGGATGATCTTCGCTTCGTCGGAGTAGTGCCGGCCTTCGAAAGCCCATTCGACCACAGTCCTGGATTCGTCCAGCGTTGCGGCTGTGGACGGAATTGCCTGCAGCATCGTCTTGCCGCGCCTGTTGTTCTCAACGGAGATCGAGAGATCCAGATTCACGTCAACAACGTATGTTCCCGCAGATGATTGCGTTGCCTTGTAGCCTTCAGCGACGTAGTCGTCAAGATTCTCTCTTGCAGAGATGTTGATGAATGTTCCGCCTGTGATGACAGGATCAGCGTAATCTCCACCTAAAACCAGGAATTTCCCTTCTGCGACCTCGAATGTTCCGCCGACAATGCTCATTGAAGCCAACGTTCCCGAGATTCCAAGAAGAGCAGTTGTCATGCTTGAGGCTGAGCTATATCCCCCACTCTCAATGATGACGTTGGCCCCTTCATCACACCATACAGCATAGTATCCGATCCCCTCCGCGGTCACATCCTTGAGCACAATATTCTCTGCGTGGAAGAGATTGATCCCCCCATAAACAGTGATATCTTCTATCTCTACATTCTCCGTTTCGGGATTGTCGCCGACCCATAGGCCATAACTCGCACCTTGCCCGTCTACGATTCCATTCCTGAGGATGAAGTCCGTTCCGGTCAAGATGCCGTATAGTGTGCCAGTTTTCACGGTTTTTCCGCCTAAATCGATAGTCAGCTCGGTCACGTCAATGTATTCGTACTGATCCATTTCGGTGGTCAGATCTATATCGCTCAACAGTGTGAAGCCTTTGGTTGGAGACAATTTCGCTGCTGCAACAGCTTCTTTGAACGTGTAGTAATCCTTTCCGTCGATGGTAGCTACTATGTCTGAAGCATCATCTCCTGCATCAGATGACGTTATTAATCCATCGCAGAATTCTATATTGCAAGCATTTGCATCATCCAACTGATTGAGGTAAGCGCGATATTCGCCCTCGGCAGCTCCCGACCCTCCGAATCCTATGATGAACGAACCACAGATTGCAGCAAACACGGCAATGGCAATCATCGCTTTTGGAACATGATTCATTCTTTTCCCTCCAGACTGCGGGATGGGGAAAACCGCTGTTCCCTCCCCCCCCGCTTTAATCTTTTAAGATAACGCTTAGATGATACGGGAATTCGTTTTATTATATCTTTGTCTGAAGGTATCACTACTTGTAAGCCCGAGTCCTGCGCGCGTAAGCAAAGGGAACTCCCTGCCATCGCGGGGTCGCTCAGGAAGCATCGGAGACGGACTGTCTCGATTTCGCTTCTAGGGGGACGGGAACTTCGAAGGCCTGTGCGCATTTCCTCGACGCGTTCGCTGACGCTCGATGCAAAGCCCTGCGGAATCGATCCCGGGCCCACCATCGGCCCTCCGGCCAGGCTCTCTCAGCCTCTATCTGGTTTGAATGTATTTTTTTATTCATCAATGAACAAAATGTTGATATAGTGCAGGGCATTGTCATCGGATGATAGCATGACCGGAGACGACGGCATATACGGCGAATACGGGGGGCAGTACGTCCCCGAGACCCTCATGAACGCTGTCCTTGAGCTCGACAGGGCCTATCGCGGCTGCATGAAGGACCCGACCTTCCTGAAAGAGGTGGACGGCCTCAACCACAGGTACACCGGAAGACCGTCGATGCTCTACTATGCCGACAGGATGACGAAGGACCTGGGCGGAGCCAAGGTCTACCTCAAGAGGGAGGACCTGAACCACACCGGCGCCCACAAGATCAACAACGTCATCGGCCAGTGCCTCCTGGCGAAGAGGATGGGCAAGACCCGCGTCATCGCCGAGACCGGCGCGGGCCAGCACGGCGTCGCCACCGCTACCCTCGCGGCCTACCTCGGGCTGGAGTGCGAGGTGTTCATGGGCGAGCGCGATGTCGAGAGGCAAGCGCTCAACGTCTACAGGATGGAGCTCCTCGGAGCCAAGGTCCATCCGGTCAGCACAGGCACGGGGGTCCTCAAGGATGCCGTCAACGAGACCCTCCGCGAGTGGACGAACCGCGTGGACGACACGCACTACGTGATCGGGACGGTAATGGGCCCCGCCCCGTTCCCCGAGATGGTCTGCGAGTTCCAAAGCGTCATCGGAAGGGAGGTGAGGCAGCAGATGGTCGAGGCCGAAGGGCGCCTTCCGGACTGCCTCCTCGCCTGCGTCGGAGGGGGGTCCAACGCCATAGGTCTGTTCCACGAGTTCATCTGCGACGAGGGAGTGAGGATGATCGGCTGCGAGGCGGCAGGGAAGGGGGTGGACACGGGGATGCACGCGGCCACCATGACCAAGGGCACCACGGGGATATTCCACGGGATGAAATCGCTGTTCTGCCAGGACAGGTATGGGCAGATCGCCCCTGTGTACTCCATATCCGCCGGCCTGGACTATCCCGGCATCGGCCCGGAGCACGCGCACCTGAAGGCGATGGAGAGGGCAGAGTACGTCGCGATCACCGACGACCAGGCCGTGGACGCTTTCGAGTACCTTTCGAGGACCGAGGGGATAATCCCCGCCATCGAGAGCTCCCATGCCATCGCATACGCGAGGGAGATCGCTCCGACCATGTCCAAGGACGACCTCATGGTCGTCAACCTCTCAGGGCGCGGGGACAAGGATGTCGCCGCCATCGCCAGGTACAGGGGGAGGGAGATCCATGACTGACCATTCCAGGGATCTGGAGAAGGTCTTCTCCCGCAGGGCGTTCATACCGTTCGTCACCTGCGGCGATCCCGACATAGAGACCACCGAGAAGACAATCAGGGCCATGGCCTCCGCCGGGGCGGACCTGGTTGAGCTGGGGATACCGTTCTCCGACCCCATAGCGGAAGGCCCGGTCATCCAGAACGCGGATGTCCGCGCATTGTCAAACGGCGTGACCACCGACGACATATTCGACATGGCCGAGCGCATCAGGAAGGACCTGGACATCCCCATGCTGGTGATGACCTACATCAACCCGGTGTTCGTCTACGGGCCGGAGAGGTTCATGGAGCGCTGCAGGAGGGCGGGGATATGCGCGGTCATCGTCCCCGATGCGCCTTTCGAGCAGAAGACGGACCTTCAGCCCTGCTGCACCGAATTCGGCGTGAAGCTGATATCGATGATCGCCCCCACGTCCGAGGACAGGATATCGATGATAGCCTCTCAGGCCGAGGGCTTCATCTACATCGTGTCGTCGATGGGGGTCACTGGGATCAGGAAAGAGTTCAGCTCCAACCTGGAAGACATGGTCGCTTCTGTCCGCAGGGCCACGGACATACCGTGCGCCATAGGCTTCGGGATATCGACTCCGGAGCAGGCCCGGAGGATGACGGACTTCGCCGACGGAGCGATAGTCGGGTCTGCCATCGTGAAGATCATCGCTCAGTATGGCAGGGACTCGCCCGAGCATGTCGCGGAGTTCGTCAGGGAGATGAGGGCGGAGCTGGACCGCTGAAGGGCTCAGCGCTGCCCGGCGACGGCCGACTCCGTCCTCACCTTGACTAGCTTGCTGTAGAAGCACAGCCCTATCAGCAAGACCTTTCCGGGAGGCATGTCCTTGAAGTACCTC
>CAVICI010000101.1:0-4988 GCA_963640995.1 Dialister hominis | reverse complement strand
CCTGGAATGCATCGATGCACGATTTCCCGGTGTAGCGCCCGATCGCCAGCTCGGTAATCATGAGCGTGAGGCCGACAGCGAGCGCGAGTATGATGAATGTGACGAGGAACGCTCCCCCGCCGTATTTGTCTGCCAGATACGGGAACCTCCATATGTTCCCGAGTCCGATAGCCGATCCGGCGGCTGCCATGATGAAGCCTAAACGGCCAGTGAAGCTGCCGCGCGTTTCACTTGACTCCATGGGGCGTGAAGGCTCCTTTTCATTTAAAAAGGTGGCAGTCAAGCAAGGGCCTGCCCGGCTTTTGCCGGGCAGGGGCTTCACATGTCGAAGATTCCGGATGCCGAAAGGACTCCGAGAACGAACACGATGAGAACGCAGACGGGGCAGACGTACCTCATCATGAACGAGTAGATGTCGGCGTAGCAGAGCCCGTGCTTGCTCTCGTAGAACCCGATCTCGTCGATGATGGCCTTGGTGTTGAACACATGTCCGACCAAGATGCATGTTATCAGGGCGAAGAAGGGCATCATTATGTCGTTGGTCAGGTCGTCGAAGAATGTCAGCATGTCCCTTCCGAACGGCGTGATGCCCGAGAGCGTCCCGTATCCCAGGCATACCAATGTTCCCAAAGCCACGATGATCACCGTGCATACGGCCGACGCGACATTGCGGGACATCTTGAAACGGTCTTTGAAGATTGACACGACGGTCTCGGACAGCGAGATCGCCGATGTCACCGCAGCGAATATGACCAGCAAGAAGAACGCGGCTGCGACAATGTGCCCTGCGGGCATGGCATCGAACACCTGGGGCATGATGACGAACATCAGGCCCGGGCCCCCCTCGCCTGTGCTCATGCCGAACGCCACGGTGGCGGGGATGATCATCAGCCCTGCCAGGAACGCGATCAGCGTGCTCATCAGCGTGACGACCTTCGAGGAGTTGGGGATGTGGACGTCCTTCTTCATGTAGGACCCGTAAGTGATCAGTATGCCCATGGCCAGGGACAGCGAGTAGAACACCTGCCCCATGGCGCCCAGGACGGTATTCATGGAGAAGTCCTCGAGCTGGGGGACCAGGTAGTGCTCCAGCCCGGACGCGATGTTGTCGAGGGTCAGGATGTAGATGCAGATCACGATCAGGATGACGATCAGGGCGGGCATGAGGATCTTGCTGACCATCTCCACCCCTTTTTCGACGCCCAGCACGACCGCGGCCATGGTCATCGCGGCGAACACGAGGAACCACACCAACGGGTTGTCGAACAGGCCAGGGAGCGATCCGCTGATGAAATCATGGAAGAATATGCCGCTGTCAGCGCCTGCGGCGCTGCCGCTGCCCACTGCAAAATCCATGAAGTACTTGGTGACCCATCCGCCGATGACGCAGTAATAAGGCACGATGATGGCAGGGATCAACAGCCCGAACCATCCGACGATCCTGTACTTAGAGCTCAGGTCCTGGAATGCATCGATGCAAGATTTCCCGGTGTAGCGCCCGATCGCCAGCTCGGTAATCATGAGCGTGAGGCCGACGACGAGCGCGAGTATGATGAACGTGACGAGGAAAGCTCCCCCTCCGTACTTGTCTGCCAGATATGGGAACCTCCATATGTTCCCGAGTCCGACAGCCGACCCGGCGGCCGCCATGATGAATCCCAAACGGCCAGTGAAGCTGCCGCGCGTTTCACTCGACTCCATGGACCGTGAAAGTTCCTTTTCATATAAAAAAAGGGGAGCATGGCTTGCGGATTCCCGTCAGTGTCGCTCCGAGCCGCGGCATGGTCTCTTAACGCCGATTGCACAAATATGTGCGTTCTCCGGTCCGCGCGCGTGCAGGCTGAAAGATATAAATGGAATGTGATGGTAATCGGTCCATAGGTGCTAAAACATGAAGCTATACCATGAGCACGATGCGGACCTCAACGTCCTCGCAGGCAAGAAAGTCACAGTCCTCGGATACGGGGCGCAGGGAAGGGCCCAGGCCCTCTGCTTCCACGACTCCGGGATCGACGTCACCGTCGGAGTCAGGAAAGACGGGAAATCCTGGAACAAGGTGAAGGAGGACGGACTGAAGGTCGCCGAGTTCACAGACGCGGTCAAGGGCGCCGATGTCGTCCTGATGCTCCTCCCCGACGAGGTCCAGCCCGACATCTACAAGCAGTACGTCGAGCCGAACCTCAAGAAGGGCGCAGCCCTGGAGTTCGCCCACGGGTTCGCCATCACTTACAAGCTCATCACCCCTCCGGCCGATGTCGATGTCATCATGATGGCCCCCAAGGCCCCCGGAGACATGGAGAGGGTCGTCTTCACCGAGGGATTCGGAGTCCCCGCGCTCATCTGCGTCCACCAGGACGCCACCGGCAACGCCAAGAAGATCGCCCTGGCTCTGGCCAAGGGACTGGGCGCCACCCGCGCCGGCGTCTTCGAGACCACCTTCGACAACGAGACCTACACCGACCTGTTCGGCGAGCAGTCCGTCCTCTGCGGAGGGCTCACTGCCCTGATCAGGGCCGGGTTCAAGACCCTGACCGATGCAGGCTACCCTCCGGAGATGGCCTACTTCGAAGTGCTCCACGAGACCAAGCTCATCGACGACCTGATCATCAAGGGCGGGTTCGAGCTCATGTGGCATGTCGTCTCCAACACCGCCGAGTACGGCGGAATGACCAGGAGGGACAGGGTCATCACGCCCCAGTCCGAGGCCGGCATGAAGTCCATCCTGGAAGAGATCGAGAACGGCAAGTTCAAGGACGAGTGGAGGGCCGAGTGGGCCGCCGGGCTCGTCAACCTCAAGAAGATGGAGGAGGACGAGAAGAAGCTCCAGCTGGAGATCACCGGGAAGGAGATCCGCCAGCTCTTCGAGAGGAAGAACTGATCTTCCTCCCAGCCGGGTGGTGCCTTTGAGCAGGATAGAGGTCCGGACGAGGAACGGGACGTTCTTCGGAGACCTCGACCAATCCGACATCTCCAACGCCATCTGGCTGTCCAAACCCCTTTCCTTCGGCATCAACATGATGTCGGGGATGATCTACGGCGAGCTCCCCTTGGACGCAGTGATGCCCAAGGAGGGCCGCACGACCGTCCTGGACGCGGGCGATATCGCCTACTGGCCCGGGCCGGGGGCTTTCTGCATATTCTACGGCCCCACGATGCTCAGCGGAGAGGACGGCCGCCCCGTTGCGCCTTATCCTGTGATCAAGATCGGGAAGATGGAAGGCGACTGCTCCGGCCTGGACGGGGCCGGCGACAGGCAGAGGATCACAATCGTCCCGGTGTTCTGACGCACTTGCTGCCGTGCGGGCGTTTCTGATGAGCATCTGCCTTTGCCGGCGCGGCTTCCGTAAGATTACAGGCATTGCAGGCATTGGAATCATTACAAGCATTACAACGTGGGGTTATTAAACTCGGACGCCTTATGCCCTGCCAAGCGCGGCCGGGCATCGCCGGCCGATGGGATGTATAAAAAGAAGGCAGCACATATGGCGATTAAGGGCGGGAACATGGAAGGCATGCCGGTAGGAAATGACGATTTCAAGGAGGTGAGGGACTTCGACTACTATTTCGTTGACAAGTCGCCGCTGATAGACATGGTCCTCAAGAGCTCGTCTGAGGTCATGATTTTCACGCGTCCCCGCAGGTTCGGAAAATCTCTGAACATGAGCATGCTGGATGCATACCTGAACATCAAGTACGCCGGCGAGAGGGACCGCTTCTCCGACCTGAAGATCTCGGAGCTCCGTCCGGAAGATCCCGAGAAGAACTCCAACATCGTCGTCAATCTGAACTTCAAGGGACTGAGGACGCAGAGCTACGAGATCTTCGAGACATCATTCAAGAACTACATCATCAACCTCTACGGCAATTTCGAAGAGATCGCAGGCTCGGACAAGGTGCCTTCCGCACTGAAGAGATGGTATAAGGAATTGGCAGAAGGCACTGCAGACGATGACACCCTGGCCAAATCCGTCAAGTATCTCTGCCAGATGATCGAGAAGCATCATGGGAAGAAGCCGATCATCCTGATCGACGAGTACGACCATCCTATGAACATGACGTACGGGGATCCAGAGCTTCACGAGCGCGTGAAGAACCTGATGAGGGACGTCCTGGGGGAAGCGCTCAAGACCAACACCAGCATGAGGTTCGCCGTCCTGACGGGCGTGATGAGGATCTCCAAAGAGAGCATCTTCTCCGGGCTGAACAATCCTGACGTCTACGATGTGTTCTCGAAGCGGTACGACGAGATGTTCGGCTTCACGCAGGCCGAGGTGGAGAAGATCCTCTCGGACAACGGCCATCCGGAGAAGCTGGCCGAGGCCAAAGAATGGTACGACGGATACCGGTTCGGGGATGCGGACGTCTATAACCCGTGGTCGATCCTCAAATATGTCGACAGAGGGTTCGAAGCAGATTCGTATTGGGCCGGCACCAGCGGGAACTCGATCATCAAGGATCAGCTCCACAGGTGCGATTCGGACACATGGAAAGAGCTGAAGGCGCTGTGCTCCGGCGGCACGATATCGAAGAGCATCCGCAAGGAGGTCGTGTACAGCGACCTTGAGGAATCAAGGGATTCCCTCTATTCTGTCATGGTGGCAACGGGATACCTCAAGGCGATCCCCGCCGGCGGCAGCATGTACGAGCTGTCCATTCCCAACAAGGAGCTGTTCAGGGCTTTCGCCGATACGTTCCTCACCGAGTTCGGCCTCGAAGCCAATGCCATGGTCTTATCCTTCGTCAATGCCGTGGAGTCTGGCGACGTCGAGAAGATGACGTCCACTCTGGGACGGCTGATGGACTCGCTGAGCAACCGGATCCTGTTCGATGAGCGCTCCTATCAGACGTTCATCGTGGGGCTGATGGCCAATGCCCACAAAAGGTTCGAGATAACCGCCGATTACGAAGCGGGCAAGGGCTATTACGACATCCGCATGAAAAGGCTGTACGGCCCCGGCTCAAATGCCGTTATCGAGATAAAGCGCCGC
>CAVICI010000100.1:0-4989 GCA_963640995.1 Dialister hominis | reverse complement strand
AGCACACGGCCAGGGTCGTCATAGGCGATAAGATCCCTCCGAAAGGATGAGCCCGTTCCGCATCCGCCTTCCCCGCAACATTATTAGAACCGGACGCAATCCCGCGACCAGGTAAAGATCATGGCCAAGGTCAGGGTAGCAGTCAACGGATACGGTACCATCGGGAAGAGAGTCGCCTCCGCAGTCTCCAAACAGGAAGACATGGAGCTCGTCGGGGTCACCAAGACCAGACCGAACTTCGAGGCGCGCGCCGCCCTTGACAAGGGCTTCAGCATCTACGTCCCGGACGAGAGCGTCCAGGCGTTCAAGGACGCAGGCGTCCCCATAGCCGGGACCCTCCAGGACATGTACAAGAAGGTCGACATCGTGGTCGACTGCACCCCCGGCAACGTCGGGGAGATGTACAGGGACCAGTACAAGGCCGCAGGCGTCAAGGCGATCTTCCAGGGCGGAGAGGACCACAGCCTCACGGGCATATCCTTCAACTCCACCGCCAACTACAACGAGTCCTGGGGAGCACAGCTTTCCCGTGTGGTCTCATGCAACACCACCGGCCTCCTGAGGACCCTCTGCCCCATCGACAGGCAGTTCAAGATCAAGAAGGCGTTCGTCACCATCGTGCGCCGCGCCGCGGACCCCGGCGACAGCAAGAACGGGCCCATCAACGGCCTGGAGCCCTCCGTCAAGCTCCCTACCCACCACGGCCCGGACGTGCAGAGCATCATGCCCTGGCTGGACATCAGCACCATGGCCGTGAAGGCCTCCACCACCCTCATGCACGTCCACACCATCGTGGCCGAGCTGGGCTCCGAGGCGACCACCGCAGATGTCATCGAGGTCCTGAAGAAAGCCCCCAGGGTCAGGCTCGTCAGCTCCAGGGACGGCATCAAGACCACCGCCCAGATCATGGAGATGGCCAGAGACCTGGGGCGCGACCGCTCGGACATGTACGAGATCGTGGTCTGGGAGGACGGGATCAAGATGGTCGGCAGCACCCTGTACATGTACCAGGCCGTCCACCAGGAGTCCGACGTCATACCCGAGAACATCGACTGCATCAGGTCGATGTGCAAGATGGAGCAGGATGCATCAGCATCCGTCTCCAGGACCGACAGGTCCCTGGGGATCCTGGAGAAGCAGTGAGTGATCCGCATGGCCAAGGAGTTCAACACGCTGGAGGACTTCGACTTCAAGGGGAAGACCGTCCTCCTCAGGGTGGACATCAACTGCCCGCTGAGCAAGGAGACCCTGGAGATCGTCAACGACAACAGGATCAGGAGGATCGTCCCCACCGTGAGGGAGCTCGTGGGCAAGAAAGCCAAGGTCGTCATGCTGGCCCACCAGAGCCGCAAGGGCGGATGGGACTTCATCCCCCTGGAACAGCACGCAGACCACCTGTCCAAGCACCTCGGCATGCCCGTCAGGTACGTGGACGACGTGATCGGCAATGCCGCAGTGGAGGCGATCGAGAGCCTCCAGGAAGGGCAGGTGGTCCTCCTGGGCAACGTCAGGTCCATCGACAGCGAGACCGCCAAGGGCGACATGTTCAAGCAGTCAGAGGGGGAGATCGTCGAGAAGCTCGCTCCGCTCATAGACTACTACGTGTGCGACGCCTTCGGAGCGGCCCACAGGTCGCAGTGCTCCCTTGTCGGGTTCCCTCTGAAGGTCCCGTCGGCCTCAGGCAGGCTCATGGCCAAGGAGATATTCGCGCTCAACGCCATCTTCGGCCATCCCCGCAGGCCCTGCGTGTTCATCCTCGGAGGAGCCAAGTTCGGCGACGTGTCCGAGATGATCGACCGCGTCCTGGGGAGCGGCATGGCGGACTCCATCATCCTGGTGGGACTCGCGGGCAACGCATACCTCCTGGCCAGAGGCGTGGACATCGGGGATGCCAGCCGCAAGGTCCTGGAAGACGAGCTCACGCCCGAGAACCTCCAGGCCGCCAAGGACATCCTGGCCAAGTACGGCCAGAAGGTCCTGCTGCCTGTGGACGTGGCCGTGGAAAGGGACGGCAAGCGCGTGTCCGTGAACATCGGGGACCTGCCCACGAAGGAGCCGGCCCTGGACATCGGGGACGCGACGGCAGAGAAGTTCCGCAAGGTCATAGAGTCGTCCAAGACCTGCTTCATGTCCGGCCCCGCCGGGATGATTGAGAAGGACGGCTTCGAGATCGGGACCAAGGTCCTGATGACCGCCATGGTAGACAGCGGAGGGCAGTCCGTCATCGGAGGAGGCCACACCGGCGGAGCCGCGGAGCGCTTCGACCTGGCCGACAGGTTCTCTTACGTCAGCACCGGAGGAGGCGCCCTGGAGACTTTCCTTCTGGGAGAGCCCCTGCCCGTGATAGAAGCGCTGAAATACTCCAGGAAGGAGTTCTCGGGCAACTGAAGGTTATTTAAACAGAATCAGGATGCGGTTGCGATGGCAAAGAAGAAGAGGCGGATTGTCGAGGAGCCCGAAGAGGAGTACAGCTTCACTCCAACGGAGTTCAACGAGAGGGAGTTCATCCTCAAGGATCTGTACATGACCAAGGTCTTCATGGTGGTCGCAGTGCTGGCCATCGTAGTCGGTATCGTGGGCGGGATCATCTGCAACGCCAGCGCAGACCTGTGGTGGCTCGCGACGATCATATCGTTCGCTGTCTGCGCACTGCTGACCAAGATCCTCGGCGTGCTGAAGTTCAGGGTCGACATGCTCGATACCAAGTCCATGCTCGGGAACTATCTTCTGTTCCTCATGCTGGCGCTCGGCATCTGCGTCCTGATGATCAACAAGCCTTTCTCCGCATGAGCCGGACATGGGCCCTGAAAAAGGGGGCCCTGTCCAGATGCTTTTCCGTTTCCTTCATCCTCAGACTGCCTCTGCCTTTTCTCAAGGCCCCGATTCCCGGACGCGCGCTCCGGGAGAACGACATCGCCTCATGCCGAGGCCGAGACGCAGTACTCGAACAGCTCCTTCTTGGAATTCCTCTTCCGCACGACTTCGGCCTCTACCGACCTGAAGCCGCATCTCGACATCATCTCGGAATACAGCTCATCGGACGGCACGGACATTCCGTAGAACGAGGAATTTCCAATGATATAATGGATCGTGCCGCCTGACATCGAATCCTTAAGGGACCTCAGGTGCTCGTACATGTCGTAGAAGTACTTCTTCACATACTGCTTCATCACCGCGCTGTTCTTCGCTTCGACCGAATCGAACTGTTCGATACAGCTGTCCAGACAGGGCAGGTCCAGATAGAATGACGGAGACCAGTCGTTCAGCCTGCTGGTGGCGCACCCCCATGTGCCCCCTATGGCGCTCCAGTCCAGCGCCCCGGCCTCCGCCCCTTCGTGCAGGAAGTCCAGCCAGTACATGTACGGCCTGAGCTCGCGGATGTACGAGATGCGGTTAGGGTACGGCGGCGACGTGATCACCGTGTCGAATTCCAGATGGGGCGGGATCGTGCGCGAATCGTTGAGCAGTATCTCGGATGTCCCGGCCGGGTTCGGGGCAAGGCCGCCGGCCACATCGGCCGAAGCATTCATGAAGATCTCCGCACCCATATCGTAATCGAAGTATCCGTCGTTCGAGCCGAACGATGTCGATACATGATCGAATCTGGCTCCGGAAACGGATATGAGCGTCTTGCAGAACGCCACATACAGCAGGTCCCTCGCAGGCCGATCCTCCCTGTCGATCAGATATTTCAGGTTCCTCAGGAAATCCAGCTGGTCCTGGCGCCACCACCGGTCTATCCGAAAGATGTTCGGAGGGTCCGCTCTCATCTCGTTCGCTTCCAGCTGCTCGCATATCGACGAGCATCTCGACACCAGCTCATCCCCGTATCCTTGAGAGTAGCTCCTGAGCTTGATCCCTCCCATCCACTGGAGGAATGGGTTGATCTCCAGCGAGACCGACGGAATCCCCCTGTACGCGCAGGTGAGAGGAGTAGTTGCGGTCCCCGCGAACGGGTCCAGCACCGCGCTGGGCTCGTATGGCAGATCGTCGAGGATCTCGTTGACAAGCTTCACCGAATATGCAGGGGTCAGCCTGAGCCAATTGTACCTGCCATGATTTAAATTGTACTTGAACGTGTAATCAGAACGTCTCGAAGTCATTTCAGCCCCTTCAGCATCAGCAAAGAAGACATGATTTCATGCAGCTCTTCCTGGAACACAGATTGATTCCTTTCCATGAACCCCGCAAGATCGAAACCGATGACATCGTTGAAGAACGCATAAGTCGAGACTGATGCATCGCCATTCAAAATCCCCCTCAACAGGACCCATTTCGATGATTCGTACCTGGCTACAAGACGGTCGTCAATCTGAGACGACATCACCATGAGGCATGGCAGGAACCCGTTCGCGTAAGCATTCGATGCGTTGTTCAGGTCTGCATTCTGCCTCTTCGAGTCATTGCTCTTGTAGCCTTGCCTGATCTCGAACACGATTCCTTTCAATGAGCCTGCGATGTCCTGGTCTATTCCTATGCGCTTCGCTTCATCCAGGCACCACTGCCTGATGGCAGCCTTCTTGTCTTGAGTCAAGTCATCGAAGGAGATCTTCGCATCGAGATAGAGCTTCTGCACCCTGCCAGAAGCATTCCTCACCTCGTATGACCATGTGACATCGTCTTCCTGAATTCCAAGACAATCCATGAACAGTGCGCGGACCAGCCTCTCCGATCCTATTCCGATCTGACGATAGATGCTCGTCAATCCCCCGGATGCCTTATGGGCAACGTAGACCAACTCGCTGTCCAAGCCGAGCCAGCTGTAGAACGGGTCCCCTCCGTAGAGGTCATAGAAATTGGTTATAGAGAACTCGGTCATCTGCCCATGACCGAAACGCGGTTGATATGATGCACATGTACGAAGGGGCTCCAATATCAGCTCCCTGTAAGACTCATCAGATTGAACCGGCATAATGGATAGGAAGGCAGACTTCGACTGTGTTGAATAATTCGGTTCGCCCCGATTCATGATTTCACGCCGTTAGACAT
>CAVICI010000099.1:2737-5012 GCA_963640995.1 Dialister hominis | reverse complement strand
ATGTATATTGCATCAAGGAATTTCACATCGAATCCTGTTAGCCACATATCGACAACTATCGCAATCTTGAAGTTGGAATCGATTTTCTTGAACTGAACGGCCAAATCTTCCTTGTATTCGGCTGTTCCAAGCAACTCGTACATCTCAGGAGGATCGTTGGCACCCCTCGTAGCCACCATCTTGACCATCTCGATGGGCTTTGCCCTTTGCTCCTTCGATAGCGTCATATCGCTGCTCTCGCGTACAACAAACCATTCTGGACGAAGTTCCTTCAATTTTGTATAGAACTTAAAGGCTATCTTCCTCGAAGCACAGACGAACATGCATTTGCCTGCGACTGTCGAACCTTCTTCAACCCTCTTCTCATAATGCATGATGAAGTCTCTTGCTACCTTTTCTATCCTCTGGTCGTTACCGATGATGTTCTCCATCTTGGCAACTTCCTTCTTGCTGATCTCTACCTGATACCTGTTGGCACCTGTGATTTCGCATTCTGTGTAGTAGTCCTCGATGATCTTCATCTGTTCCGGGTCGAGAGCGACCTTAGATGCTCTACCTTCATAGACAAGTTTTGAAGTTATCTTGTCCCTCTCTGATTCAACCATCGTGTACTGATCGACAATATCTCCGAAGACTTCGAGGGTTTTATCCACCGGCGTTCCTGTGAATCCGACATAAGTTGCATTGGGAAACGATTCATGAAGCATGCTCGCAAAACCCTTCGTGCGCTTTCTTTCCCCGTTCACAATCTTGTCCGCATCTTCTAAATTCAATTGGGAACGATGTGCCTCATCGGATATCACGACAATATTGCTGCGTTCAGAGAGCGGTTCGCCATTATCGGAGAACTTCTGTATCGTAGTCAGATAGATTCCTCCGGAAGCTTTTCCTTGGAGCTTCCTCTTGAGATCATCCCTATCATCTATTGACACGACACTGTCATCGCAGAGAAATCCTTTGGAGACGGCAAACTGTTTGTGAAGCTGAACATCGAGGTTATTTCTATCAGTAATTAGGATTATAGTCGGATTCCTCATGGCCTTTGAACGCATCAGCATACGCGCTAAGAACAGCATAGTGTAGCTTTTGCCACATCCTGTTGTGCCGAAATATGTTCCACCTTTGCCGTCACCGTCAGGCTTCATATGAAGTTCGATGTTATTCAACAGGGCATTTGCGGCGAAAAACTGAGGATATCTGCATACGACTTTGGTTTCAACTCCCATATCTGGGAAATAAACAAAGTTCTCTATTATTGCCAGCAGTCTTTCCTTAACGAATACCCCGTCCATAAGCACATCAATGGATGACAGACCATCGCTTTCCTTGTCCCCGCTGTTAACTTTGTTCCACGAATAATAGTCCTCATACTTAGTGAAATGAGTGCCTATCTTCGAATTGACGCCGTCGCTTATCAATGTGAAAGCAGAGTATCTGAACAGATCTGGAATGTCTCTTACGTAACGGGTGTTTATCTGCTCATAAGCTTCATCGAGACCGACATTCTCTTTGACGGCAGATTTGAATTCTATTATCACAAGCGGTATTCCGTTGATGTACACCAGCGCGTCAGGCCTGCGGCGTTGCTTCGGCCCCTGGATTGTCATTTGATTGACAATCCTGAAAACATTGTTCTCTGGATTGACGAAATCTATCAGGTTAATCCAAAGTGCAGGTTTCGTCTTATCAAATCTTTTAAATGCGAACCCATCGCGAATCCTGTTGAAAGTATCTCTGTTATCAACATATATTCCCCTGTCTTTGCAAGGGAATATCGAACAGATCATATTGATTTCCAACTCTGTGATATTATCATTCGTATATCTCCTGGAAAGATAATCTTTCAGATCACTAGAACTGATAATGTCTGTTTCTGCTCTGTTCAAAGTGTCTCCGATAATGTGATCGTATCCTCTAGCTTCGAACTCATTCATGAAATAATTCTCTAAGCTCTCTTCATCGAATATCATATTGAGTCGTCACCTTAGAGTCATCAGACCATTCTTCTATCTTCAGATAAATGATTATTTAGCACCACTCAGAGTTAGGTTTGAAACGTCAACTTCGCCAGAAATCAATCTGGGCAAAAGGCAATCGCGGAGTTGTAGTAATTTAGAATTTTCAGCGCAATTCCTCAATACTGCTTTTGCTACATTACATGCATATTCTGAAAACTCCCGAACTTCTTTCAAAGAGAAATCATAGATTTTTAAATCAGTAATGGCGGTCTGGCCGATGCCTGGAATTGCTGCCTTTCCGCCTCTTACTTCAAGTT
>CAVICI010000099.1:0-2727 GCA_963640995.1 Dialister hominis | reverse complement strand
GCAATCTGAGATATGCCAATAATATTTCTGGATAGATTGTCTTGCGATCTGGACGGAATATCGCAATAGAGGATAAAATCGCGTCCTCGTGATCCTCATTGATGAGAAATAGTTCCTTTAGATAACTGCCATCCTTAGCGATGACTATATCATCACGAATCGGAACACATCCTGCGCTTTTCAATTTTTCAAACGCTAAATCACCAATCATCTTGCATTCTGATCTATCAAACCCGTTCGTGCGCATATCTTTGACAGAAAACATGGCATGTGTACCATTCTCTTCAGATTCTGGACTGAAGTGAGAGCCATCTGTTATCTTTGAGCATAAATGATCCAAAGATTGCATATTCGTATTGGGTATCGCTGACACGTAATCTCCGTCGCAAAATGTTCTGATCCAATTTTGGAAAATCAATTCAGATAGTACCATTAAATTATCATTTATTGTGCTGTTAAGCTCAATCATGTCATCAATTGTTGATAGAATGGTGGTAATTCTCATTTGAACCTCAAGAGGTGGGAGGTTGACAATGTAATTTTCCAAGGTTTTACCAGATAATTCAGCAAAAGTGGTTCCAACGCCCAAATCTTTGAGCTCTTCGATGTGACACTTTAGGTAATAATACAGATATTCAGAAGATACTACATCCTCGTCTGGAACAATACTTCTAAAGCCTTGATTAGTGCAGAGATCGTTTGCTGCTATCGCTAAGTAGCCGATTGGCGCCCTTGAAGAAAGGAGTATAGAGCCTGCAGGAATTAGTCTCGCACCTGAGTTTGAAAGGCCTGATTCTGTAATATTTCTGGCCCCGCGCTTTATGTAACGTTGATTATAGTCGGACAAATCTTTTGGAGAAATCCAGGGAATATTACCGTCATAATAATCAGGCATAGAGGTTTGTGGTGTACCACCACCTACAACCCTTCCAATCTCCTTTATTTTAAAAGATTTAAAGAGCAAAATATGTACCCCCTAAATTATCATGCGAACTGATTAAGAGCGTACAGCGACTCAAATCGTCCACAGTCTCGGATGTCAAAGCAAAGACGATATCCCCGTCATGTAACATCTGCTTCGCCTTTAAACTCCGACCATCATTGATCTTCATCATGATACTCGAGTTCTCTTCAAGATTCATTCTAAAACCATACAACTTGTATAGATCCCCGTAATGCAGATACGGAACCTGCTTATCTGAAGCAGTCTCATCACGAGGCACTTGGAACCCTTTGGACCAGGTGCAAACATCACCGATTCTGACTATCGACATAAAAATGCCTCAGATCTCAAAGCCGAGGGCCTTCAGATTATTCCTGATCTCTTCTTCGAGCCTGTGAGACTCATCGAACAAACCTGCAAGCTCGCCGGTCAATCTCTTCATCTTCTCCTCATATGGCTCGGTATCCTCCTCTTCCGGAGCAAGTCCCACATATCTCCCAGGAGTGAGCATATAGTCCGATTTAGCGACATCTTCAATGGATACGGACTTGCAGAATCCCTGTACGTCCTCATAATCAGTTCCATTGAGCCAATTGTGATAGGTAGAAGCGATTCTTTCTATCTCATAATCATCGATGGTCTTATGAGTGCGATCATAGAGCCTTCCCATCTTCCTGCAATCGATGAAAAGGATGCTGTCTTTAGTCTGATCGTCCCTCCTGACCTTGGATTTAGAACAGAACCAGAGACACACTGGAATTCCCGTGGAATAGAAGAGCTTCTCAGGAAGAGCAACGATGCAGTCCACCACATGCCTGTCGACAAGGTTCTTCCTGATTTCGCCATCCCCATTGGTGTTGGATGTCAGCGACCCATTCGCAAGTACGAATCCTGCAACACCGTTATCGTTGAGATGGTACAGGAAATGCTGAATCCATGCGTAATTCGCATTCCCTCTTGGAATGCCGTATACCCAACGCGGATCGTCCGCGAGTTCGTCGGCACCCCATTTATCCTGATTGAATGGAGGGTTGGCCATGACGAAATCGGCACGAAGATCCTTGTGGAGGTCTCTTCTGAGCGAATCCTCGTTCCTGTCTCCGAAATTAGCCGAAATGCCGCGGATAGCCAAGTTCATCTTGGCAAGTTTGAGTGTGGTAAGCGTGTATTCCTGCCCATAGATCGATACATCGGCTTTGTTCCCATGGTGAGCCTGCACCAGTTTCATAGACTGGACGAACATCCCGCCGGATCCGCAACAAGGGTCGAATATCCTCCCTTTGAGAGGCTGTATCATTTCCGTAATGATTTTGACTATGGGCTTCGGAGTATAGAACTCCCCCTTGCCCTCCTTGGAAGAGAACTTCGAGAGGAAATATTCATATACGCGCCCTATCACGTCCTCTTCTTCATCCTTAGAGAGGTCGACACCATTCATGATGTCGATGAGGGATGCGAGCTTGGAAACATCGAGATCAACGGTGACGTAGAAATTTGACGGGAGGGCGCCCTTGAGTGTCTCGTTACTCTTCTCGATTATGTCCATGGCATTGTCTAACTGTACCTTGAGGTCGGACTGTTTCGCCGCCTCGTTGACGATGTAGCTCCATCTAGCCTTCTCAGGAAGAAAGAACACGTTCTTCATCGTGTATGAGAAAGCCTGATCGATCATTTTGTCCTTTCCTTCGGATATGAGCTCCCTACGTCTCTTCTCGAATCTATCCGATACGAACTTGAGAAACACAAGACCGAGAACGACCTGTTTGTAAACTGGATATTCTACC
>CAVICI010000098.1:0-5038 GCA_963640995.1 Dialister hominis | reverse complement strand
CGGCACTTGTTGCTCGTGATGAGCATGAAGATCGGCGTAGAGCCCTGCTTCTTCAGCTGAGCCAGCAAGTCCGGGTCGTACTCACCCTTGCGCTGGCGGAGAGCTGAGAGCATCCGAGGCTCAATCGTGTTCTCCTTCGCGTCACGGGCTTCCATCCAGCACTTGCGGATGTACCCGGCCAGGCCCTGCACAACAGCCTGCTCGTTGTCGGCCTCAGCCTTCGCTCGCTCGTCTTCGATCATCTGCGAGGCTGATCGCACCTCCAGAATGCCACCGATGTTCACGACGCCGGGAGCGGCGCTGTTCGTAACGTTCATCGGCAGAGCAGAGGTTCTGTTTTCCTCAAACATATCGGTAGTTCACCTTTTTCACGGGCCGCGCTTCAGCGTTGCCCTCTTGGTTGTAGACGCCGCTCGTGTCGGCGTGCAGGCACAGATACTGCAACGCATCGGCAATATCTGACCACGGGTGACTCTTCTCCGGCTGATCCTCAGCCTCACCGTCTTTCTTGCGTCTGTAACGATACTTCCCCGACAGGCAAGTAATCAAGTCCGCGCAGTGTGTTCCATCAATGAGGAGGTACGGCTCGCCCTCCACCACTCGGCTCAGAGCTGCATCCACCGCGCCCAGTCGGGCCTGGAGGACGTTCGTCGAGGCCGTGCGCACTGCCAGCCCCTCAGCTCTAATCACGTCAAGCACTGTTTTCTCATCAGTCTGCGCCCGGGTGTTGCCCGCCGGGTCAATGATGAAGATCGCAGGCTGTCCAGGGAACCTCTGCTCCAGAATGGGCTTCACCTTCTCGCGGATGAACTTCTGCGCCCCCATGCCCGTTGCCGAGGTCACGTCATAGATCAGAATGCGACCCTTGTAGTCCACCTGCCCGAACACAGCGGCAGGGTGCAAGGCCACGTCCATGCCCACGATGATGGGCGAGTTGCGGTTGCGACTGTAGTTGAGCGCCCCGTCCGACACATGGAGCGAGCGCGAGAACGAACGGAAGACAGGCATGCCCGCGAGGGACTTGCCGAACTTCGCGTTGATGTACACGTCAATCCAGTCAGGGTCTTTCCCTACCGCAAGGTTCGTGTAGTAGTCGGGTGGCAGGTATTCAAGCCAGTCCGCCTTGGGGTCGTTCCCGCCGGGCTGGATAGTCACGTGGCAGTTGGAAGGGGGCTTCGTGAGGAACCCTTCCCAAAACGTGTCCATGTCAGGGGGGTTCGTCATGCCCCAAATATGCGCGTTGGGCGTCCCGTCGTCAGTCACACAGCCGCCGATGGGGTAGCCCTTCTCATCCGTGCCCCACTCCTTGCGAGGCGGCACCATCTTCTTGTCCGGATAGCGCCCGAGTCGGCCCTGCACCGTTTTGAAAATCTCCTCGTTGATCTCACGGAACTCATCCATGATGGCGAAGGAAATCTGCAAGGACAGCAGGCGCTTCACGTCGTCCTGGTCATCCAGGCCTCGGAACATCACCTTGCACTCAACGTCGTCGAACTTCAGCGTGAACTCGTTGTAGGTCTTGGCGAACGAACCCGCAACCCCGTCGGGGAACCACGACAGGAAGTCAGGGATGGACGTGTCTCGCAACTGTTCGCGGGTGTTACGTATCCACACACAGCGGGAGCGTCGTATTCCGTCCGCGCAAGGCGCCATGCGCTTCGCGTGGTAGGCGATCTTCATGATCCCAGCCGTCGTCTTGGTCGAGCCCACCGGGCCCACCACGAGCGAGATGAACTTCTCACTCGTGAAGAAGGGCACCAGCGACTTCGGCGGGGTGTAGCTTAGAGCTTGTCCCAATTCATCTCTCCACGAGGCACGGCCTTCATCATCTCGATGAGGAGGTCAAGCTTCATCTGCTGGGTGTCAATCTGCTCCTGAAGGCTGTCATGGGTCGGGCCATTGGAACTCGTCGCGTAGACGCCCATGAGGAAGCCCAGAAAGAGGCAACACACGGGCACCAGAAGGGCCTCGAGGACTCGCATCACGGTGCCTATGAAAGTGTTCTGATCTTGGATGGTCATTTCAGCCCCTCCTTCACGCCTTCCAGATACCCGCTGAGCCGAGAGATGACCGCCAGGATGTACTTATGCTGGCTGTTGGCCCCGGCAACGTCTCTTTCTGCTATGGCCTCAAGCATCTTGGTGACGGCTTCAGGAATCAGCTGGAGCTTCAGGTCCACATAATCGCAGACCGCCTTGGTCATCGCATAGTCGGCGGCTGTGCCGATCTCTTCGAGAGTGTACGTAGCAGTCATACGCCCACCACTCTGTCAAGCATGTCGTCCAAGCCGTCGATCTCGCCGCAGTCGAGCTCGTTCTCAATGCGGTAGCGGATGCTCTGCCAGCCCCAGAAGTTCGCCCCACCTGAGGTGTGCGCGAAGGCTATGTGCTCGAAAGGCGTCATGTGCCCCGCGTTGCACAGGCGATGCACCAGCTCAAGGTCCTCAGCGAAGGTCGTCTCCTTGCCGTTGGCTCTCGCCACGGACACGCGAGCGCAGGCGGCGATGCACCGCACGACAGTGTGGGCCAGCGTCGGCTCATCCTGGTAGCAGGCGTACGGCATGTGGATGGTGTCCTCCAGCAAGATGGACTTCTCCTGGGACTCCTTCATGGCCTTGGCAAGCGACTGGATTTCAGGCTGAGCGTCCTTCGCCAGTCTCAGGCGGTAGAAGTTCTCCAGGCCATCCATGGTCGTTGTGCAGAGGACACGGATAGGAAGGAACGGCTCCAGCACACGATTCACCGTCTGCTTGGCGATCCCCAGCTCCGCCATCTTCTCGGCGGTGTCCGCCGCGTGCTTCGACGCGTCCATCCACAGGGCGGTGAACTCGGCCAGAGCAGTCGGACTGGCGAGGTCCCCACCCGTCATACCCCTCTGATTGAGCCGCACCTCGTCGAAGAACATCGGATGCTTTCGCACCTCCTCGATCAGCGTCTTCACAGGCGTCGCCCGGGAGGAGCACGCATTGCGTGAGAACATTCTGTGAGTCATAAACTCGGAGTGAATGTAGCGAGGGTACAACAGTTCCCATGTAATGATCTCCTCATAGGAGTTGTGGGGGCGCGTGCGTGCAATCACCGTCGCAGTCGCCTGGCCTACGTCAGTCGTCGTCAGATTGGTCGTTATGTACATCGTCGTCCTTCTCTATCGCCTTGGCCTCGACCACCTCCACAGCGGGAGGCGTCTGAGGCATTGCAGGCAGGTTGATCGTGATCGAGAACCCCGCTCCCTGGGCAGTCGCCTGCGCCGGGGCGTCCAGGCCCGCCAGCTTCGTCACCGCGAGGAGCGCCTGAGCCTTGTCCTTCACGGGCACGTCATCACGCATGGCGGCCACGTAGAGGTTCTTCAGCATGGAGTTGGTGAGGAGCCGCGCCTTGTTCTTGAAGGTCGTCCCGTTCTTCTCCAGCTCAGCCATCTGCTGTTTGACCGCTCGGACCACTTCAGGCCTCTGAGCGATCTGCTCCCACTCGTCCCCTTCAAACCCATAACGCTTCGCCACTTCGTCGGGCTCTTCCAGCCCAGTGGCGAGGTCATAGATCATCTGGGGATCGATCTGGCGGTACTTAGTCGCGAGGGACATTCGGGGCCTCCGCCGTATCCTTGTCCACGCGTCCGATGAGCTCGGAGATCGCCCAGCGGATGACCCAGTTGTAGTTCTGGCCAACCTGCTCACTGCGCTTCTTCAGCCACTCCAGCTGACGCTTGGTGATGCGGACGTTCACGCGGACGTATTCGCTTTCAGGTCTTTGAGCCATTTCACATTCTCGGAAGAGTCGGACCCTTCTGGCCAAGGTACTTGCCGCTTCGCGCCACATAGGGGCTCTCGCAGGCCACAGCGCCCCGGAAGAACAGAATCTGCATGATCCCTTCCCCGACGTAGACCTTCACAGGCAGATGGGTCGTGTTGGAGAGCTCCATCGTCACCTGGCCTTCCCAGCCTGGCTCCAGAGGGGTCACATTGACCACCAGGCCCACTCGGGCGTAGGTGGACTTGCCCATGCACACCGCGATGCAGTCCTTGGGCATCTTGATGGTCTCCACAGTGCAGGCCAGCACGAACCCATGCGGCGGGATGATGAGCGCCTCGCCCTCCTCCACATGCTTCTTCGTGAAGGCGTCGTTGACGCTCCAGGCGTCATGCACGTCCAGCATGCCAGGGTTCACGCACTCAGGGCGCGTGTCTCGGGCCACCAGGAAGTCGCCGCCAAGGCGCACGTCATAGCCATACGAAGAAACGCCGTAGGAGCAAATCTTCTTGCCCTCGGCGTTCTTGTTCGTGGAGACGGAAAACGGTTCGACCATGCCATGAGTGCGAGCCTCATCGGCGATCTGCTTGTCAGAAAGGATGCCAGGCATCCCAAGGAGAGGTGAGGATTCCATGCTTCGTTCCAATGGCAGGGAGGCAAGGAGTCGAACCAAGATAACCCGGTTCAGAGCCGGGGACTCTACCGTTGAGCTACCTCCCCGAAAAAATAGGTGGAGGCGGGACCTGGACCGACGTGCACGCCCTCCAGTTTGTCTCTATCGGCACCTCTCCATGCCGGCACCGTGTGGTGGTGCTGGGGGATTTCCCCTACCCTCCGGGTTTTTAGAGCAACCCGGTCAACTACGCGTTTGGTGGACAGCGGCGGGATTCGAACCCGCGCGTAGCCTAGCTCAGCATCCCTGTTGTCTGCACGGTTTTCACCATCAGGGACGTCACCTCGACCTCTTGGTTGTACGCCGTCCGTGTTCTGGCACGTCCTCCCGGAGTCGAACCGGGAACCCTCGGCTTAGAAGGCCGATGCTCTTCCTGTTGAACTAAGGACGTGAGCACTCCAAGCGGCCCCCTGGCCGATTTTCAAGAACACACCACTGATCGTCTAAAACGGTGCTCGAACGACAGGCATTGTCATGAAAAAGTCGTTCTCACACCAGGGTTGACAAACACTGGAGGCCGCTTGGAGTACTTCAGATGCCTCGGACTGGAGAAAAGAGCCTTTCGCGGTACAGCAACCAACTATAAGGAGGTGTCCAAGGCATCTGAGGTGCAGTCTGT
>CAVICI010000097.1:0-5058 GCA_963640995.1 Dialister hominis | reverse complement strand
GTATATGCGTTCAATAATTGCACAAGCCTGGGATCTGTCACTTTCGGGAGCTCTCTCACAAGCATCGGAGAATACGTGTTCCAGGGTTGCAGTAAGTTGGAGTCCGTCACCGGCTTGAGCTCGCTCACAAGCATCGGCAGAAACGCGTTCAATAATTGCACAAGCCTGAAAACAATCGATAGTTTGGACAACGTCCAAAGCATAGGAGCGTACGCGTTCAATAATTGCACAAGCCTGGGATCTGTTACTCTGGGAAGCTCTCTCACAAGCATCGGTGAAGGCGCGTTCCAGAATTGCAGTAAGTTGGGAACCGTCACCTTCAATGGGAATTCGCTTCAGACGATCGGCACTAAAGCGTTCAATGGCTGCATCGGCCTGACCTCGATCACGATTCCCGACTCTGTCACAGTTAATGATAACGCATTCTACAACTGCACGAGCCTCAATACCATCCACTTCGGAGAGAACATCACTTCCATTGCAGCCAATGCGTTTTCCAGCAGCAGCGGTTCGACAAAGTTCTACGACGGGGACGGACAGAGGATCTACCCCTCCGAACAGGTTGCGGAACTCTGCGGCAATACGTTCACCGGCGACATCAGCATTATGATCCTTGAGGGAGCGGAAATCGCTGTCCATGACGGGATAGTATACAAGCCCTCAGGCACCGCTGGCGAAGCATACGTATCCGGATATAACAGCGAGATCCAGAGCAGCGCGGCCATCCGCGATTCCGTTACAATCAACGGTGTTGATTACACTGTCAAAACCATCGGAAAATATGCGCTCAGCAATTGCACTGTGCTGACCAAGGTCACTATTCCAAACACGGTCACGGCCATCAAAGAGAAGGCATTCACGGGGTGCAAGTACCTGACCTCGGTCGAGATTCCCAACTCGGTCACCTCTTTCGGAACGTATGTGTTCATGAACTGCACCGGCCTGACTTCGATCAACATCCCGGACAATGTCGATCGTATCGAAACCGGTATGTTCCAAGGATGCTCTGGCCTGACTGGGATCGTAATTCCGAATAATGTTACACGCATTAATGAGGATGCGTTCAGCGGATGCAGTAAGCTGGAGTCCGTCACTTTCGGGAACGGGAATTCATTCACGACCATCGGAATGAATGCGTTCTCGGATTGCTCCAGCCTGACTTCAATCGATATTCCGAACAGTGTTAGTAGGATCGATTCGCTCGCATTCGCTGGATGCACCAGCCTGACTTCAATCGTTATTCCAGAAAACGTCACGGTCATCAACGTAGGCGTATTCTATGGATGCACCAGCCTGACATCCTTCACGATTCCTGACTCGGTTCAGTACATCTATAATTACGCATTCTTGAACTGCACGAGCCTCGACACCATCTACTTCGGCACGGGAATCATTGGCATCGCATCCGATGCGTTCTGCAGCGGCGAATCGGAAGAGGCTATTGTTCTGACAGAATTCCACGACGCGGACGAAAACCTGATCGACCTCTCTACACAGTGCGAGATGCTCCGGGGCAATACATTCACGGGCAACATCTCCGTGATGACCCTTGCAGAAGAGGGCACCTTCATCTGCAACGGGATAATATACAAAGTCTCAGACACCGCCGGCGAGGCTTACGTCTACGGATACACCAAGGCCATCAAGAGCGATGCGATCATCCGTGATTCCGTTCCGATCAACGGCATCATATGCACGGTCGCATCCATAGGAGAGAGGGCTTTCGCGGACTGCGAAGTCTTGGTATCCATCTCGATCCCCGATACGGTCAAGTCCATCGGAGATGAAGCGTTCTGCAACTGCGCCGGATTGATTTCGGTCTCCATTCCCGCGTCGGTCGATTCCATCGGGGAATTCGCCTTTGCCAAGTGCGGATCGCTCAAGAGCATAGATGTCGACACCGGCAACAGCAATTACCGTTCCGTCGACGGCGTCCTCTTCGACAAGGACGTGAAGACCCTGATCCAGTACCCGGCCGGCAAGGAAGGGAGCACGTATTCGATCCCCGGCACGGTCACTTCCATCGGAGCGCAGGCGTTCCGCATGTGCGACAACCTGATCTCGATCGAGATGCCGGAATCGCTGACATCCATCGGCGTCGAGGCGTTCGAAGAATGCTGCGGCCTTGCCTCCATCTCCTTTTCGAGCCAAGTGGCAACAATCCCGTACGGAGCGTTCTACGGCTGCACGAGCCTCGCTTCGGTCACGATTCCCGACACCGTCGCGGCCATCGAGAAATATGCGTTCGCAGACTGCACCGGCATCAAGACGATCTGTTTCGGGAACGGCATCGCGAACATGGTTCCCGAGGCGCTCGGAAGATTCGCTGACGGCGGATTCATCGCCACTAAGTTCTACGACGGATACGGCAAAGAGCTCATCCCTGCTGATGACCTCGAGAGGTTCAAGGGCTGGGCGTTCACGGGCGACATCAGCGAGATGAAGATGGCTGTGGAAGTGCATACCATCACGTTCTCCGACGGGACATCCGAATGGACGTACATGGGCTGCCTCGGAGACGAGGTCCCCCGGCCCGCCGACCCTGTCAGAAGCGGATACGAGTTCCTGTACTGGGCGGACGAAGACGGAAATGCGTTCGATTGGATCGTGCCCGCGAAGGACATCACCGTCACGGCGCAATGGAAATCCGTTGCTCCGTCCGGGGATGACGATGACGACTACCACCCCTCGCACGGCCAAGCGGACGAGCCCGACAGCAAGACAGGCAGCTCCGCCAAGGCCCTGATCATAGCCGCCTGCATCGCCGCGTTCATGGCGATGCTCCTGGCCTTCACCGTCCACGAGACCAAGCGCTGACGATCGGGAGAGCAAACCAGGGGCTCTGGCCCCTGCCTTTACCGTCATGCCCTTTCCGAAGGGCATGACGGCCTTATCGCGATTCGGCTGCGACGGCACCGTTCTATGGAACGGACGGCTTCGGACGCAACCGTCCGGTTCTGCGTGCTCCGATGCAGGCAGACCGTCCGTTCGCAGGCCAGAGGGCATCTGCCCGTAAGCCAGAAGTTCTCCTTGGGATCCGGACGGATCTTCAGAGATACTTCCACATGTACAGCAGAACGATGAGCGTCGGAACCGACATCATCGCATACGCGATCGGCAGCTTCTTGCGCATCTTGCGCCTGTCTTCGTCGAACTATTGCTTGAGGCAAGGCTCCACCGCCGCTCCGTCCTCGACATACCTGTAAGAACGCTGGCGGTACAGATAGCATGCCGTTTGGGATTCGCGGAGCGACAGGGGGAAGGCGTCGTAGACTTTCGGTTGGACGCGTATCTCGGATGAGGGATCGTATTTCACCGTCACCTTGTCGCCCGGGAATATCCTGACAGCCTTGCGGTTGCCGACGAGGACATCGATGTACTTCCCGTCGATGTTGTAGCGGGAATACTCTATGGTGATCTCGGACTCCCCCTCGTTTCCGCCGTACCATCTGGGCTTCCTGATCCTTTCGCCGGTATCGAAGGCCTCCCTCGTGAGGTAGGCCAGCAACCAGAAGATCACTCCTAGGCAGATGAACAGGAACGGAAGGAGCGAATCGAATATGAGGACGGTTACGATTAACAAGATCAGGAGGGGGACGCCCATGTAGATCTGTGTTCTCTCGTATCCGTTCAGCTCCATGTCATTCCCATTCCTTTGGATCATCGGGCCCGGCAATCGTTCGCATTCATTGCAATCTCTCTAAAGTCCGACCGCATCGGGACCTCGCTTCTGGATACCACAACCAGGAGAGAGGGAGCAGACAGAACTTCTTCTCATAGGTAGGCTAGGAGGAAAGCAGACAATTGAACCGCACACAGAACCGATAGCAACAGTAGCGACTTCTTCGTATCGACGTTCTCATCCATTTCCAAGTCATATGCCTGACCAAGAGAATATGTGCCGAATACCACAACTAAGATGAGGCCGAAGATAGCGAACGCGAAGCCGACCAACACTTCATCTCTGACAGCGAATAAGATCAGGATCAGGATTGCTATCGTCGCCTGGATATACGTGCCATACAAAGTGAACCGTTTGTGTGATTCTGCATCCCGATTCTTGAAATCAGGGAGGCTGTCTTCGGCAGGAATTTTCATTTCACCAATACCTGTCCGATTCGGCCGGACGGGCCGACCGGCACGAAGCAATAGGGGCAGCCGGGAGCGCCCGCAAAGCAGTGCCCCGGCTTTTATGCCCGTTTTTCCATATTCTTGAACGCTTCGCGATCTGTCCGATCGGCGCTCAGGCCGCGCCCGCACCGGATTCGAGGATCCGGATGGCGTGCTTCAGAGATTCCTGCAGGTTCGGCAATTGGTGACAGATCCGATGCGCTTCGATCACTCCGTCTCCGCACACTATGTAATCGGACCATAATGTATCGGCACCGGCCGTGTCCGGTTCTGTGGTCGTGGTCGAATCGGTTCCGTTCTGAACCTCGTACATGAGGCCGTCCGCACCTTCGAATGTCATTCCGCTCAGCGTGCACCATCCGTAAGGATCTATCGCTCCGGAGCTTCCGCAGAAAGTGTATCCGTAGAAGGTACATTTCCCGGCATAGGTGAAATCGCTGGCAAACGTCATCTTGGTGACGCTGGTGCCGTTCACATTCGCCCAAGGGGGATAATATCCATCATTGTAGTCGATTCCGCCCCCAAGGAATGCGCGAGTGAAATTCACGACCTCCAGGTTGCAACGGTCGAATGCGGGGTATTCGGCAGAGGCGACGCTATCGAGGCTGATGTTGATGGTGAGCTCGGTCAGGCTGCTGCAATTGTAGAATGAATGGCTCGACAGAGAACGGACACTGTCGGGGATCACTATGGAGGTGATGTTCAGTTCGCGGAAAGCATCGGATCCGATGCTTTTGATGCCATCCTCGAGCACGATCGATTTCAGAGTGGACCTGCACTGATACCAAGGAGTATGCTGATACCAGCAGTTCATGTCCTCATAAGCGGCATAATTCTGTCCGTATCCTGTGCCGGGAGTGAACGTGATGTTCTCTATTCCGTGTACGCCCTCGAATGCAGGGTCATCATCCAGCCAAGTTGCATTGA
>CAVICI010000096.1:0-5109 GCA_963640995.1 Dialister hominis | reverse complement strand
CAGAAGGGACTGCAGTACATTGGAGGAGAGTTCGAAGGAAACTGGACGAATACCTCACTTGCATACAGATTGACAATACTGGTAATGCTGATTATCAGCATCATGATGACGATTTTAATCCTGAATATGTGATGAAGCGAGTGAAGACTCCCCCTCGCGGGGAAGCCCTCCTCTGAGAACCGTACTGACAGTCTCCCGTCATACGTCTCCGTGTCTGCGCATGCCCCATCTGAACGATGTCCTGAAGGGTGCGCATCCAGCCGACAAAGGTCTCGATGGCCTGCGGCAGTTGCACCGCTCGCATGCCTTCGGATCAGCCTCTGGATGAAGGCGGGCAGATGCCCGCCGTTCATGGTCAGTGCCTGAACACGCGGCATCCTGTGAAGACCATCGCCATGCCGTGCTCGTTGGCCGCATCGATGACCTCCTGGTCCCTGATACTGCCTCCGGGCTGGATGATCGCGGTGACGCCTGCATTGGCCGCTTCGTCCACCCCGTCCCTGAACGGGAAGAAGGCATCGGAAGCCATGACGCAGCCCTGGGTGGGCTCGTTGGCCTTCATGGTGGCGATCTTGGCGGAGTCCACACGGCTCATCTGGCCGGCTCCGATCCCCACGGCGCGCTCTCCCCTGACGTACACCACGGCGTTCGACGTGACGTGCTTGGCGAGCTTCCACGCGAAGAGCAGCGAGTGGATCTCCTCCTCTGTGGGCGCACGGTTCGTGACCACCTTGAGGTTGGCCGGGTCGATGGGGACGTCCTCGTCGGTCTGCACCAGCATCCCGCCCTGGACCTTCTTCATCTTGTACTCCCTGGTCCTGCAGGACGGGCCGATGGGGCATCCGGTCTTCAGGAGGCGGATGTTCTTCTTGACCTCCATGATCTCCACCGCGCCCTCGTCGTAATCGGGGCAGATGACAGCCTCCACGAAGTGCTGGGAGATCTCGGTGGCGGTCTTCACGTCGCAGTTCCTGTTGAGGCATATGACGCATCCGAAGGCGGACAGCGGGTCCACGTTGTATGCGGTCATGAACGCGTCGTAGATGTTGTCGTCGGACGCCAGCCCGCAGGGGTTGGTGTGCTTCATGACGACGGCGGTGGGCTTCTCGAAGTCCATGCAGATGTCCAGGGCCTTGTCCAGGTCCAGGATGTTGTTGTAGGACAGCTGCTTACCGTGCTGGAGATGGATGGACGTCGCCACCGTGGGGGCCGGGGTGAAGGGGTCCTTGTAGAACGCGGCGGCCTGGTTGGGGTTCTCCCCGTACCTGAGGTCCTCGACCTTCTCCAAGGGTATAGGGAAGGATTCGGGGAACCCGGTGCAGAAGCGCCCGTACATACGGGACGCTATCATGCTGTCGTAGTTGGCGGTGGCCACGAAGGCCTCTGCCATGAGCTTGCCGTGGAGGGCCTCGGAGACGCAGCCTCCGTTCTCCTTCATGTCGGCCAGGACCTCGGCGTACTGAGAGGGCTCGACGACGACCGCCACAGACTTGTAGTTCTTGGCGGCGGCGCGGATCATGCTGGGCCCGCCGATGTCGATGTTCTCGACGATCTCATCGAATGCCACTCCCTCTTTGAGCACGGTCTGCTTGAACGGATAGAGGTTGACGACTACCATGTCGACGGCCTCGATGCCCATGGACGCGATGGCATCCATGTGCGCCTTCACGTCCCTGCGGGCGAGGATCCCCGCATGTATCTTGGGGTGGAGCGTCTTGACGCGGCCATCCAGCATCTCGGGGAACCCGGTGACATCGGACACCTCGGCCACGGCGATGCCGTTCTCCTTCAGGATCTTGTAAGTTCCGCCGGTGGAGACGATCTCCACGCCCATTGAGGCCAGCTCTTTTGAGAATTCGACGATGCCGGTCTTGTCAGATACGCTGATGATGGCTCTTTTGATCTTTGACAGTTGGTACACCCCCTGCTGAGAGGCGCATACGCATCGTATGCATCAATCGAATCGGGTCCCGATAGATAAACATGGCTATCCAGTCTGCGGAGAACGATGCCAGTGCTTCGGAATCCGCAATGCCAGGTCGGAACGGATGAGGGAAAACGACCGCTGGATTGCGATGGACGAAGCCACGGATCCTCTGCGGAAGCTCGGGACCCGCTAAAATGTTTCAGGAAAGAGCATGTGCCATCGACATCTGAACCCGGCATATGCCCGGTGCCGGCTATATTGGTTTGATATATAACAGGCACGCAGCCTGCGTCAGGACATGTATAATGTGCCAGAGATGCGCTGTCCTTTTAAAATCGCCTGCCATATCAGCAACGATGAGGAAGAGGGACCTGGAGATCAGGCTCGAGTCGGTGCAGGGGTTCGACGGCCCCGACCCTTCGCTGGAGCAGTATATGACGCCCGCAGCGATCGCAGCGGACATCCTGTACAGGGCATATTCCGAAGGAGATATAGCGGGCCTGAAGGTCATGGACCTGGGATGCGGCACCGGGATGTTCTCGATCGGCGCTTGGCTCCTGGGAGCCGGGATGGTCGTCGGGTACGACGTCTCGGAGAAGGCCCTCGCTGTGGCGGAGTCCAACCGCAGGCTGTTCGGAGCCGACGTGTCCTTCTCCAGGAAAGACGTGCGCGAGGTGGACGAAGGCGCAGACACCGTGTTCATGAACCCGCCGTTCGGATGCCAGAGCCGCAGGGCCGACCGCCCGTTCCTGGAGAAGGCCATGGAGTCGTCAGAGTGTGTGTACTCCATCCACATGGCGTCCACCCTGGATTTCGTGGAAGGGTTCTGCCGGGAGCATGGGCGCTCTGTCGCCTGGCATAAAACGTATAAGTACGTAATTCCGCATACATTCTCATTCCATTCCAAGGAGAAGAAGAGCGTTGACGTCGCAGTCGTCAACATAAGGTGATTTTCAATGAGCGAGAAGCTGGTTTTTCCGGGCGACGAAGTCGCGGCAGAAGAGGAGTACATGGGCGGAGAGGGCACGTTCTCCGAGGACGGAACCGTCTACGCGTCCCAGGTCGGGACCCTCGTGCTGGACGACGAGGAGTGCATCGCCCGCGTCGTTTCCTACAACCCCCCCAACGTCCTGAAAGAAGGCGACATCGTCTACGCGATCGTCGCAGACATCAGGAACACCATGGCGACCGCGGACGTCATCGCCAAATCCGGAGTCGACAGGACCCTAGGAGGAGAGACCTATGCCACGATCCATGTGTCCAAGATCTCCCAGAAGTACACCGACGACGTGTCCAAGGAGCTCAGGAAGGGCGATTTCATCAGGGCCAGGGTCACAGGCATCAAGCCGTCCCTGCAGCTCACCACCAAGGACGACAACCTCGGGTGCATCAGGGCGCTCTGCTACCACTGCAAGACCGAGCTCGTCAGGAAAGGCTCCGGGCTGTACTGCCCCGAGTGCAAGGTCAGCACCCCCAGGAAGCTGGCCAACGACTACGGCGACGTCAAGCTGTGACCTATGGGCCGGGGGATCCGGCCCCTCGGCCTCTTTCAGAGGCACATCGCCATGTACAATGGCAGATAGACCACATTCCCTTCTCTCTTCAGGTTCTTCGCGTGGAGGACGTATGCCTGCCCCAAGGACTTGGAGTGCATCTCCATCAGCCTGTCGAGCGATGCATGCAGGCTGCTCCTGTCCCCGGACTTCACTTCCACGGGGCAGATCTTGCGCCCGCGCCTTATCAGGAAGTCCACCTCCTGCCGGTTCCTGCTGCCGTCGGCGTAGAACGAATAGAAGTACAGGTCATGCCCGTTGGCCCTCAGCATCTGGGCGACGAGGTTCTCTGCGAACATCCCCTCGTTGAAATGGAGCTTGTCCGACAGCAATGCAGAGTAGATCTCGTGCTTGGATTCCCGATCGGCATCGATAGCCATGCTCACCAGGAGCCCCGTGTCTCCCATGTAGACCTTCCTGGCGGATCTGTCGAGGTTCATCCTCAGGCCTATGTCCGGCGCGACGGACCTCCAGCAGATGTTGCATATGCAGGCGTCATCCAGCCAGCTCATGGGATCTTCGTAGTCTTCCGCCCTGGCGTTCGGGCCCAGGTCTGTTGCCACGAGGACCTTGTCATGCTTCATCAGCTCGGACGGTATCAGATCGAACAGCGCACGGGTCCTGCTCTTGCTGACGGCCCCCGCCCTTTTCGCCATGTCCTGGCGGTAGATGGACAGGATGCTGAGCTTGGCGGACTCGGCCATCGCGAAATCCTGCCTGACAGAATACTCCAGCACCGACTGGGGCATCCCTCCGACCAGCATGTACTTCCTGAAAGCGTTGAGGATGGAGCGATGCAGGCCCTCGTCCAGGGGCTCCAGCGTCTCGAAGTGCCTGCGGATGGCGTTCGCAGTCGTCATGTCGCCCAGAGCCCAGCAGAACTCCTCGAAGTCCATGGGATGCATCGGCAAAATCTCCTCTTCCGAGGGAATCACGATCCCGTCCACGTTGTCGTGGATCGATATGAGGGAGCCGGTCTCGATGTAATCGTACCTGCCGTCTGCGACGAGGAACTTGATCGCCTCTCTGGCACGCGGGCACTGCTGGACCTCATCGAATATTATGAGGGATTCGCGGTCATAGAGCTCTACACGCTCTATGTCCGCAATCTTCTGCAGAAGGAGCGGGATGTCGGACAGGTCGTCGAACATCATCTTGTACTCCTTGCTCTTGGTGCTGAAGTTCACCATGGCATATGACCGATAGTTGTCCTTTGCGAACTCCTCTACGATGTAGCTCTTGCCAACGCGGCGTGCGCCTTCGATCAGCAATGCTGTGCGGCCCTGCCTGTTGAGCTTCCACTCGACCATCTTATCGTAGATCTTCCGCTTCATGATTGGTGATGATTTCGATTGTATATAAATAATATTTAAATAAATACAAAAATCTTAATGAGTCATTGTCTTATATATACAAAAATCTTAACTTAACAATTCAATTATAGAACAATTATCTTAATGAATCATGGCCACAGATACTGAGCAACCATATGTATAGCTGATTCGAAAACCCTCTAATTCGGCATTAGCAGATCCGTTCGGAGGCTACCTCCGCCCCATTCCTGGCCCCTTTCATGCCTGCCGGCCTCATCGCAGCCTGATATCGATGAGTGTGCAAGAACTGGGCTTC
>CAVICI010000095.1:0-5278 GCA_963640995.1 Dialister hominis | reverse complement strand
AGCCGGCAGAGGGCATGGATTCCTTTGCCGGCCCACCTGCTTTCCAATCGTTCATCGATAATCCGTTTGGATTTCGAATCGTGCAGTCACGCGCGCTAGATTGCAGAATTCAAGTTTAAAAAGATTTCCAGAATCCTACATATAGTGTGCAGTATGTCGGTGCCAGTTATACAAGTGCTTGGCCTGCCGATGCCAGCCCTCATGGCATCGGGAGGTTCAGATAATTCCCTCGGAGAGATGACATCATCAATTGCAATGTTACATCTGACAGTCCGATGAAGATTGGAACGTTTCTGATGGTCATAGTGCTCGCCGTATCTGCCATGACAGTCTTGTTTGCACTTCATGCAGAAACGGATGCGTCTTCGGCACAGATCATCGACAGCGGTCAATGCGGGCCGAATGCCGCATACTGCATCTATTCCGACGGCACCCTGGAGATAACGGGGTCCGGCGAAATGTATTCGTATGTTTCCGTCCGCGCGCCGTGGTACGAGAGCCGTGACGATATCACCAAGATCGTCATAGGCGACAGCATCACAAAGCTCGGCGAATGGGCGTTCATCAAATGCGAACAGGTCAAGGAGCTCACCATCCCCATCACGCTGAACAGCGTGGTCTCTGATTCGCACAGCGTCTTCGACGGCACTTGTCATATCGAAAAGATCAACTTCACCGGCGGAAACGGAGGATACGGATACAACTGTGCCGCTTACGAAGGATCCGGTTCCTGGTATCAGCACACCCCTTGGTATCAGAGCAGAGACACTCTCAAAGAGATCATCTTCGCCGACGGGGTCAAAGGAATCGGATCCGATGCTTTCCGCGAACTGAACAACATAACTTCGATAGTGCTTCCCGATAGCGTCGTCCACCTCGGAAACCACTGTTTCCTCAACTGCACGGGCCTGACCGATCTGACCATTCCCGTGAGCCTGAACTCCTATGGTAGCGACGACTCATACCCTGCATTCCGCGGCTGTACAGCCGTCGAGAAGGTGACCTTCACCAACGGAAACGGAGTCCCGTTCGACTATGCATTCTGGGGTTTTTCAAAGAATACAGAGCTGGCTCCCTGGAACATGTATTCGAATGTTCCAAAGACGATCATCATCACAGACAGCGTCAAGAAATTGGGGGAGTGCATGTTCTGGGGCTGCAACCTTAAAGAACTCAGCATCCCAGGATCTATCGATCTTGCATATAGTATTGGTTTTCGTCAGAGTCCGTTCGACAAGGACGGATGCTATGATAACCTTGAAAAAGTGACCATAACCAAAGGTTCTGGAAGTGTTTGCTATTATGATACGAAAGAAGTCCATAAATGTCCTTGGAACAACGCATCGAATCTCAAGACCGTCATCATTGAAGAAGGGATCACCCGTATCGGAAAATATGCATTCTATGAATGCAGTATTGAAAACCTCGTCCTTCCGAATTCACTTGTCTCTTTCGGAGACGGTGAATCAATCTATGAATGTACAATCAAAAACCTGACCATTCCGATAAGCATCAATGCTGTATGGTCTGAGTATAATCCTGCATTTACAAGGGTGTCCGGAATAGAGTGCATCACGTTCACCCCAGGTTCTGGATACGGATTCAATTATGCTGCTTACAGAGACTACTGGGATGCGAATCATAATTGGTATCAGTACACTCCTTGGTATCTGTGCAGGTCCACTCTGAAATCGATCGTGTTGGAGGAAGGCATCGCGAGCATCGGAACCGATGCATTCCGCGATCTGAACATCACCTCTATTGTGATTCCGGACAGCGTCTGGTCTCTGTCGAACCATACGTTCTACAATTGCAGCAGCCTGACCGAGCTCACCATCCCCATCAGCCTCGACAGCGTCGCCTCTGCCGAATACCCCGCATTCGACCGTTGCAACCTGGAGGTCGTGAATTTCACTCGCGGATTCCTTGGGGGCGGATTCTACTACCATGATGGATACTATCCCCCTTGGGCGAATGTGAACGGCACCAGCGTCACCAAAATGACGTTCGCCAGCGACATCAGCTATGCCGGGGAAGGAACCTTCTACGGATACACATTCTGCGGAAGCTCCGGAGCGATAGATCCTTACGGATGGTGCACACTGAGCGGAATGACATTCGAAGGTGCGGACGGCTGCATGCACGAAGTCCAGAATGGAACCGATCAGACCGCATCTGCAGAACCGGATTTGGCCCGCGGCAATATTTCATTGGACGACTCAGCGTCTGTCTTCGCGGGCAGGTTCAAGTTCGGTCTCCAATTCGCATAAAAACACGGTTGCCCCGCATCCCAAGCTCTGGTTTGTGCGGTAATGGATTCCGGGGTCCCGAAATGGTTCGGGACCTCGGCATCCAGCACATTTTTAAATCGGAACGCAATCAGAGGATATGGTTCCCAAGAGCAAGATTGACGAGATTCTGGACGGGTACGACACTAGCGACATCACGATCGCCACCCTGTGCTCCCATTCGTCGCTGCAGATCTTCCACGGAGCGAGGAAGATGGGCTTCAAGACGCTCGGGCTCACCATCACTCACAGCACAAAGCATTACGACGCGTTCCCTCTGGCCAAGCCGGACGAGATCCTGAAGTACAAGGACTTCGACGATTTCGAGGAGCGCACGGGGGAGCTCTTGGACAGGAACGTCATCATCATCCCCCACGGCTCCTTCGTCGAGTATATGGGTCCCCGCAGGTTCGCGGAGCTTCCGGTCCCCTCTTACGGCAACCGCGCGGTCCTCGGATGGGAATCCGACAGGGACATGCAGAGGCAGTGGATCACGTCCGCAGGCGTCCCCATGCCCAAGCTGATCACCGATGCAAGGGAGATCGACGAGCCCGTCATGGTCAAGTACCACGGGGCGAAGGGCGGCAGGGGCTACTTCATCGCCATGGACTACCCCGACTTCAAGATGTCCATCGACCCGACGCAGCCCTACACCATACAGGAGTACTGCCTCGGGACCCGGTACTACATGCACTTCTTCTACGATCCTTTCAAGACCGACGGCTACCTCTGCGAGCAGGGCGGGTCCCTGGAGCTGCTGTCCATCGACAGGAGGGACGAGTCCAACATCGACGAGATGTACAAGCTCGGGTCCATCGAGGAATCCAAGAGGCACGGCCTCTACCCGTCCTTCGTGGTCACCGGGAACACGCCGGTCGTCATCAGGGAGTCTCTGCTCCCCAGGGCCTTCGAGATGGCCGAGAAGATCGTCAACAGGTCCTACGAGCTCTTCGGAGGCATGTGGGGGCCGTTCTGCCTGGAAACGGTCGTCAACGACAAGCTCCAGTTCAAGGTGTTCGAGATCTCCACCAGGATCGTCGCGGGAACGAACCCGTTCATCTCGGGATCCCCGTATGCGGACCTGATCTACCCCGGGCTCAGCACCGGCGGCAGGCTGGCCATGGAGATCAGGGACTCCATCGGGCAGGGGCACCTGAAGGACATCCTGTCCTGATCGTATCGGCAGGGCCCCTGCGCGGTCGCGCGGGGCGACCCGGCCAGCTTCCCCCAATATCTTTTACCGGGCACAGAGATGCCTTTCCGTCGGAGGCGACGCGACATGATAGAGATCATAGAGGACATAGACAGCATCGAGGACATCGAGGAGCTGGTAGGCCGGATGGATGCGGAGCAGCTCCGCCATCTGGTGATGAAGATGACCCGCGAGATGGGCGTGGACGATGCGGCGCTTGCTTTCTGCGATGTCGTCACGATCGAGGACGGGAAGATCGTCCTGAGGCCGTACTGCGCGCCGCCTTACGAGGTCATCCGCAGAAACGTCGAGACTGCGCTGTCCGGGGCCATGATGTTCTCGGACGAGGATTGCGATGATGATTCCGGCTTCGACAAGGATCGGATGAGGGATGCATTGTGGGACATGGAGAAGAAGGTGGTCTGCAGCGTCATAGGCTTCTTCTTCGAGGGGCTCGTGACAGATATATTGGATACCAGCGGAGAGGAGGAGGCGCAGAAGCTCATCGCCGAGATCGCGGAGGCCCTGAGGGACGGCAGCATCCCCTGGCCGAACACTCCCGACGATTCCATAGAGTATCGGAAGGAGTACGCGGACGTCATCGAGCAGAGGTTCCGCGACGGGGAGTACGATGCCCTGTTCGCGGCTTTCGGCGACGACGGCCAGGGCGAGATCGATCTGGGGCGTCGTTGGACCATCCCGTCCTCGTTTTTCTGACCGCCTTTGCATCAGACGGGTCTATTCCGCATTGCCGAGGTGCAGTCTCAGCGGGCTGCACCTCTTATCGATTTCTCGGTCATGCTTTTTACCAGGACTCCTATGTCAAGCTCACATCGATGTGTTGCGATGAGATCATTCCACAAACCGGCGGACCTCATAGACGAGATGGACGAGAACCAGCTTCGCATCCTGGCCAAGAGGATGGCCCGGCGGCTGGATTTCATAGGGGTGTCGAGCGTGTTCGGCGAAGCCATCGAGTTCGGGATCGAGGGCTTCAGGCCAGTTCGCGCTCCGCCCTACCAGGAGATCCGCAGACAAGTGCAGTTCGAGCTGTCCGGTGCTTTCGAGAACTTGGACCTGGAAATCGATTTGGGAGATCTGGACTTCCTGGACGATCTGGACTTCCTGGAAGATCCGGAATTGCTGGCCGTTTTGGACGATGACGACCTGGACGATTTGGACGAAGACTACCCGGATTTGGTGGACGGGGGCCATCTGGACGAAGACGATCCGGAGGCAGAGATGCAGGCTCTGATAGAGGCGCAGATATGCAACAACATCGATTGCAGATTCGCTGATCTTCTGCGGGACATCCTCGAGGAGAGCGGCGAGGCCGAGGCCCAGAATCTCGTCACAGGGATAGCGGTGGCCCTCAAGGACAGCAACATCCCCTGGGAAGGCACCCCCGACGATCAGATGGCGTATCGCAGGGCATATGCTGACGCAATCCGGAAGAGGTTCCGGGACAAAGAGCTCGATACCCTGTTCGGGGAGTTCGGCTGCGATGCCGAATGAGCCGTGCCGTCAGCGTCTGCCTTTGAAGTAGTTGATCCCCAGCAGGCTGTGCATGAGGCCCCTGCTCCAATCGTCGTTGGGCGGCTCGAAGCCCTCGGCGGCATCCCAGAGCAGCCTTTGGATCCTCTCCAGCTCCTCTCCGGAGATCCCGGACTCCTTTATCGCGCCGGCGATGTGCTTGATCTTCCTCTCAAGAACCTTGTCCATGAAGTTGTAGAATTCCGTCATCGCGGTGCGGAGGTCGACGTCGTAGTCCCTGTAATCGAAGCTGGTCTTCGAGAAC
>CAVICI010000094.1:0-5278 GCA_963640995.1 Dialister hominis | reverse complement strand
GTTCGAGAGTATGGTCTACGATACGCGGAAGATATCTGGCCGGGTCCATACAGACATGATTGAATTATACTATTTATTTACTATTATTTTTGTTAAAAAATTGATATAATTCATCAATGCTGTCATCTAATCAATGCCACTGCTCTTGGATCCGTTGGGCTCAGAGCTTCTTCCCGCAGGCTCCGCAGAACGAATCCCCTTCATTGAGCGGGGAGCCGCAAGAGGGGCAGTACCCGTTGCCGAACCCTACTTTCTCCTTCGGGCCGTCCGGGAGCATCCCTGCTCCGATGGCGCCTTCCGTTTCTGATACCGCAGGGGCCCCGGGCCTCGAAATCATGAGCCCGCCGGCGACGAAGAGGCCCATGCTGACCGCCATCATGGCCAGGGCTGCGGGCCCCCACATGATGATGCAGAACACCATCAGGAAGAACAGCACGAATCCGAGGGATATCAGCGCTATCCCCAGCAGGCTTGAGGTCTCGGAACTCATCGTATCGCCGTCACCGCGATATCGATCGCTGTATTTACAGTGTCCATCCTAAATCCTGTTTTTCGATCGCGATCTTCGATGAAAATACGTAACTTTTTACGAATATTCATCGTAGAAAACTAGGATGTTTTACGATAAGCCCTCATCCTCCGGAGGGCTTTCCATGTCCTTCAGGAACGCGGCCGCGAACATGAGGTAATGCTCGATCCCGTCCTCGGACACCGAGATGTTGGAGTGCTCGAGCATGATCCTCCTGTCGACAGGGAAGAACTTCGCGGCCTTGCCTACCGATGGCGCTTTCCTGCTCTTCCCGGACTTCACCTCTATGACGGCCAGCTCGCATCCGAGATCGATCACGAAATCGAGATCCATCATCGTCTCTCCGCTCTGCTTTTAAGTTGATTGCCCCCCTGTCGCCTGTGCCGCATGGAACTGCGGCGAGGCCGGATGTTGAACGACTGCACCCGTTGCTCCAGGCCTGTGCCCGGGCTCTGTCTGATGACATCATACAGGCTGGACCTAACAGATTCCTTCATGGGCAGGACGCATTCGACCGCTACGAATCCGAACATGGACGTGTCCATGGACGTTCCGAAACGGTGAGCGCACAGATTCCTGAGCTCTTTCAGAAGGTAGAGCAGATTGGTGTTGAAGCACGCTGAGTAGCTGTCGATCAGATAATCGCATTCGTTCTACAGTGTCTGGAAGTCAGTGCTCATGCGTTGTGCGGTCTCGAATCTCGGCATGCAGAGTGCGGAATCGATTCCCTATTCCGTTATCGGCGCTACCGATTCCTCGAGATCGTTGAAAGCGTCTGTCAACGACAGGATCGATTTTTCCAGGTCATGCTGATTGGACAAATCGAGCCATTCGAAGACGAGCGGCCACTTCTCGCGGAACGACTGCATGCCATTGACAGGTGCTCGGTTAAGCGAAAAGAGGGACATAATGCTCCTTGGCATAGATGTGCTGCTTTGTGCCTACGTTTGTTGCGAACAGCCAGATGTATTTTCCGAACGTTTCTATGACTTCGCTGGTGAATTCCAGCCTGTTGCCGTACTTGGGCGGGTCTGTCAAGAGCCGAGGCTCGAACGCGTACAGGACCTTGATGTATTCGGGCCTGTCCGTGTTGACGTCTTTCATATCCTGGTATTTGTAGTATGCTTCGGTGAAATTGTATTTCTAGGCTATCGCACGCATCTTCTGGAGGGCTTCTGCTGCTGTCATCCTCTTCTTGAACGGGTTGCGAAACTTCATCCAATCGCCTCGATAGCATATGCGACTGCAGCTAGATAAAATGCCGCTTGAGGATGTTAGAGCAGCAGGGCGTCCGGCTATTATATACAAATAATATCTAAGACCGTCTGAAGGACGAATCCTAACGATGCGGGTTCAACGGGGTGCGGACGGGGCTTGCTCAGCGCTCAGTCGAACTCCGTTCAAGGGCCTCATAGAACAGAACGGTCCGAGCCGAACTGCGATGCATGGTCTTGCAACCGCTGCATAAGGGTTCTGCGAAGGTTGAAAATCATGCACAGGTTGCAACAATCATCTGGAGATGGCGAAATGGACATGGAGTCTGAGCTGGTCGATGAGATCGGAAGAGGGGAGACAGGCAGGCTGGCGTTCGAAGAAGGTCTTCCGGAAGACCGCAAGAGGTACATCAAGACCGCAGTCGCGTTCAGCAATTCGTTCGGCGGGCGCATCCTGTTCGGAGTCACCGACGACCGCGAGATCATAGGCCTTCCGGACGACACCCTCTACTTGACCAAGGATATGATCACGGACTCCATCTATAAGGCCTGCCATCCTGTCATCGTCCCCGATGTGTACTGCGTCAGCGTCTCCGGCAAGAACGTCCTCGTGGTGGAGATCCTTCCCGGCGCGGATTGCCCTTACTTCATAAAGTCCGAAGGAATCGAGAAGGGCACGTACATCAGGGTCAGCGGGACAAGCATGCCTGCCGATCTCGCGGCCATCAGGATGCTGCAGATGCGCGGCAGAGGATACTCCTTCGACAAGCTCGCATGCAGCATAGCGGAGGTCGGGCCCGAAGCCTTGGATGCGTTATGCTCCAAGCTGTCCGTGTACAAGCTCCCGATAGATCCCGTCAAGCTGGAGAACATGGGAGTCGTCACGAAAGCAGGCAACGGCTACACGGCGACGAACGCCTTTGCCCTGCTGACATCCAACCCGTTCCTCCATGCAAGGGTCCAGTGCGCCAGGTTCCTCGACATGGAGGGCACCGTCTTCTTCGATTCCGAGGAGTTCACGGGAGACATCGTATCGCAGGTCGAAGGCGCCATGGCTTTCACGTTGAAGCATCTCTTCAAAAGCTCCGAGATCGACAGCCTTGTCAGGAAGGATTTCTACGATGTCCCCGAGAAGGCCATCAGGGAAGCGATAGTCAACGCCGTGGTCCATAGAGAATACGCCATGGAAGACAGCTTCATCTTCGTCAAGATTTACGACGACCATCTGGATGTCGAATCTCCGGGGCTGCCGCTGGGGCTTGACATCAACGACCTCGGCTCCGGCCGTTCCAAGATCAGGAACCAGGTCATCGCATCCGTGTTCAAGGCCATCGGGTTCATAGAGCAGTACGGCACAGGCATCCGCAGGATGATCAAGGCATGCGAGGAGGCGGGCCTGGAGCCTCCCGAGTTCATCGAGGACAAGGACTATCTTGTCGTCAGGTTCCGGAGGAGGGCCTCGGGTCCCCGCGGCCACTCGGATGATGAGGAGGTCGTGATCTCGGCGATCGCAGGCAATCCGAGCATCACCAAGAAGGAGATCTCTGAGGTGACCGGGATATCCGAATCGAGGATCAAGAGGATCGTGTCCAAGATGCGCGACAGCGGGCTAATCGGATACGAAGGCAACAGCCGGAACGGAAGATGGGTGGTAATGAGGTGAGCCGACAGGGTTCAACGGGGTGCAGACGGGGTTCGCTCTGCACCCCGTTGCACCCCGTTCGAACATCCTTAGAGTTGTCTGTCAGTCCCTGAGGCAACCGATAGGGACCACGAGCACGCCGTCGTCCCTGCGGTAGCCGTACTGCGTCGCGGTGAGCACGATCTTCAGGTCCGGGGGCCTTATCTGCATCTGCTCCTCCTTCTCGTTATGCCCTCTGATGAGCTTCTCGATCTCGCAGAGGTGCTCTGCGCCCTTGTCTATCTCGTTGGCTCCGAGCTTCATCTCGATGAGGGCGTACTTCCCGTTGTCCAGATGCAGAACCGCATCCGCTTCCAGTCCGTACCTGTCACGGTAATATGACACTGTCCCGCGCTGGGCCGATGAGTACACTTTCAGGTCGCGTATGCACAGCGATTCGAAGAGAAATCCGAGGGTCTTGAAATCGGTGTCGAAATAATCGGGATCCAGGTCCAGGGCCGCCACCGCCAGGGAAGGATCGACGAAGTTCTTCTTCTTCGATGAGCGGATGGATGTCTTCGAGCGGATGGCGGGGCACCACGCGTCCACATCGTCTATGATGTACAGCCTCTCCAGGGCGCTGAGGTAGTCATAGAAAGCCGTCTTGCCGATTTCGCAGTTCGCAGACACGTCGCTGAAGATCGTCCCTTCCTTGGTGAGTGTGCACATGTTCCTTGCATAGGATTTCAATACGGTCTTTACCCAGATGGGGTTGCGTTCAACATCGTCTATAGTGGTCATGTCTCTGTGGCATGTCTGATAGTAGAGGTCTTTCGCAATTTCCAGGCCTGCACGTTGAGATTTCTTCATTACTGCCGCAGGCCATCCTCCGCGACATATGGCGTATATGAGGCCGTCCATCGATAATTCGGACACGCATCCGTCATAGTTCTCGGGAGCGGCGAACAGGTCTTTCAGCGATACGGTGCCGTTGGATTCGCCGCTCTCGAACAGGCTCATAGGATACATCTCCAAAGTGGATATCCTCAAGGTTCCTGTGTGCGGGGTCTTAGTCTTCTTCGACGTGGAGCCTGTCAGGATGTACGCTCCGCAGAGTTGTTCATCATCTATAGACTTCCTTATGGCCCCCCATAGTTTCGGGGCGTCCTGCCATTCGTCGAATAGCCTGGGCCTGGCCCCTTTGAGAAGCTTGGACGGCATCGTCTCCGCCACCTGAAGGTACTGTTCGCGGTTGTCCTCGTCTTGGAACTCCACGACGCTTTTCGCCTTTTTCTTGGCGGTGGTCGTTTTGCCGCACCCTTTCGGTCCTACAATCAGGGTAGCACCGAAGCATTCCAGCTTCAGGTCCAATAGTGCATCTGCGATCCTCGGTCTGTAGCTCATATGATTCACCATGCATTTCACCGAACAGTTTTGGGGCATTTCACCGAACAGTTTTGGGGCATTTCACCGAACTACTTTGCTATATATAATAGTGGGGCATGCTAAGTTTCTTTCCAGAGACTTTATAAATAGAACCGTTCACCGTTATCCAAAGAGGTGAAATGATGGCAACAAAGTCATTTTTGAGGATCTAATCATCGATGATGCCGAGTCATCTGCTCGGTTGGAAGAGCTCTTCAGGAGCACCCTGTCGCGAAAACCGATCCGAATTTCGTGCCTGCACCGAGTGATGATCCAGAGGTTCTCCGTGGCATCGAAGAGACATTGCGCGCCAGAAATGCGACCGGAGAAGCGTCAGGATTGACTGACCGCGATCCGATGTCGTGACAGGCGCGGGACGGCCTTCCGTCCGCTCCCTGTCTCAATCCTTTCCCGTTCAGAACCTCTTAACGCCACGGTACAGCACGCCCGGGCCGACGATGAAGCATTCGGCATCGAGCCCGCAGCGGT
>CAVICI010000093.1:0-5314 GCA_963640995.1 Dialister hominis | reverse complement strand
ATTTGTCTCAAACAGCCCTCGAATGCCTGGCCCACTTTTTTTCAGAATATGCCATGTATTCTCTCCTGGAGATGGCCGCTGTCTGCCGGTAGCTCAGGGTGTTGCCCTCGATGGCGGCGGAGTCCATCGCCGACCTGAGCATCGAAGCTTCCGACAGCTCTTTCCCTATCTTCTCCATCGCGCGGGAGCATTCCTTTGGCGCAATCGAGGTCGTACAGCGTCTCCTCGATATCTGCGTCGAGGTCGTTCAGCACCGGTATCCAATCGGTCTCCATGACGGCCTATGCACCGCACATCATATTTGAAGAGGATGCTCCGAGACTGCATTTTTCGGACGCGAAATGCCATTGGATGGATGCTGTAGTTATATTTGCAAAAGGAAAAAGGGGCCTTACGGCCCCGTTTCGCTCAGCGCCTGCCGATGGTCTCCTGGCCGCGCATATAGGGCCTGAGGGCCTCGGGGACGGTGACGGTGCCGTCTTTGTTCTGGTAGTTCTCCAGGATGGCGACCATGGTCCTGGGCAGGGCGAGGCCGGACCCGTTGAGGGTGTGGACGAACTCGCTCTTCAAGTGGGGCTCGGGCCTGTACTTGATCCTCGCCCTCCTTGCCTGGAAGTCGGTGAAGTTGCTGCAAGAGGAAGCCTCGAGCCAAGCGTCCTTCCCCGGAGCGTACAGCTCCAGGTCGTAGCACTTGGAGCAGGAGAAGCTCATGTCCCCGGTGCACAGGAGCAGGACCCTGTAGGGGAGCCCGAGGCCGTTGATCAGGTCCTCTGCGTTCTGCCTCAGCTCCTCCAGCCTGGCGTAGGAGTTCTCGGGCAGGACGAAGTTGACCATCTCCACCTTGTTGAACTCGTGCACCCTGATGATGCCCCTGGTGTCGGCGTGCTTCCCCACCTCCCTCCTGAAGGAGGGGAGGTAGGCGGTGTAGTAGATCGGGAGCTGCGATTTGTCCAGGATCTCGTCCTGCAGGAGGTTCGTGATCGGGACCTCCGCAGTGGGGTTCAGGAACAGGTCGTCCTTCTCCAGGTAGTACATGTCGTCCTTCAGGTTGGGGTACTGCCCCGTTCCGATGACGGCGTTCTTGTTGACGACGACCGGAGGGAACAGCTCGGTGTAGCCCTGGTCCTGGTGGGTGTCCAGGAAGTAGTTGATCAGCGCCCTCTCGAGCCTCGCCCCGTCTCCCTTGAGGCAGTAGAAGCCGCTGCCTGCGACCTTGACTCCCCTGTCGAAGTCGATGATGTCCAGGTCCTCGGCGATCTCCCAGTGCTCCTTGGGCTTGAAGTCGAACTTCCTCTTCTCCCCTTTCTCGTAGACGACGACGTTGTCGTGCTCGTCCTTCCCGATGGGGACCGACTCGTGGGGGATGTTGGGGATGTTAAGGACGCAGTCCTGGCGGATCTCCTCCAGCCGGGCCATCCTCTCGTCGTTAGCTTTGATCTTGTCGGAGACCTCCCTCATCTCGGCGATGCTGGCGTCCTTCTCCTCCCCTTTGGCCATCTTCGAGATCTTCAGGGAGACCTCGTTCCTCGTCTGCCTCAGGCGGTTGTTCTCGTCGGTCAGGCTCCTCCACTCGGAGTCGGCCTCCAGGAACCTGTCCAGGATGGCGTCGTCCTTGTTCCTGTTCTTCAGCATGGCCCTGATCGCGTCGGGGCTGTTTCTGATGACGTTGATATCGAGCATCGTGATGCACCTCGGAACTTCTTCTGGCTGAGCGACGACCATGTGCGCTTGTCGGTCAGGACGATGACGCTCCCGCGGACGTCCACGGCGACGGCTCCGGCCGACTCTTCTATGGCGGCGGCCGCGCTCTCGGCGTCGCCGTCGGAATTGGAGAGGACCTTGACCTTGATCAGGCGGTTCTTCTTCAGCTGGGCGGCGATCTCGTCGAAGACACCCTGGTCCAGGCCGTCTTTCCCGACGTGGACGGTGGGGCTGATGCCGTTGGCCCTCCTCATGAGCTCCTTCCTTGCGTCCTTCTCAGTCATGTGATTGCTCCTTCAGGTACGGCCTGCGGCGGACCTCTCCGCACAGGCCGCAAGTGACGCGCACCGCGTGGCTCCCGAGGCGCACGCGGCAGTCTATGCCGGGCAGCAGGGGGATCCCGCATCCTTTGCATATCGCGTGCCCGCGGGGCATGGGGGCCTGCGTCTTGGCGCTTATGCGCTTCGCGAGGTCCGTGTACCTCCTGGCGCGGTCGTACCTGCCTTGGCGGACGGCCTCCTCGGCCAGGGCCAGCAGCCTCCCGGTGCGCTCGGCTCCGATATCGGCCAGGGCCTTCTGGGAGATGCGCCTCTTGCTCATACGGTGTGCTCCGGACGCTACGATTACTGTCCAGTATATAATAAGTGTGAGCAGCGCCCTGGGGAGCATCCGCAGACAGCCGCCGGCCATCCGGGTCGCGGCCGTCAGCGGATGTACTCCATGGTGAGCAGGAGCTCCCTTATCTCCTGCTCCTCGCCCTCGAAGGGGCCTTCCGACTCCTTGTAGGTCTCCCAGAGGAAGGCGAAGTAGTCGTGGAACGCGATGACGCATTCGTCCCAGGACGGCTTGGAGACGCAGATGCCGAGGTCGTCGTTGGAGAGCGTCCAGGCGCCCGCGGACGGGCTCCTGGATGGAACGGCTTCGACCGGGTTGAGCAGGAGGATGTCCCTGTCGGCGGTGACGATCCTGTGGAACTTCACGGAAGGGAAAGAATAGACGCCCGTCGCGGAAGACAGGCCGACGACGTTCCCGTCGGGGTCCATCTCGACGGTCCCGGACGCGATGACGATGCCGGCTTTCGCGAAGAGAGGTATGTCGGCGTGGGAGATGTTGCTTCCGAACGTTATCGGCACGGCGGACGATCCGTTGCTGATGGCCCACTTCCCTTTCCTGACGGGATCGCGGGATATGGAGCCGATCAGGGCTCCGGGGAACTGCGGGATGCCGTTCTCCGCATCGGACTCCAGCTTCTCCCTGCGGTTGACCCTGAGTTTCTTCGGCTCCGTCCCGGAGCCGTAGTAGAAGCCGCAGCCGTCCAGATGGTCGACGAGGCTGAGGATGTCCCTGCAGACGGCCCTGCGGTACAAGGCATCGGAATGGTCGGAGGGCATGTCCGCGGCCTCTGGCATGTTGGCGAGGTCGAGCTCTTTCATGAGCCTGTTCAGCGCGTCCAGGGCGAGGGTGTCGTCGCCTTCGGCGACGACCTCGCCGCCCTCCGGGCCGTCTCCGGAGAGGTCGAACCTCTTCAGGAGCCTGTCGGGGACCTTCCCCTGCAGCCTCATCTCCTTCGCTATCATGCTCCGGCCGATGTCCTCCAGAAGCTTCTGGACGTCTGCCACCGCCTGCATGGCGATGTCCTCGGGGACATGCTCCGACGCGCCCCCCTGGGGGACGATCCTGAACTCGAAAGGCTGCATCGGGACCCAGATGGATTGGGAACGTACTTATCACTTGGGGATGCCGTCCTCGCGCGTGCGCAGTCTGGTATAGAGATAATGCGGGCGGCGAAATGCTTATATTAGGGTCGGATATCGGCACTTCAGTTAGACGTGGCCATGGTGCCCGCGTCGTTTCACAATCCAAGGTGGTATGAATGGTAAGAAAGCCAGCTTCAATGTACAGGCAGATCAAAGGACAGGCGTACACTCGCCGCGAGTACATGGGAGGGGTCCCCGCGAGCAGGGTCTCTCAGTACGAGATGGGGAACCTCAAGGAGGACTTCCCTGTCGTCCTGACCCTGAGGGTCAAGAACCGCGTCCAGATCAGGCACACCTCCATCGAGGCCGGCCGTATTGCCGCCAACAAGGTCCTGAACGGGCAGGCCGGAGTCGCCAACTACCACATGACCGTGAGGGCCTTCCCCCACGTCGTCCTCAGGGAGAACAAGCTGGCCACCGGAGCAGGAGCGGACCGTGTGTCGAGCGGGATGCGCCAGGGATTCGGCAAGACCGTCGGGACCGCGGCAAGGCTCGAGCGCAACCAGGCCATCCTGACCGTCCGCGTCCCCGCCGAGAAGGCGGTCGTCGCCAAGGACGCCCTGTGGAGGGCCTCCATGAAGTTCCCGTCCCCCTGCTACATCGATGTGGAGAAGGGCCAGGAGCTCATCCTGTAAATGTTCGATTTCGAACTGGAAACGATAACGCGCTGGATACGCGGCGGAGGATACTCCTCCGTCGCCATCCAGATGCCCGAGGGCCTGAAGATAAGGGCCCCGGAGATTTCTGAACACATTGAGAAGGCGACGGGCGCGTCCGTCGTCATCGTCGGCCGTCCGTGCTACGGGGCCTGCGACCTCTTCGATTATCACGGGTGGGCGGATGCCCTGGTCCATTTCGGGCATTCGCCGATACCATCGCAGGGCGAGGACCCCGACGTGCTGTACATAGAGTCCAGGTCGGATGCCGACGTGGACGGTTCGATCCTGGAAGGATTGTCTTCCCTGCCCGAGAGGGTGGGGCTGCTGGCGACGGTGCAGTACTTGGGGCTGATCCCGAAGGCGAAAGAGATTCTGGAGTCCTCCGGGAGAAAGGTCCTGGTGGGGGAAGGGGACGGGAGGATCATGCATCCGGGGCAGGTGCTCGGGTGCAACTGCTCTGCGGCGGAGTCTGTGGCGGATGACGTCGACGGGTTCCTGTTCATCGGAGAGGGGGACTTCCATCCTCTCGCGGCGGCGTTCGGGATGCAGAAGCAGGTCCTTGCGCTGAATCCCGTGACCGGGGAGGTCAGGGACATGGCCGAGGCCAGGGACCGCATCCTGAGGAAGAGGTTCGCCGCCATACAGGGGGCGAAGGACGCCGAGAGCTTCCTGGTGATCGCGTGCAGCAAGACGGGGCAGAACAGGTCCGAAGAGGCGGATTCCATCGTGAAGATGCTCAAGGGCCGCGGAATGAAGGCGCAGAAGGTGGTGATCGAGGAGATCTCGCCGATGTCGCTGATGTCCTATCAGGTGGATGCATTCGTGAGCACCGCGTGCCCCAGGATAGCGATGGACGATTCGGCGAGATATCCGAAGCCCATGCTGACGCCTCCGGAGCTGGAGATCGCCCTGGGCCTGCGCGAGTGGAACGATTACCTTTTCGACCAGATCCGCGGCTGAGGCTGCGGGTCTCTCTACTGTATATGGGGTGCCTGAGTGCGGGTTGCGCCCGAGCCTCATGCCCGTGCCGGAAGCAACGGCCGAGAGCTGCATATTCGGTGCATGCCCTGTCTGATCCGCCATGACGCGCGGCCGATTGTGCGGCATGCCCGAGGGGATGAAGAGCGTTGTGGCTAGGGGCCGGGGAGAGGGGCCGACAGATGGCTTCAGGCGGGACAGGGGGCCCGGGAAGGGGGC
>CAVICI010000092.1:0-5358 GCA_963640995.1 Dialister hominis | reverse complement strand
AGGGCCTTCTCGCTTCTCTGAGCAACATCGAGAGGGTCGAAGGCTTCGGATGGGGAGGGCTGACCGAGGTGACCAAGGACAACCGCGCGGTGTTCAACATGTTCGACATAGGGCCCACGAAGGGGCTCATAGAGTACTGAGGCAGGAGGGACCCTCGGGAGGCCCCTCCGATATAACAAGACAATCCGAGAATTCCAACCCTGGTAAGGGTGCCTTCCATTGTTAGTATTTAAGTCCAGCGTGTAGTCTTAATATGAGTAGTTTTAAGAGTACTTGCAGTTTCATATATCGTTTTTGCGGAGTCTTGAACAATGGGCATGCAGGTATGGCATCGGCTGGAACCTGTATTGTGTCGTCTGTTTCCGATATAGGGTAGTGATAGTAACCAACGGCGCGCTCTACATCACAGAGTGGGCGAGGCGAGCCAAGATGAATGCAGATACACGCCTGATGAGATGATGGTGTTCGGGATGAATCGCTTTGCGAAGGAGTTCGGTCTGATCAATGCCGAACCGGTCATCTGTCCAGTCAGATCCTGTTACTAGACTACACCCTTGGGAGGATACAGGACTCCGATGGCATGTCCGATGAAGGGTCAGACGATCTTCTGAGAGCTGCGGCGGCCGCAATCCATTCGAATGACAGAAACAGGCTCATCCGGATTATCGGCTCCGGAATCAGGGCTATCGGAAGTGTGACCGTCAGTCATCTGATGGCTGTAGATATGTTCAATCATGATCTCGGACATTCCAGTCTGAAATGGCGGGCATGAAGCGGGCTTTTTATACCAAGATGCCAGTTGACCGAGTGTATCGATGATACATCAGCTGGAACAGCTCAACGATCAGTTGGGCAATTCCGATGACCAGGGCCATGAGCTGGCAAGCGTTCCGGCCCTGGTCGTCTTCTCTGGCGATATTCTCACCTCCGTCGAGTCTCAGGGTCAGAGCCTGACGCAGGTCGGAATCCTCGTCGGAGCTCCCTGACCTAATGTGCGAGCGAATCAGCAGGACGTCATGCCGATAGCTGATCGGACAATCGGAAAAAGAACGGTTCTGCTCCAAAGCCTTAGCTGGAGCATGTAATTTCGGATGCTCCTTGCCCCTTTCAGCTGAGGGGGACGAACGTGTTGAGGAGCAGCACGACGACGATCAGCCCGATGGCGATGCCGATGACGGTGCGGGGGCTGACCCTGACTCCCTTCTCGTTCTCCGTGTCGAAGTACCTCATGAGGCCTGCGGAGGACTGGAATCCGCTGTCGTTCTTCTTTGCCATAGAGCGTGGTTATCTCGGGTCCGTATAAAAACATAGTGGGCCCGGGCCCCGTCCCGCCGTTTCGCGCGCACGTTCCTAAAGGAGAATACCGAAAGCGTCTTTAAGCATAGGCCGATAGCCCGCCGATTAGCATGCATTGGGCAGATGTCATAGCAGAGGAGGTCGCCAACACCTGCGACCATCCCCTGATAGCCACAGGGATCAGTCCGACGGGCATCATCCACGTCGGCAGTTTGAGGGAAGCAATCACAGGCGAGTCGGTCCGCAGCGCCGTCGAGGCGATGGGCAAGGAGGTCCGTCTGATCTATCTCATCGACTCCTTCGATCCCCTGCGCAAACGCTATGACTTCCTGCCCGAGGAGTACGAGAAGTATGTCGGAATGCCCATCTCGCGCATCCCCTGCCCTTGCGGGAAGCACAGGAACTACGCCCACCACTTCGTCCAGCCTTTCCTGGACGCCGTCGATTCCCTGGGCGTCAAGTGCGAGATCATCTGGACCCACGAGCTCTACGATCAGGGCGTCTTCGCCGAGTGCATCGGCAAGACCTTCGAGAAGAGGCACGAGATCATCCGGATCCTCCACGAGGTCACTGGGAAAGAAGCGAAGGACGATTACGCTCCGTACAACCCCGTCTGCGAGAAATGCGGGCGCTTCACCAAGCCCATCTTCGATTCCTACGAGTTCCCTTACGTCGAGTACGACTGCGTCTGCGGCCACCACGGCAAGGCGGACATAAGGAAGGGCGAGGGGAAGCTGACCTGGCGCCTGGAGTGGCCCGCCAAGTGGATGGTCTTCGGGACCTCTGCGGAGCCGTTCGGGAAGGACCACGCGGCCGCCGGGGGCTCTTACGATTCCGGCAAGAGGATCATCGCCGAGATCTACGGCGGGAAGGCCCCTTACCCCATACCCTACGAGTTCGTCCAGCTGAAGGGAGTGGGCCAGATGCACAAGTCCCTCGGCTGCTCCGTCACCGGATTGGACGCGATCAACATGACCCCTCCGGAGGTCCTGAACTACCTGTTCCTCAGGGTCAACCCCTCCAGGGCCATCGACTACGATTCCGGCATCGGGACGCTGGACATGGCCGACGAGTACGACAGGATGGAGAGGCAGTACTTCGCTGGAGAATGGGCGGAGTCCGAGGAGAACTCGGTGAGGGCGTATGTCATAGCGCAGCACAACCACGTGCCCTCTAAATTGCCCCTGCAGGTCCCCTACCGCCATCTGGTCAACGTGGCGCAGATGGCGCCCGACTTCGACGGCGTGATGGAGGTCCTGGGACGCACCATCGACATGTCCGTCGCGGCTCCGGAGGACATCGAGAGGCTCAGGAAGAGGGTCTCCTGCGTCAGGTACTGGCTGAACGGGTTCGCCCCCGACATGGTCAAGTTCTCGGTCCTGCAGTACCTGCCCCCGGACATGGACCTCTCGATGAACGAGAAGGTCTTCTTCCAGGCGCTGGTGAAGAGGATGAACGACTGCGTGTGGGACGCCGACACGATCACCGGTGTGGTCTCCGACATCGCCAAGGCCTCGCCCATAGGGGCGAAGGGCGGATACAAGGCACTGTACAGGATCCTGATAGGGAAGCCCGCCGGGCCCAGGCTCGGACCGTTCCTTGCGTCCATGGACCAGAAGTTCGTGGTGAACAGGCTGGTCCAGGCTTCTCAGTGAGGCGAAGATGATCTCTCTCAAGCTTCCGGGCCCGAAGGTCTCATTCTGCCTCATGGCGGCCGGCATGGCGCTGGCGGCGATCGGGATAACCGTCTACGTGTTCGAGCCTGCCGGCTCCATGAAGGCATTGTTCGCCGCGGGAGCCGTGCTGTTTGCCGCCGGCTACCTGATGCTCTTCCTTTCCGGACGCCGGGCCGCCGCCAGGGCGAGCGCCCTGGCGGACAGGGAGGACGAGGAAGGGTTCTACTACATCCTGGACGAGGACTACTCCGCACCGGCCGGGGACGCGACGATCATCGACCTGAGGGAGGAATGATCCCATGGCGGCTCTGAGCGCCGACCTGCTCTACCTGTTCTTCAACTCCGTGAACATGCACAGGTGGAACGACCACATGCGCCCCGTCGACCTGACGGAGCTGGACAAGCAGGCGCACAAGGCCGCCATCGCATGGGTCCTCGGGAAGTACGAGGAGTCCGAGGGCTCCGAGATGGACTGGAAGAGGCTGATCGAGCACACCATGTTCTCGTTCATCCAGAGGTCCGTCCTGACCGACCTGAAGCCCCAGGTGTTCCACAAAATCGTCTCCGAGAAGAGGGAGCAGGTGAACTCCTACGTGTCGAGCGAGTTCGACCGCCTGGTCCCGGACGCGGATCCCGGGTTCAGGGAGCGCTTCCGGGATTACCTTTCGGCTCCGGGCGATTCAAGGGAGGATGCGGTCATCCGCGCCGCCCATTACCTAGCGACGAGATGGGAGTTCAATCTCATCTACGATTCCAACCGCTCCCTGTACGGGATAGACCGGACCAGGGACGAGATAAACGAGCAGATCGGCCACCACAGGGACCTGGCCGGCGTGAGAGAGCTCAACGAGGGGACCTTCGACTTCATCGACCTTGTCGGCCAGCTGAGGTTCCAGCAGCGCTGGGCCAGGACCCCCAGGGTGCCCAGGACCACGGTCCTGGGGCATTCCCTGATGGTCGCCGACATGATGTACCTGGCGGACCTGGACGCCGGGGCGTCGGACAGGCAGATATACAACGACTTCTACAGCGGCCTGTTCCATGACCTTCCCGAGGTGCTGACCAAGGACGTGATCTCTCCGATAAAGGAGAACGTCAACGGGCTGGCGCTCATCCTGGAGGAGTACGAGCACGACCAGGTCGAATCGACGATCATGCCACTCCTGAAGGAGGAATGGAGGGACGGCTTCAGGAAGATGGTCTACGACCCGTTCTCGGACATAGACGATCCCGGGTTCGGCCCGAGGAACGGGACCGACCTGAAGACGTGCGACATGGTCGCCGCTTACATGGAGGCGATGGTGTCCCGCAGGTACGGGATATCTTCCAGCACGCTCACTGACGGGGAGCTGGGGATCCGCGACAGGCTGCTTTCGCGTCACGGGAACATAGACACCAGGGCGCTGATCGCGGGGCTGGACGCGATGAGGATCTGAGCCGGTCGATTCCGAATCCGTTCTGGGAAATCTTTATAGTCATCATCTGTGCTAGGCTTGATTAGAGGTGTCAAAAGGTGCCTCAATGGGGGGGGTCAGTGGTCGAAAGGCCACTGCCCTTAACGTTCTGAACGCCCCCTACAATTCTCTGAGAACGCGACAGTCAGGCCATCCTGAAGCATCTCCAGTCATCTTGGTCGATCAGCCCGAGCTTCAGCGCAGGCAGGACCGAACCGTCCATCATCTCGTCCCAATCGGAGCATCCTGTCCTCGTCATGAGGTCATCGATGGAGAGCTGGTCGTCTCCCAGGGCGTCGAGGAGGGCGCGGACGCTGTCCGCATCGACCTCTGCCAAGTCGTTGAAGGCCTGCGCCAGGCATTCCAGGTTGAACCTCACGAATCCGGTGCAGTCGAAGGGCTTCACGGACTGGCATCCCTGGAGGGCGCTGTAGTACCCCTGCTGCCTCCTGCGGATGAACGACTCGAAGGGGACGATGCCGTAGATGCCGTCGTCGTCCTGAAGGACCTTGGAGTTCCACAGGCGCCCCATCCTGCCGTTGCCGTCGAAGAACGGGTGGATCGCTTCGATGTAGAAGTGCATGACAGACGCCTTCATCGGCGCCGGGAGGCGGGACTCCGACCCCCATTGGAACAGCCTCTCGATCAGAGGGGGCACCTTCTCGTGCTCCGGAGGCTTGTAGATCAGCTCTCTTCCCTTGAAGATCCCCACCTCTCCGTCCCTGAAGCCGGTCGTCTCCACCAGGCCGAACATCATGGCGTCGTGGGCCTCCAGGAAGTCCTCCACGGACCATGTCCTCAGCTTGGGAAGCAATCTGTATGCGTCGACAGCGTCTTTGATCTCGGTGAGCTCGTCGAACGGGACGTCGATGTATTCGGGTCTTTCTGAAAATTAGTGGGTAGATAGCCATTCCTTAAAGGACTAACAAATG
>CAVICI010000091.1:2168-5413 GCA_963640995.1 Dialister hominis | reverse complement strand
GTCCCGTTGCCCAGCTCCTTCATGTCCAGATATATGACGGGATTCGAGTTCTTGTCGGGATCGTCGGGGCGGATCTTCGAGATCTCCAGTCCGTCGAACCAATTGTTGCCGCGGTATCTGTCGCTCAAGTAGGCATCTAGCATGGACAGGTTGAGGGATTTCCCGAAGCGCCTGGGGCGCAAGAACAGGAATGCGGACGTCTTCTTGCTGAGGATGCGGTCTATGAAGGCCGTTCTGTCGATGTAGCAGAGGTCTTCATCGCGGAGCCTTTTGAAGTCCTGGACACCTATCGGGATCTCCTTCATGCTGGATGGATGCGATGGCGTTGTTAAGGTCATTTCGGGCTCGGATGTCCTGATTCGGAAGCGGGGTTTTTATATGACGATGCTGATGGAAGCAACAGAACCTCTGAGTCCCGCCCCGAAGGGCAGGTAAAGGGTTTCTGGCGCATCAGGATGCGCCAGTTGCTGGCGTATCACCGATACACCAGCTGGAAAAGCTCAACGATGAGCTGAGCGATTCCAACGACCAGGGCCGTAGCTTTCCAGACGTTGAGGCCCTGGTTCTCCTTTTCGGCGATAGATTTCACCTCCCGGAAGTATACAGGGCAGGAGCCTGAACGCAGACGGGAAGTCTGGTTTCAGACTTCCTCCCTGGTGTCGGCTCATATGCGCTAATACTATAAGAATAGAATATGTTGAAATATAACTACAACTCATTTTATATATCTATATTAGTAATCACGGAAAGGCGGGCTTGGCGCGAAATGGATGTTTCATGTCGCCAAGGTCTCGGATGCGCGTGTTTTCTTTCCGACAACAGCTCCCGTAGCTCGGTCGCAATGTTCTGATCTCGCTGGATTCCCGTGCGTGCGCGCGCCGAGTGCGATGCGCATCGGAAAGGATCTCCGCGGCAGCAGCTTCCACGGAAGCCGTCAGCCGATCGCCGCAGGCATCTCCTCAGGTCCTCGGCGTATTCTTCCACTACGGATCCGTCCTCGATCACGATGTCGCCTATGGAATCCATCGCCTTCGCGTTGATGCTGTCCTGCGCCTTCGGGAGCGGGCATCCCATCGCCTTCAGCTCCGCATCCGCATCATTGCCGTCCAGGAGGGACCTGAGGAGGCAGGATTCCGCATCGGTCAGAGACAAAGCGAACGCGCTCCAGGGGTCGCCGGAAGCCGGAGAAGGAGCTTCTTCGGCAGTCGCAGGCGCATCTCCGCTGCCTTCGGGCTCTTCCGTGGCCATCATCACGGTCACTTTCTCAAGGTCGCGGTGCGCCTCGTCGACGGCATCGGCGTCCAGGGCGAAGTCCTTCAGGGCGGCCTCCCTCTCCTTCGACCGAAGGTAGGCCGCGGTCGCTCCTTTCACGAGGTCGGAGACATCGAGCTCGAACGCATCGCAGTACCTTATCCTGGGGGCTTTGCCCTCCCCGTACGCGTTCAGGCAGGCCATGACGGATTTCACGATACGGGCGATGTTCTGGCAGAACTCCGTACTGTATCCGAAGTTCTTGTACGCGCACACGGCATTATGCTCACAGCCGGAACCCGGGATGAAGGCCAGGCCCTTGAAGAGGGTCTCCGTGGAAGTGATGTATTCGAGCAGGCAGCATTCCGACACCCAATCATGGCCGCATTCCCTGTTGATCGCCTGCAGGACCATGATGCATATGTCCGCGCAGTCCTGGCCCACGGGCCCGTAGCGGTCCCACTTCTTCCCGTCGCAGATCTCCCTTAATGCCCTGGCCGATATGCTCCCCTCCTGCCCGCCGAGCAGGCGGTCCAGGGTCCAGCATTCCAGGGCGTAGGACGGGATGTCCGCGCCGGGGCGCGGGGGCAGGCCGTAGAGGAGGGCGTAGCCCGACGCGGCCGAGACGGTCAGCTTCCTGGCCGACTCCTGCGGGTACGCTTCGAAGAGGTCGACGAGCACGTCGAGGACCTCCGGAGAGGGGCTGCGGCTCACCAGCTCGGACAGCAGCAGCCATAGGTATCCCGGGTCGGTGTCGGCGCATGTCCCGTTCAGAGCGCATTCCCGGAAATACAAGTAGTACTCGGCCTGGGCCTCGTCGAACGTCCTGTACGACGGGTGCAGGCGGCCGGACGTGACGTACTCCGGCTTGCCGGCCGGCCTGCGGCCCCAGTTGACATGCATGTCCACCTTCAGCAGATCGAAGCTGGGGGGCATGGAGGTGGCTCCGGCGGGGAGCCTGAACAGCCTGGGGGCCTTGGGGCGGCCCTTGGGCGCGGGCCATGTCTTGAGCCCTTTCCACTCGCCGCGGGGGCCCCGCCCCGGGTCGGCCTCGGATCCTGCGGCGATGCGGAGCTCCTCGAGGAGGGCGGGCGTGAACCCGCGCGGGAACAGGGTCTTGGTAGTGCAGCCGGTCAGGGCCCTGTCGGCGAAGGTCAGAAGGGACCTGACCGCCTTGTCGATGGTGCTCTCCGGGAATTCGTCGTACTCCACGCAGATGTCTTCGCCGCCCCCTTCCAGGTACCCCTCCAGGACGTTCATCTCGATGACGGCCCTATGGCCGTAGGTGGCGCTGAGCCCTTTCCCCGTGGCCCGGAGCATGTGGCTGTCGGAGACGAGGAGGAGCTTGTTGAACAGCTTTTCCAGGCGCGCCTTGTCCTTGCAGCGGAGCGGAGGGCGGCCGCCTATGTCGAGGGCGGTTTCCAATCCGATCCTGCGGGGCGGGCTGGCCATGAGGCTGGAGACCATCAGGGGGAAGGCCGGGGCGGAGCTGGCTTCCGAGCTCAAGTCGCATCCGTGGAGCAGCTTGTACTCGGGGATGAAATCGAGGAGGAGCAGCCCCGCGCACGAGCATCTTCCCCACAGGGTGTCCAGCTGGGCGCACGCGCTCTCGACCGGGTCGGATCCGTTGGCTATCTCGCAGAGCCGCGTGGCGACATACATCTCGTCGGTGCTGTAGAGGATGCCGCGGCGGAGCAGGTCCCGCCAGTAGACGTAGTACTCGATCTGCTCCGGCGTCATGCTGTCGAAGCCCGCCTTCGCCGGGCCGTGGACGTACTTGCAGGGGCGGACGGGGTCGTCGAGATGCTCTTCCATCTGGGCCTTGAACGGCCTGCCATCCTTAGGGAGCACGCGGATTCCGAACATAACGGTCAGGCAGATGCGCTGATTGTTGTTATCATGTTCGATGCCTGCTCCGGACATCGGGCCACGTCGGGCGATGCCGGTTCTTTGGCATTTAGGGTTGAAAGGCGGTAATGCCGGGATACATCCAA
>CAVICI010000091.1:0-2158 GCA_963640995.1 Dialister hominis | reverse complement strand
GAACAGCGGCCTCTTCCTTTCCCGCCAAGGGAAAGGCCAAACCGGGGCTCCGGCTCCCTCTTCTTTTTTCTGCACGCTATTAGATCTGTTGCGTGCCTCAGAACCCCCAGATGCCCTCGACCGATAATCCCGACCTGTCGAGGCTGAATGATTGCCGAACCCTGTCCAGAGAGGGAGGCGTTAGAAGCGCAAAACTTCATCGGATATGGGATACGCTGATTCCTGAGGGGTCCCGAACCCCTGTTTTTTGACTGCTGGCTATTGCGGTTCCGGAGGGTCTAAATAGTAGCAAGATATATAGGATACATGGCCCGGTACTGCCAGAAAAAAGGCGACAAGATCTACGTGTACGAGAGCACCTCCAAGCGCGTTTCCGGCAAAAAGAATCCCAAATCCACCAACACATACATCGGAGTATAGAACCCGGAGACGAACGAGATCATACCGAAGAAGGTCCGCGCCGCGATGCCCGCTCCGGCAGAGCCCAAGGATGTCCTGCCTCGGGAGATGTACGCCAAGCACTACGGCTCCGTGGTCGTTCTGGATGCGGTCCAGCGCACCCTCGGGATCGAAGATGACCTCAGGAAGGTCTTCGGAGACCTGACGCCCAACATCCTGGCCTGCGCCATGGCCCAGGTCATGGAGCCCTCGGTCATGGACGAGGTCCATCAGACCGTGGAGGAGTCCGTGCTCGGCGAGTACCTCTGCCTGCGCGGAGACCTGTCCCCCGCTACGCTGTCCGACCTGACGAAGGAGGTGGGGTCGTCTCTGGCCCTCATGGACGACTTCTTCGACCTCCGCATGGAGCGCGACAAGGGCCGCGTGTGCGTGTTCGATGTTACTTCCGTTTCCACTTACAGCGATGTCGGCGGCTGGGGCGAGTACGGCTACAACCGCGACGGAGAAGACCTGAAGCAGCTCGGCTGGCTTATCATCACAGGCAGCGACGGGATCGTCAAGGCGTTCGTCATGCTGCCCGGTTCCGTCAGCGACATCTCCACGCTCAGGACCGTCGTGGCTACCTTCCGCGACAAGATGCTCGACGGCGATGCCCTGTTCGACAGGGGCTTCGAGTCCGCGGCCAACGTCGGGTACCTTCTGAAGGAGGGGATCAGCTTCGTGACGCCCTCCAACTTGACGGCCAAGGCCGTCAAGACCCTGCTGTCCGAGAACTACAAGACCGTCAGGGCGCCCGAGAACCAGTCGATCCTGGACGGGGAGCGCTACGGGCACATGACCTGCACCATCGGCGTCATCCGCCAGGGGGATGACGAGGAGAGCGGATACGCTTATGTCGGCGAGGGCGAGGAGGGCTTCGAGGAGTCGATGAAGCTCAGCGCGCACATCATCTACGACCCCAGGGCCGAGGTCAAAGCCAACGACTCGCTCATGACGGAGGTCCTGGACCTCCAGGAGGAGCTGAAAGGGATGAAGATCCGGCAGGCGAAGAAGCTGCTGGCCGAGCGCAGGAGCGCGGTCGTCAACGCGCTGAGCCTGGAACCCGACAAGGACGGGAACGCGGTCCCGACCGTGAACTACAACTCCATCGCGTTCAGCAGCAACCGGGCAGGGATCTTCATCCTGCTGACTCCCGAGGGCAAGTCCTGGGACGAGGCGATGATCAGCTACGGGGTAAGGAACGAGGTCGAGGAGGCCTACGATGCCTACAAGAACGATCTGGACGGCAACCGCGTGCGCACAGGGGACCCGGACCGCGCAAGGGGCAGGTTCTTCATCAGGTTCCTGGCCCTGATGATGATCTGCTTCATCAGACGGAGGCTGAGGAAGTACTCCGAGAGCCTCTTGCCGAAGCAGAGGAAGGACGACAAGGTCCACAAGATGAGCGTGAGAGAGGTCATCCGGTCGCTGAACACGGTCATCGCCGTAGGCTCGACCGGCCATTGGAGCCTCACGCACGTCACGAAGACCAACAGGCAGATCTCCGGCGCGTTCGGCCTGAGCCCGATGTCATCGGGGAAGGTCGTGCTCGGACGTCTGGATCAAGTCTGCGCCCCGATCGCATCAGAGCCTCAGGGATCAGCGGCGGGGCATTGATTTGTATCCTATACAAAGTGAAGATTTGGGTTAGAAGAAGCCGAGAGGTGGGGGGAATCCCCCATCTCTCAGAAAGAGAGTTTCAGCTGGTCGTACTTGTAGA
>CAVICI010000090.1:0-5511 GCA_963640995.1 Dialister hominis | reverse complement strand
GCTGGCGATAAGGTGCAAGGGAAGGGATTTGAACCCTCGAACTCCTACGAGAATAGGCCCTGAACCTATCTCCTTTGGCCAGGCTCGGATACCCTTGCATTGAGCCTGAAACGGAGGATTGCGTCCCCCTATTTATCAGTTACGCGATTGCGCCTTTCAGGCGTTCATGATCTTCATCCATCCGCCGGACTCGTAGATGGCGAGCTTCCTCTTGGCAAGGATGGCTTCGAACTCTTCCCATGTGATTACGTCGAGCCTGTCGTTCTTTCCCTTCGTGAACTGCACGCCCTCGGTCCCCTTGACCTTTCCGGGCTTAAGTCCCTTGTTCTTAGCGATGGCCTGTGCCTTCTTTACGTCAATGCGCTCCATCATGGATGCACCCCTTTCATCCATTGTATCTTAGTGTATCGTATATAAAGATTCTTTAAATACAGCACGCATCTGGGTATGATTGATACAATCTAATAGGAATGTCTGACCTGATATATCCAATTCATATCTGTCCGCGAAGCGCACTCTCAGCGATTCTATTCTTAAATACTTAGAACGCGAACGGATCCTCCTTGGAAAAGGCATAATAGTAATGGCACTCTAGACGGGAGCATGGATCCCCCGAACAGGATTCTCCTGAGGTCTTCCGAGACCGAGAACACAGGGCCCGACATGGGCATCATCCTGGGCCGCGCCTTGGCCATGGACTGCCGGAAGGTCGTGATCGCCACAGACCTCGCGAAGAGCAGCGCCATGATGAAAGAAGCTCTGGTCGCGGGGCTGCTCTCTGCAGGAGTAGATGTGATCGACATCGGAGCCGCCAGCGGGCCGGCCGTCGGAATGGCCGCATCCAAGGGGGACTGCGCCGTGTACGTGACAGAGTGCCAGCGGCCCGGATCGGTCAGCGGATACCTCCTGATGAACTCGGACGGAAGCCTGTTCAGAAAGGACCAGATAAGGCATCTGGACAAGATATTCATCGAGCCGATGAGGATGCCGGGGAACGACGGCCTGGGCCGCGTGTACACGTACGACAATGCGGTCCGCGAGTACAATGCCCGCCTGCAGGGCCTTATCGACAGATGCCCCGGATGCTCGGTCGTCCTCGACTGCAAATGCGGCCCCGTCTCGGAATCCGCGCCGGTGATCGTCGGAGCGGTCGGAGCGGACGTGATGACGCTGAACGCTCAGATCGGCAGGGGATGCGCCTCGCAGGACCCGGGCGAGGAAGGCACGGACGAGTCCGATGCGAAGGAGATCGTCATGTCCAACCCGGGCTGCATCGGGATCGCGATGAACAGGATCGGGACAGTCGCAACCGTTGTCGACGAGAAGGGCGAGACCCTGTCCCATGACCAGACGTTCGCCATAATAGTCGCCAAGGTCCGGCCCGCGAGCATAGCGGTCCCGATAAACACTTCTCTGGTGATCCTCGATGCCTTCAGGGATCTGCCCGAGGGCCCCGAGAGGAGAGCGATCTTCACCGACAACGAGGTCGGCGCCGTATGCAGCGCCGTGGCCGAAGGCGCAGAGATGGGGTACTGCGAAGGGGGCGCGATATACGGCGGGACCAGCCTGATGCCCGACGGGATCCGCACAGCGGCCATAATGGCGGCCATCGCGGGCAACGACAGCCTCAACAGGCTCGCGGAGGGCCTCACGGAATGCTACCGCAGCTCGAAGACGATCGACTGCGAATGCACGGCAGACGCGTTCGCCCGCGCCATGGACGCCGGCGTCAGGGAAGCCGCCGGCGAGGTTCACACCGCCGACTGCGCATGGCGCGTGGACATGGAGGACGGCTGGTTCCTGATATCCCTCCGGAAAGGGGAGCCCCTGACTGTCGGGATCGATGCCGAGTCCAGGGACCGCGCCTACATCCTGGGCCTGATGGAGATTGCCGAGAGGCTGGCGGAGAGCTGTGCCAGAGGGTCCTGAGCCTGGTCAGTAGATTATCTCCAGCTCCACGGGCTCGCCCCTGGAATCATACGACTTCCAGCTGGTGCGGTCGTAGGGCTGGCACGTTATGAAATGCACCCCGCCGGTGTTGCTGAAGAACGTCTTGTCCTCATCCGACGGCTCGTTCGAGAACCCGGGGTGGGAATGGGCCGACCCCGCTATGCTGTAGTCGATCGGCTCCATCCACTGGCTCAGGAAGCTGTGGCTGTCCCCGTAGACCGTCCCCGGAAGGAGGACCATCTCGGAGATCACCCCGTCCACCTCCCTGGTCATGCACAGGAACTCGTCGGGATAAGTAGATCTGGCGGACTCGTTGAACGCATCGATGAAGTCGATGTCCACTGCGTATATCTTAGTCATAGGGTGTTCACCAGCTTCTCCCTGACGCGGGAATAGAAATCCGTATTGAACCTGATGAAGCGTGCCTTCTTGTCCGACATCATGAACTCCACCTTGGTCTTGCCTTCCATCCTGTACTCCGCCTGCCCGTCCAGGACTATCAGGCAGTCCTTGTCCAGGACGCTCTCCACTGTGATCTTAGAAGTCGCCGGGACCACGAAGGGGCGGGAGTTGAACTTGTACGCCGCCATCGGCACAACCATCAGCGCGCTGACGTCCGGGTCCATGTAGGGCGCGCCTAGGCTCATGGCGTAGCACGTGGAGCCCGTGGGGGTCGAGACTATGACCCCGTCCGCCCTGAGCTCGGAGGCCAGGACGTCGTCCACGTAGACCTTGAAATGCCTGATCTTGGCCACCGACCCGGTGTGAACCACGGCCTCGTTGACGGAATCCAGGAGATACTCTCCGTTGTACCAGCAGCTGAGCTTGAACCTCGTCTCCACGATATAGTCCTCGGCCAGGAGGCGCCGTATCCCGCCGGCGATGTCGTCGTGGTCTATCTCGGCCAGGAACCCGACGCTGCCGCCGTTGACGCCTATGACCTTGGCATCCGTCTTCTGGAGCGCCCTCAGGAGCGTCCCGTCTCCTCCGACCACGATCACGATGTCGGCGTCCATCTCCTCCAGCGGGACCCCGGGGATGCCCATGACCTCGGCGATCTGGCTGTCCACATAGAACCTGCTGTCCCCCAGGGCGTCCATGACCTGCCGGGTGTAATCCGCGGCATGGGCGACCTGCGTGTTGGCGTAGATCCCATACCTGTGCTCCCTGCGGACGTCCCTGTGGCGGACGATGAGGTCGTAGACCCTCATGTCCCCCACGGCCAGGATGTTGGACCTGTGCTCCACGTCGAAGGGCATGTCCAGGACCTCCCCCTCCAGGTTGTAGACCTCCCCGCCGGCCTCCCTGAGGATGATCGCGCTGGCGGCGATGTCCACGATGCGGATCTCCCTGGTGTACCTCTCGGCCTTGACGAAGAACCCGTCGGCCTCGCCCTCTGCGACTATCGCCATCTCGAGGGACGCGCATCCCAGCGAGCGGGAGGACCTGACCCTCTTGGCGACTGAGAACGCGTCCTTATGGGCGCCGTTGCCCATGTAGATCATGACGAACAGATCGTCCAGGTCCGCTTCGCGGACGCGGATCGGCACGCCGTTCTTGAACGCCCCTTTTCCCTTCTCCGCCGAGTAGACGTCGCCGGTCACAGGGTTCCTCAGGTAACCGAGGCGGATGCCTGACAGGGAGCCTGTCCCCACGGCCAAAGATATTGTATAATAGGGGATCGACGCGACTGCGTTGGACGTCCCGTCTATAGGATCCATCACGAGGGTCTCCTCCGCGCCGTTGTCCACGTATCCGATCTCCTCGCTGAGTATGTTCAGCGGGACCGAGTTGCGCTGGATGTACATCAGCGCCGCGTTCTCGGCGACCTTGTCGATCTCCTTCGTGGGAGTGCCGTCGGCGCCCATGCAGACCACCTCTCCCCTGGAACGGGAGTCGGGTATCTTCGAGATCTCGGCCTGGACGGCGTCGGCGATGGCGGAAAGGGTCTCCATCGTGATCATGCCCCCTGCGATGCTCTCTTTTGTTATATACACGGCGGGGCATCCCCCTGCTTGCATGGATGCTTTGGATTTCTCGCGCGGCAGGGTCTTCGGAGAGAGGGGGAGGATCTACACCGAGTCCGCCTGCCCGGGCAGGAGGGTGTACGGAGAGAGGCTGGTCCGCAGCGGCGCTTCGGAGATGAGGGAATGGGACCCGAGGAGGAGCAAGCTCGGAGCCTACATCTCCAACGGAGGGAGGGAATTCCCCTTCGCGAAGGACTCCGGCGTCCTGTACCTGGGGGCGTCCAGCGGGACAACGGCATCGCACGTGGCAGATATCTGCTGCGAAGGGAGGGTCTACTGCGTGGAGTTCGCCCAGAGGATGTTCAGGGACCTGGTGAGGACCTGCCTGGACAGGCCGATGATGATCCCGATACTGGGGGACGCCACCCGCCCGGAAGAGTACTCTGTGTTCGTGGACAGGGTGGATGTCGTGTACCAGGACGTGGCCCAGAAGAGGCAGGCCGACATCGTATGCGACAACATGGACGCGTTCAACGCGGCGTTCGGGATGGTGGCCGTGAAGGCCAGGTCCGAGGATGTCACGTCCCCGCCGGAAGAGGTCTTCGCGGCGACGGAGGCGCGGATAAGGGAGAGAGGGTTCAGGATCCTGGACGCCCGCTCCCTGGAGCCTTACGAGAAAGCGCACGAGATGATCGTCTTCGAGAGGCCGAGGGCATGAGGACGGCTTACGCCGTGGCGTTCTCGGGGGACCGCTTCCTGATGGTCTGGCATCCGAAGAGGAAAGGCTGGGAGATGCCCGGAGGGCATGTGGAGGCCGGGGAGACCTCGGAGCAGGCCTGCGTCCGCGAGTCCATGGAGGAGTCGGGGTACTCGATAGAGGCGGTCGCTATGAGGGACATAGGATACTGCGACGTATGCGCCGCGATCCTGAAAGGGAAAGTGTCCGAGGACTGCGAGATGGAGTCCCGCCTGTTCTCCGAGCTCCCTGAGGAGCTGTCCTTCGACAGGGCGGAGTACGAGGACACGGTGCCCTGGGCGAGGGGAGAGGTCCTGAGGGCGATGGGGAAGGAGCGGAACAGATCCGCGCGAAGGCCCGAGACGCGATTGCGAAGATCCCGCCCCGATAATTACGGCTGTTGCCGAGCTTCTGGACAATGCATTCTCATCATGCCGGACACAACGGTACGGAAAAGGAGGCGCCCCGCCCCTTCGGACAGAGCGCCTGTGTTTGAGCCTCAGTCCCTGGACCCGGCCCTTCCGAGCATCGCCAGGAGCACCAGGAGCGCGGCGGCGCATCCGGCCGCTATGGCCACTGCCGCGACGGAAGTGCCGGTTTCCGCATCGCTGCCGCCGCGAGTCTCCGGAGTCGTGTCGGGCACATAGGGGTCGTCGTCATCGTCCCCTCCGGGCGACGTTGAGGCCTTCCAGACAGCGGTGAACGCGACGTCGGACGTGACTGTGTATTCTGCTCCGGGGAGGTAGACGGTCCCGTCCGCGCCCTGCCATTCTACGAGGGTGTATCCGGACCTGGTTATCACTATGCTCCCGCTCTTCCCGTCGGGGAGAGTGATCGTGACGCCGTACTGGCAGGTCT
>CAVICI010000089.1:0-5677 GCA_963640995.1 Dialister hominis | reverse complement strand
CCGCAACTTCGATATACCTAACAGCCCGTTTTCCCTCGCATGGAGCCCAACATGCAGAAGTATCCTCTCACCGAGGAGCAGATGAAAGCCCTCCTTGACAGGGCAAGGTACGCGGTCGTCTCCACGACCGGAGCCGACGGATACCCCTACGGGACGCCTGTGAACTACGTGGTCCTGGACGGCAGGATCTTCTTCCACGGCAGGAAGGTCGGAGAGAAGGCGTCCAACATCGACAGGGACCCCAAGTGCTGCTTCACCGTCGTGGAGGAGCAGGGATTCGAGAGATGCGGGGACAACGGCTGCAACACCACTTCGCTGTACGAGTCCGTCATCATCAGAGGGAAGATCGTCAGGATCGAGGACAACGAGACCAAGGCCAAGATCCTCCGCGCGACGGTGGACAAGCTCACTCCCGAAAGGAAAGCGGACCCCATCAACCCCCATTCGGTCGCGCCCACAGGAGTCTTCGAGGTCATCGTGGAATCGATGACAGGGAAGTACCACAGCGCAGAGCCCGGCCACAAGGTCTGGCACTGATTCTTTTCCAACAGCCCGGCCCGTCTCCGGACGGGGCGGGCCCCTTCGATTATCTGAAAAACGCACATTTTTACAACGAATTCAGCTGAAAAACGCACATCTTTATATATCGACCAAACGACTCCCGACCATGCTCAGACGGAAGATGATGGACGAGCTCCTGGAATGGAAGGCTCGCGACGGCCACAAGTCCCTGCTCCTGAAGGGCCAGCGCCAGACCGGGAAGACGTCAATCCTCAAGGAGTTCGGCAAGACCTATCCGCGGTGCCTCTACTTCGATCTGAGCGATGACAAGGGGCTGTGCGACCAGTTCCGCCGCTCCGTGGACGTGGATTCCTTAGTGAGATACGCCACGGCCAGAGGCCCCGAGTGGACGCCGGTGGCCGGAGAGACGCTGATCATCCTGGACGAGGTCCAGTCCTGTCCCCGCGCGAGGATGTCCCTGAAGCAGTTCACCATCGATGGGAGGTTCGACGTGGCCGCATCCGGATCCCTTATCGATGTGCCGTCCAAAGAGTTCAAGGACCCGACCGCGCTCATGCCGGCAGGATACGTCGAGCACAAGACCATGCGCGGAATGGATTTCGAGGAGTACCTCTGGGCATTGGGATATCCTGAGGATGCCGTCTCCGGGATCAGGGAATGCATCCGCGCGAAGCAGCCTATGGGAGAAGCCGTCGCATCCGCGTACCTGGACCGGTTCGACGAGTACCTGACAGTCGGCGGCATGCCGGAAGCCGTGGCATCGTTCGCGGCCAAGAGGGATCATGCCGAGGTCGCATCGATCCAATCCGACATCATCGATTCGTTCTACGCTGACGTGGCGAAGTACAGCAGCGGCTCCGATGCCCTGAAGATAAGGAAGTGCTTCGAATCCGTGCCCCTCCAGCTGTCGGAAGCCAACAAGAAGTTCATGTGGTCGCGTCTGGGCGAGGGCGGTTCCAGGAACGGCCAGCGCACATACGCCAACGCCATGCTGTGGATGGAGAACTCCGGGATGGCCAACGCCTGCCATATGCTCAGGTCGGTGTCGTTCCCCTCGGCGATGAACGCCGACCCGTCCAACTTCAAGATATACTTGTCGGACACGGGGCTCCTGACGAGCATGCTCGGCCCGGGCGCCAGGACGGCTATCGTCGAGAAAGACGACCGGTTCAGCCAGGGCGCCCTGATGGAGAACGCCGTCGCCGAATGCATCGCGAAGATCGGGCGCAGGCCCTGCTGCTACCTCAACAGGAAGAACCCGGGGCGGATGGAGATCGACTTCGTCCTGGACCTCGGGAGGGAGGTGGCCGCGATAGAGGTCAAATCGGGGAAGGACCGCGAGGCCGCATCGCTGAACAAGACCGTAGAAGACCCGAGGTTCCAGCGCTCGATCATGCTGGAGAGGTCGGACATCTCCGTGGATCCCAAAGGCATCGAGCACTATCCTCTGTTCGCAGCCGCGTTCCTCGACGATATGGTCAAGGACAAGCCACCGTCTCGGATCCGAACGTGCGAAAATATTCAGCGTAATGGATAATATTTCAGAATATGCGAAAATATTCAGCGCAATTGATTAATATTCCAGACTCGTGGACATGCCCATGGACGGGACCGTGAGAAGATCGGGGTATCTGGCGCAGCTTCACGCTTCGAAAGGCGCGACAGGAGTCGTGAAGGTCATCACCGGAATGCGCAGATGCGGCAAATCCACGCTCATGGAGCAGTTCATCGATGACCTGAGGGCCGAGGGCGTGGAGGACGGCTGCATATTCCACATGAACTTCGAGACCTTCGAAGGCTACGATATGATCTCCTCCGACAGCCTCCGCGACAGGCTCAGGGAGCTTCCCGGAGACAGAATAGTCTACATCCTCTTGGACGAGATACAGAACGTCAAAGGGTGGGAGCTGATCGTGGCCTCGCTGGAGGCCGCGAAGAACTTCGACGTGTACATCACAGGATCGAACTCCGACATGCTGTCCACAGACCTTGCCACCCACCTGTCCGGAAGGTACATCGAGATCGGGATGCTCCCGCTGTCCTTCGGAGAATTCCTGGAGCTCCATCCCGGCGATGCCGACGGCAGGTTCGCCCAGTTCCTCAAGTACGGCGGCCTTCCGGACACCGACCCCGACAGGGGAGAGAAGCACAGCCTCGGGTACCTGGAGGGCGTGTTCGACACTGTCCTGGTGAAAGATGTCCTGTCGAGGCTGAAGACCGATGACGTGGGCAGGATCCGCTCCATCGCCAGGTTTCTCTATTCGAACATAGGGAACATAACGAACATAGCGGCCATCTCGAAAGGAACGGGGCTGAGCCCGGGCACGGTGGACAGGTACGTGGCCGCAATGGAGTCGGCACAGCTGTTCTGCCGCTCCGAGAGATACGACATCGCGGGCAAGAAGCTGCTGTCCACCAACGGCAAGTACTATGCTTCGGACCTGGGGATGAGGTACATGGCCCTGAAGGGGTCCGGCACGGATGACATGAGCAGGCCGCTGGAGAACGCGGTGTTCCTGGAGCTGGTCCGCAGAGGCTGGACGGTCAGGACCGGATCGTACCGCGGAAAGGAAATCGATCTCATCGCGATCAAAGGGAGCGAGGTGGAATACTACCAGGTGGCGATGACAGTCATGTCAGATGAGACGAAGGAGCGCGAGCTCCGTTCCTTGGAATCCATCAGGGACAACTTCCCCAAGACCGTGCTGACCCTCGACCGCTTCAACCTGGGCACGTTCGACGGCATCAAGGTGGCGAACGCCATCGACTGGATGCTCGGCAAGACCTGAGCATGCCGTTTTTATCCTGACATCAGATAACCGTCATCATGAGCGACGGAGCCCGCATAGCACTGGGCGTTCTGGCCTACATCCTGGCGAACATCGTCCTGATAGCGCTGCTGGCCACAGGGCGGATCGGACTGATCCTGTACACGGTCCTGATGATAGCATCCACGGCGGCGCTCCTCGTCCCGTTCATGAAGACGGAAGGCGCCAAGGCGGAAGTGAAAGACGGGTGCCTGAAGGTCAAGGCCCTCATGGTCAGCCTCGACATCCCGCTGAGCTCGGTCACCGCAGTGGAATGCAGGGACTCCTTCAAGCCGGGCCTCAAGATATGGGGCTACTGCGGGACCAAGAAGGGCTCGGGGGACTTCAAGAACGCAGAGTTCCCGTGCTACACCTACGCGGGAGACTCCCGCATCGGTAAGTTCGTCCTGGTCCGCTACGGGAAGGACAAGGTCGCGGTGTTCAACTCCGTCGATGCGGAGTACACCGAGTCGCTCTGCGAAGCGATAAAGGCGGGAGCGAACGTCTCCGCGAAGGTGTCTCGCGGGACCGATGCCGCATCATATAGGAAGTTCAGGAAGACTGTGGCTGCCGTCGTCGGAGCGATCGCCATAGTCATCGTCGCCTCGATCGCGGTCCTGATGTGCTCCGGCCATGTGGACGCCCGCCTCGAGGACGATTCCCTCGTGATAGATGCCACGATGATGCACAAGACCGTCGCATACGTCGACATCGAGTCGGCGGAGCTCCGCGAGAGCTTCGACGCAGGCACCAGGATCGGAGGGTTCGCCAGCAGCAAGGTGTCTGCCGGGAGCTTCCGCAACGCCGAGTTCGGGACGTACAGCCTGGCGGTGCACAACGGCCCGGGGCCTGTGATCGTCGTCCATTGCAATGACGGCGGCGTCCTGGTGTTCGATGCCGGCGGCGCTGACGCGACGCGCGCGATGTTCGAGGACCTGCAGGGCAGGATAGCTTCCGCCGGCCGGCAGGCCATGACATTCCAGCAGTCCGCATCAGGGATGTCCTGCTGAGATATCTCCCTCGGCCTTCTCCGCCCACCCGCCATCGATGCAGAACGCTGCATAGAGAGGTATGCTGTAGAGGCCGTCCTCATGGCCGAAGTTCTCGGAGGACAGCCTTATGGCAGACTTGGGCGAACACTTCTTCCTGAGCTTCGCAAGGCTCTTGGAATCCGTGCGGTCCCCTGACTTCACCTCGATCGGCACGACCTCCCCGTCCGAGCCCTGGATGAGGAAGTCCACCTCGGTGTACTGGTCCGGGCTCCAATAGTACGTCCGGAACCCGTTGGCCGTCAGAGCCTGCGAGACATAGTTCTCGGCCATCGCCCCTCTGAACCTGTCGGGCGCCCTTCCGGACACGACCGACTTGAAAGGCACCTCGGCCTTCGAGCAGAGCAGGCCGGTGTCGGCCATGAAGAGCCTGAACGACGACCCGTCTGCGAAGCCTGAGAGAGGAGCAGTCGGTTCGGTCGCCATGTCGCAGCGGTCGACCACCCTTGCCGCCGTCAGCCAGTCCACGGATGCGGAATAGCTGGAGGAACGGCCGCCGGAAGCCACTTTGCTGTATTGGAACTTCAGATTGTCCTTCATCAGCTGCGACACCATGCTGTTCCATGTGCGGATCGTCTTGACCATCGTGTCCGAAGGCCCCGAATGCTTGGCTATATCCCCGAGAAGGCTGTCGTTGAGCCCTCTCTGGACGGCCAGGACTGCGTTCGGATCGCCTGTGCGGACGAATGCGGAGACCGCTTCGGGCATCCCGCCCACCGCAAGGTACTCGCGGTACATCCCCAGGGCGGTGTCGTGGAGCGGCATCTCCGACATGCTGTCGAAATGCGTGCGAACGGAATCCGCAAGGGCCCTCCGGCCCGTGGCCCAGGCGTACTCCTCCAGGTCCATCGGATGCATCTGGACCTCCCCGACCTTCCCCACGGGGAACGAGCGCCCGTAGCCTGCATCCTGACGGCCGAGCGCGAGTCCGAGGAGGCTCCCTGTCGCTATTACAGGCTGGCTCGGCAGCTTCTCGGCGAAGTACTTGAGGGAAGTGACCGCACGATTGCATTCCTGGATCTCGTCGAAAACGACCAGGGTCTCGTCGGTGATCGTCTCCTGAGAGTATGCGGACAGCTCCTTCAGAAGGCCGCGGGGGCTCAGGTCCCCGTCGAAGATCCTGTGGAGCTCTGGAGACTCCTGGAAATTGAACATCGCATAGCTGCCGAAACGGGACTTGGCGAACTCCATCACAGAATAGGTCTTGCCTACCTGCCTCGGGCCCATGATCATCAGGGGCTTCCGATCCTCGGAATTCCTCCATTGCTCCATCTTGGATGTTATCTTCCTCTCCATGGC
>CAVICI010000088.1:0-5729 GCA_963640995.1 Dialister hominis | reverse complement strand
CACATATTGCGCATAGCGCGGCGTGCCTTGACAAGCTCGATAATGAGTTCATCCTTAGACAGAGCTTCCAGCTTCTCCCATTCGCTTTTCATTTCTTTCTCACCCCTTCATGTTCTGATTCACAGAATCACGAAGGAAAGATAAACGGTTGTCGAGGATTGTCGGAATAGACATCACGTCCATCATATCCATGCATGATTTTCATGCGAACATTCTTGTCAGCGTCAGTTCGGCTGGCGTAACACGCCGAAGATCCACGGATCTCACGTGCTTTGGAAATAGAATCCGTTTCGACTCTCTGCTCTTCATGATTATGCTTTATGAATGAAAGAATGATCCGTTAGAACCACTCATTCAGATCACGGGAATTGTCATCGATGACGCCCTTCTGACGAAGCAGGAGGTATGCGGCATCGGCCATATCATCGGACAGTCCATAAGATCTCAAATCAGAAAAACTGAACGAGTCCCTGTCGGTAGAATTGTGATATGCATATGTCGCAATCTTCGAAAGCCAATCTTTGGAGGCATAGCCATAATCTGGATCGTCATCATCTGAATAGATAGGAAGCACCTTATCAGAAGGGTAGTCCAGTTCTATCAGGGAACGGAGAGCACGATTCAGTTCACGATGAGCTGTACGTTCCTTCATAAGCTCGATTATGAGCTCGTCTTTGGACAGAGCTTCAAGTTTCTCCCATTCGCTGATCATTTCGCACCACGCTTTCTGCTTGCAGAGGCGCGGAAGCAGGGATACAAGATAAGCTAACCTCTCGGACAGTCGGCGCGAGCACAGGGAGCTTTCACTTCTGTCGAGTAATCTATGGGCACTCAGGCAGGAAGCATGCCCCGTACAGAGGCAGGCGCAATGCTCCGCTGTCATCCGCTTCCACATTTCCGTCGCAGATCCTGAACCCGATGAAGTCGCGGCCCTTCTCCGACAGGAGCGTGCTCAGCGATTTCGACCGCCTGTCCTTCTCTGACCTGACATCTATCAGCTGGACCGGGCAGCCGCCTGTCACGAAGCCGATCTCCAATGTGCTCTTCTCCTTCGCGTAGTAGCATAGCGGATAGCCTTTCTTCACGAGCGCGGATGCGACGGCGTTCTCCATGACCGCTCCGTTGCATGAGAACGGGTCCGAGAGAATTATCGATCCTGGGACGGAGCTGTCCATGAGGCCGAGCAGGAGGCCGGTGTCGCACATGTACATCTTGAACATCTTCTCTTTCAGGCTCTGGGGCAGCGGGGCATCTATGCTCTTGAGGTTGTTGCATCTGCAGGCGATCCCTGCAGATATGAGCCAGTCCAACGCTTCTTCGTACCTGCGCCTGCCTCCGGAGCCCGCCTCTATGTCCTGGAACAGGAACCTGCGCTTCCCGGATTCCAGCTGAGACGGTATGGATTCCATGCAGGCGATTATCTTCTTCTTGTCAGCCTTCCCTCCGGAGTACTTACCCGCATCCGTCCTGACAGCTTTCAGGATGCCCTTTATGGCAGCTTTGGCCTCGCAGTAGTCTGTCGTCTCGCAGTAGGCCCTGACGGCTTCGGGCATGCCGCCGACTATCAGGAACCTCAGGAAATGGTTCCTGAGGATCCTGTGGTAGAATCCGTCGATGGGCAAACGGCTCATGATGCATTCTCTGGCGTGGTCGATCACTCTCTGATCGACCTTCATGGCCCATAAGTATTCCTCGAAGTCCATCGGATGCAAGACCATGGTGTCCGCGCAGCTCTTGAGGGAGCTCGTGGCACCGGTGCCCTCATGCTATGGCGTCCCGTCAGCGAAGGAGCACGAAGCGATGATGTCGAATCCCCTGTTCCCTGCCTGGCTCATGAAGGGGAGCACTTCCGGGCAGGCCTGGATCCCGTCGAGGAATACCGCGGACTTCCCTGGCACCATCTCCATTCCGGCCGATGCGATAAGATCTCCGATGACGGCTTCGGTATCGAGGCTGCCGGACAGCATCATGCGAGCATTACGGTCTTTTTCGAGGTCGATCTCGACATGGGACTCGTAGCCGGACTCCAAGAACTCGCGTATCGAGTGGGTCTTCCCGACCCGCCTGCAGCCCATGACGATCAGAGGCTTCCTGCAAGGCTCAGCCTTCCAAGCTTTCAGGTCCTCCTCGATCTTCCTCTTCATGATTGCAGATGCCAGCATGATTATTTAGCACTTTTATTCGGGGGTAATGAGTAGAAAGATGCACTTTTATTCGGGGGTAATCGGCTGCCTCGGGCAGGAGCCCGTGCCGGTCCCTTATCATATCGACAGCAGGGCCCCGGTCGCGGTGATGCATATCAGGGCGGCAGCCACTGCGGCCCAGCGCCAGTCCTTCTGGATGACCAGCGACACCATCGTCACGACGATCCCGAGGAACGGGGACAGGATCAGGATGAGCATCCCGAGCCACAGCACCCTGTCGCCCATGTCCGACATCGACATGATCAGCCCTATGAGCGACACAGCCAGCCCGACATAGATCCCCGCACGAAGCATCAGCGACGTGGAGCGGTTCATGTCCATCAGATCACCCCTGCGGTCTGCAGGAGGACCAGCGTCGCCATGAAGAACAGGACCACCGAGAAGTACTTCCTGAGGTGCTTGGCGTTGAGCCTGCGGGCGAAATGCGTGCCCAGCACCGATCCGATGAACGCTCCGATGGCGACCCCTGCGGCATACTCCAGGAGGACCTCGCCCGCGAAGAAGTACGTTATCGCGCCGGAGAATGCCGTTATCCCGATCATGTAGCTGCTGGTGGCGCTGGCGGCTTTCATGGGAACATGCATGTACAGGTTCATCAGGGGGACCTTTATCGCCCCGCCTCCGACGCCCGTCATGGACGACGCCATCCCCGCGAACGTGCAAATGGCCATCCCGCCCTTGACGTTCTGGATCTCGTAGCTTATGGATTCGCCCATAGCCTCGTCGCTGTAACGGAAGCACCTCCAGCTGTCCGAGCCCTCTCCAGGCTCTATGACCTTCTCCGGGTTGACGATCATCCTGAACCCGCTGTAGAACATGATGGCGGCGAATATCAGGACCAGGACCCAGTCCTGCAGGTAAGTGGCAACGACAGCTCCGATTATGGCCCCTGTGGCGGTGGTTATCTCCAGCAGCAGGCCGAGCCTGATGTTGGACAGCCCCTTCCCGACGAACACGGTGGACGCTCCGACCGATCCGGCTATGATTCCGATAAGGCTGATTGCGACGGCTTCCGTCGGCGCAAGGCCGAAAACGATCATCAGGACGGGGACGAATATCACTCCGCCTCCGAGGCCGAATAGCGAGCCCAGTATGCCCGCTCCGGAGCCCATGACGAGAAGGCCTATCAGCGTGACCGGATCCATGCGCCGTCATTTTGCTCTTAATCTATATCCGTGTCGGTGCCCGGCCGTTCCTGCCGGTTATCATTATATCCGAAGTCGATGTTGCCGGACCTGTGTCTATCCTTCTTGTCAGGTATTCCGAGATAGGTCTGAAGAGCGCTCCCGTTCGTAAGAAGTTCGAGAACATCCTCAGGGAGAACATGCTCTCGATGCTGATGAGCGACGGGGTCGAGGCACTGGTCAACAAGAACGGCGCCCGCTTCTACGTGGAGTCCGAGGACACCGATGCCGCGATAGCATCCCTGAGGAGGGTCTTCGGCATAGGGTCCATATCGGTCGCGGAGGAATGCGCCTCCGCGCACATGGAGGACATCTGCGCGAAGGCCGCCGAATACTCCCTTCCCCGCCTCTCCGAAGGCCAGAGCTTCGCGGTCAGGGCCCGCAGGGAAGGGTCTCAGGGCTACACGAGCATGGACGTCGGCAGGGAGGCCGGGTCGGCCATATTCCTTGCCAACGAGGACAAGGGCGTCAAGGTGGACCTTACGGATCCGGACGTGACCTTCTACGTGGAGGTCCGCGACAACAGGGCCTTCGTCTTCGGAGATTACATCAGGTGCCATGCCGGGCTCCCGGTGGGAAGCCAGGGGAAGGTCGTCGCGAAGGTGGACGGCGAGCGCGGGCTCGTGTCTGCCTGGCTCATGATGAAGCGCGGGTGCAGGGTCATCGCCTCCGGCGATTACGAGCTGGACGCGCTCGCGAGATACGACACACATTTCAAGGTCGGGGACAGCCACCCTCAGTCCCTCGGATTGGTGATGGGCCTTTCGATAGAGGACATCCCTTCGTTCGATGCCTCCGCATACGACTGCCCCGTGTTCTTCCCGACTATCGGGATGTCCGACGAGGAAGTGTCGCAGATCGCATCGGTCATCAGGGCAGGGCTCTGATCCCGGGCGTCGGTGCTCGGGCCAAACCGTTTCTCATTTTTCTCTTGTTCCTTTGATGCTGGCTCTTTGGAATCATAGTTCTTGCTTTGGATCGTAGAGTTGCAAAAGTGGCAAAATGGCCGATTCCCTGAGTTGCAAAAGTGGCAAATTCGCAGGTTTTTTAGTTTGCAAATTTGTATAACCAAAAATGCATATAAACAGTCTGTATAACCAAAATTGCATATGAAGTGATTATATAACTGATAATGCATACGAATGTACCATCACTCAGAGGTGGCAAGATGTCTGCATTCATTGGACGCAAAAAGGAGCTGGAGGAGTTGGAGGTGTTGTACGCCATGTCCGGATTGAAGACCTACGCTCTCTATGGGCGTAGGGCCATAGGGAAATCCACTCTTTTAGAGGAGTTCTGCAAAGGAAAGGATTCTCTATACTTCCAGTTCACCAAACGCAGTGAATCTGAAAATGCGGCATACATGATGGATGTAATCTCGAAGCATCTCGGAGATGGATGCAACCTGGGACCCCGTATGTCTCCGACGAAGCTCGTCGAAGCCTTGGACAAAATAATGGATCTGTGCCATGACAATCGTCTTGTAGTGGTCTTCGATGAGTTCCCATACATTCTGGAAAAGGGGGGTACGGAATCTCTTTTCCAGCATTTCATCGACCGTGATCTTCGTGACACTGAGACAACTTTGATTCTTTGTGGTTCGGCCGTTTCTGCAATGAAGGCGATGGTCGAGAATCCAGAGCACCCTCTCTACGGCAGGTTTGGTTCCAGGCGCGAGCTGAAGCCGATGGACTGTGTCGAGTGCGCAGAATTCCATCCGAACATGACCGATTGGGACAAAATGTGCGTCTATCTGACTGTAGGCGGAATCCCGAAATATCACGTCTCGATGAACGCGGGCACGTACCGGAAGTGTCTGGAGTCGTGCTTTTTCGGACCGCCACACCTTCTGCTCAATGAGCCTTATGCGATAATGCAGGAGCTAAAGCCTTTCGAGGCGTATTCCGGACTGATGGCCAGCATCGCTGATGGCAAGACTGATCAGATGGGCATCGCCGCGGCACTGGATATGCCACAGCCTTTATGCTCCAGATACCTTGGGACTTTGGAACGCCTGGGCCTGGTGGAGCGTCCGAACCCCATGCTGATGAAGAAGCCCCGTAGTGTCCCATATTCGATATCCGAGCCAATTCTCGATTTCCATTACTTTGTGCTTGATAGGTTTGAGTATGCCGTTAGGATGAATGACGTGGGGGAAATCTTCACTGCGGTGCAGAATGCCATCCGCACGCGCCTCGGCATAAGGTTCGAATCCGTCTGCCGCGAGTACATCATAGCCAACTACCCAGTGAAGGACATAGGCAAGTGGTGGGGCAGGATAGGCGTAGAGGATGTCGACATCGACATCGTCGCCAAGGTGCTGAACGACGATCTCTCCTCT
>CAVICI010000087.1:0-5808 GCA_963640995.1 Dialister hominis | reverse complement strand
GATTACTCCAATCCCGCATGCAAGCTCCAGAGGCTCGTGCGGGACGGGAAGTACACGAAGGTCGTCAGAGGGCTCTATGAGTCGGACCCTTCGACTCCCGGGCACCTCCTGGCCCAGGCGATACGGTCGCCGTCGTATCTGTCCTTCGACTATGCTCTCGCCTACCACAACATGATCCCCGAGACCGTGTTCGCGTTCACCTGCGCCACATACGCCACCGGGAAGAAGAAGGTGTACAGGAACGCTTTCGGGACCTACGCCTACAGGGACACGTCGCCGCACGCATTCCATCTGGGAGTCGAAGAGATCCGTTACAAGACCTACACATACCGCATCGCGACCAGGGAGAAAGCGCTCTGCGACAGGCTGTACACCAAGCCGCCGGTGTCCAGCGTGAAGGAGATGGAAGCGATGCTCTTCGAGGACATGAGGCTCGATCAGGACGACGTCCTCGGACTGGACAGGGCGATGATAGGCCGGCTCGCAGGCTGCTTCAGGTCGACCAACGTCAGCCTGCTGAAGAAGTATCTGGACCTGGAGGGCGATATCTGTGGATGAGGCGTTCGATTCTCCGGAGATGCTGAAGAACCTGATCAAGGAACGCGTCCAAGAGGCAACCGTCTACGGCCTCGCACGCAGCGGCTTCTTCGATGCCGCGGCATTCTGCGGGGGCACATCGCTAAGGCTGTTCCACGGCCTGAACAGGTTCTCGGAAGACCTCGGCTTCGCCCTGATGGAGCCCGATCCAGGATTCTCCTTCGACAAGTATGCGCCCGGCATCATCCGCGCCCTGAAGTCGCAGGGCTTCGAGATAGAGTTCCGCCCGTGCTCGAAGGCATCAGAATCTCCGATAAAGACCGCGCACATCGTCGGGAGCACGCGGATGCTAGGCACTCTGATCGCCCCGGGATCTTCCGCTCTGGACCACATCGTCCCGTCGGATTTGACCAAGGTGAAGATCGAGATCGACACGAACCCGCCCGGACACGCAAGGTACGAGAGGCTCATGGGGAGCACCCCATACCCGTACTTCGCCAACCTGTACGACATGCCGACCCTCTTTGCCAGCAAGATCGCGGCGATCTTATGCCGGAAGTGGAGCAACCGCGTCAAGGGCAGGGACTTCTACGACTACCTGTTCTATATCGGCCGCGATGTCCCCGCCAACCTGGAGCATCTGCGCAGCAAGCTGATCAACGTAGGGTGCGTAGAGCCCGGCTCAGCCCTCGGGGAGCAGGAGATCGCGAGGATGCTGGAAGACAGGATCCGCGAGGTGGACTTCGATCTCGCCAGAGAAGATGTCGCCCGGATGATAACGGACGAGAACGAGACATGGTTCTGGTCCACGGAGCTGTTCCTCGATGCCACGAAGAAGGTCAGGTTCTGCTGAACCGGGGCATCTGGAATTTCCTGCCATTTATGCACGGGATTTCCAGAAATCTATGACAATATCCACATATATTTCCGACCCGATGCTTCCATCATGTGGCGCAGAGCGATGGAAGCGCTGTCAGAATGGCGCGACAGCCCTTCGAGGAAGCCCCTGATGGTCAGCGGGGTCCGCCAATGCGGGAAGACCTACCTCCTGAAGGAGTTCGGCAGCGAGAGCTTCGAGAACGTCCTGTACATCGACCTGGAGCGCTCCAAGAACGCGCAGAAGGCGTTCGAGAAGGACCTCGACCCTTCGAGGATCGCCAGGGACCTCTCGTCCATGTTCGGAGCCCCCCTCGAGGAAGGATCCTCGCTCCTGATCCTCGACGAAATCCAATCATGTCCCGAGGCCATCGCCTCGCTGAAGTACTTCTGCGAAGAGATGCCCGGGCTCCACGTGATCGCCGCCGGCTCCCTTCTGGGAGTCCTCTTGGCAGACAAGGCATCGTACCCGGTCGGCAAGGTGGACATGCTGGCCATGAGGCCCATGGACTTCCGGGAATGGCTGGTCGCCAACGGCAGGGAGATGCTGTCCGGCAACGCGGACGGCTCCTACCCTGACGTCTCCGATGCCGTCCTGGCCGAGCTGGACGACGAGTACAGGAAGTACCTGTTCGTCGGCGGCATGCCCGAAGCGGTCCGGACTTGGGTCGGAACGCACGACGAGGTCCAGGTCATGAAGGTCCAGGACAACATCCTCAACGCCTATGCCGCCGACTTCCTGAAGCACGTGCCCGACGACATGGCCATGAAGGTCAACAGGGTGTGGACGTCGGTGCCCGAGCAGCTGGCCAAGGAGAACGGCCGCTTCTTCTACAGCGGCGTGCAGGGGCAGGGGCGCGGCAGGGACCTGGAAGAGGCCGTCGCGTGGCTGTCATCTGCCGGCCTTGTCCATCGCATCGCCTGCACGGAGAGACCCCTGGCCCCTCTGGCCGAGTCCGCAGACGGCTCGCGGTTCAAGCTGTACGTCTGCGACTGCGGCCTGATGTGCAGGATGATGGACGCCAAGCTCGCGATGCTCATGTACGACGACCTGAAGGAGAACACGGACTCGGACTGGCGCGGAGCCGTGGCCGAGAGCTTCGTCCTGAACGAGATCGTGTCCGCGTTCGGGAAGGAGCCGTTCTACTGGCGGAAAGGGAAGCACGGGGTGGACTTCCTCGTGTCCTCCGGGATGTGCGTCGTGCCTGTCGAGGTGAAGTCCGGCAGCAAAATCAGGGCGGTCAGCCTGAAGGCATACATAGATGCATATTCGCCATCGAAGGCAGTGGTGCTATCCAAGAGCCCTCCGAAGAACGGGGATGTGGTGTCGCTGCCGCTTTGCATGGCATGGAAGATCCGGGGAATCGTCGAGGAAGCCGAAGGATCGATGATGGACCGCGCCGCAAGATGATGGGCCCGGCAATCTGGAATTTCCTGCCGTTTCTGCATGGGATTTCCAGAAACATCTGCCATAAATGCACGTAATATCTCAGACGACGCGGTTCGTCAGCTCCCCGACGCCTTCGATCCTGACGACCACGGTGTCTCCGGGCCTGATCTCCGACACTCCTTCCGGAGTCCCCGTTATCAGGACGTCTCCGGGCTCCATCGTCATGAACCTCGACACGTAGGACACGAGGAACGGCAGGGAGAATATCATGTCCGAAGTGCGCCCGGACTGCCTGACCTCCCCGTTGACGGTCAGCTCGATCCCCAGGTCCTGAGGGTCGCCCACGGACTCTATGGGCACGGGATCCGACATCGCCCCGAAGGTGTCGATCCCCTTGCTGAGGTCCCATGTGTTCCCTGCCCTGCGGGCCTCCGACTGCATGTCCCTGGCGGTCACATCGTTGAACGCAGCCAGATGGGACACGTGCGACATGGCGTCCTCCTCGGACACGTTCTTGCACCTGGTCCCGAACACCAGCGCGAGCTCGGCCTCGTGCTGCACGTTCGTCACCCCTTCCGGTATGACGATGTCGTCCCCATTGCCGATAAGGCAGCTCGGAGGCTTGAGGAACACCGTCGGGAACTCGGGATAATCGGAGTCGAGCTCCTTCACGTGAGAACGGTAGTTCCAGCCTATGCAGACGATCTTCGTCGGAGTCATGAAGGCGGGTACAGGGAACGAGGACATAAGGCTCGCGATGAATGTCCGGGCGACCTCTGCAGACGGGCGCATATAGAGATCTTTTCTGAGAGCATCCGTTACAGACCCAGACGTCTTGCCCATGCGAATAAATCAGTGAAGATTTATGATGATAGCTAATGAAGATTTCATATGTTTGCCATTGAAGATTTCTGATGATACATACGCCATGACATATACCCGGAACGCGTTGCAGCCAGTCATGAGCATGAAGCCCGAAGGATACCGCCCCAGGCTGATCGAAAAGGAACTGGACATGAAAATGGGCATGTACGGAACGGTGTGCATCGAGGGGCCCAGAGCCTGCGGCAAGACCTGGACGGGGCTCAGCAGGGCCGAGAGCGCGTTCGGCCTCGACGATCCTGCAGACAACCATCTCAACTACGTGAAAGCCCAGACCGATGTCCGCTCGGCGTTCGACGGCCCGGAACCGCGCCTCATCGACGAGTGGCAGGGATGCCCGAGGATATGGGATACTGCGAAGAGCATCACTGACAGATCGACAGAGAAAGGCAGGTTCATCCTGACGGGATCGTCGACGCCTGCCTCCAAAGGCGTGATGCATGACGGCACCGGGCGCATCGGAACGGTCAGGATGCGTCCGATGTCCCTCTTCGAGTCGGGAGATTCCAAGGGCACCGTGTCGCTGTCCGGCCTCTTCGACGGGAGATTCGGCATAGACGAGCCTTCCCGGAACACCCTGGAGAAGCTCGTGGGCCTCACCGTGCGCGGAGGCTGGCCGATGGCCATCGGGCTTTCCGAGAAGCAGTACGTCCGGTACTCCCGCGGCTACCTCGCAGAGGCCATACGCAGCGCGTCCGTCCTGGACGGCGCGGACCGCAACGAAGCCAAGATGAGGGCGCTGGTGAGGGCCCTCGCGCGCAACGAGAGCGGCATCGTCAGCAACAGCGCCCTGTCGGAGGACACCCGGAATGCAGAAGACGACGGCTCCGGAATGCGGAACAGCAAGTCGGGCCTTTCGGAGCAGACGGTCCCCGTTTACATGTCCGCTCTGGAGCGCGTGTTCGTCGTGGACAACCAGCCCGCGCTCAGCTTCGACGCCCGCCCGTCTGTCCGCATGGCGAAGAACCCGAAGCGCCATCTCGTGGATCCGTCTCTGAGCATCGCCGCGCTGGAGCTGACGCCGAAGGATCTCATGGCCGACCTGAGAACGTACAGGCCCATGTTCGAGTCCATGTGCTTTCGCGACCTGCGCATATACGCTGAATCCCACGGCGGATCTGTGAGCCATTACCGCGACGACCGCGGGAAGGAGATAGACGCGATTATCCAGAACTACGAGGGGGAATACGGTGCCGTGGAAATCAAGCTCGGCGAGGGTCAGGTAGACGAAGCGGCCGAGAATATGCTGAAGCTCAGGAAGAGGTTCGAGAACGACGGCCTCCCCCTTCCGAAGTTCATGTGCGTCGTATGCGGCACCGCCGCCGGATCCTACAGGCGCCCGGACGGCGTCTACGTGGTCCCGATAACCCATCTGAGGGACTGACCCGGGATCAGAAGTTGCATCCCTTGGCCTTGAACTCGGGCTCCTTGGCCTCGACCTCCGGCTTCTTCAGGGATATGCCGGACTTGGCGTAGTAGCCCTGGCAGATCACGTAGACCTCGGAAGAGGTGTCCCTCGAGGCATCCGGAGAATGGACCTTCACGGACTGGAACCTCTTCTCCAGCTCCCTGATGAGGGAATCGAACATGTCGCCCATGAACACCTTCATCACGAGCTTCCCCTCCTTCTTCAGGATGCGGTCGCAGACGTCCACGGCGTACATGCAGAGGTTGATCGACCTGGCATGGTCCATGGAGTAATGGCCGGCGATGTTCGGGGCCATGTCGGACAGCACCACGTCCGCCTTCCCCCCGAACCTGTCCATGAGCTCGATCATGGTGCTGTCGTGAGTGATGTCTCCGATGATCGTCTCCACTCCATCCAGCGGCTTGATGTACCTCAGGTCCACGCCGATGACCTTCCCGTTGGGCCAGGTGCGCTCCTGCGCCACCTGCAGCCATCCGCCCGGGCAGGCCCCCAGGTCAACCACGTGGTCCCCGGGCTTGAAGATCCCGAAGCGGTTGTCGATCTGGATGAGCTTGAAGGATGCCCTGGAGCGGTAGTTCAGCTTCTTGGCGAGCTTGTAGTAGTGCTCGTTCCTCCTCTCAGCCACCCAGCGGTCGTGGAGATCTGCCATGCACCGACGACAACCGTCCGTCCTTTTAAACTATGCCCAAGATGC
>CAVICI010000086.1:0-5850 GCA_963640995.1 Dialister hominis | reverse complement strand
GGCTTGAACCATCTGAACTCCAGATAGTCCACGTCGTTCTTCCTGACGCGGCCGAAGAGGATCTCCTTCTTCACGCCGCCGGACAGCCTGACGGTCCTGGAGATCTCGGGCCACATCCTGATGCCCTCGTCGGTCACCGCGTGAGCCAGATATCTGGCATGACAATCGTCCGGAGACTCCTGGTATACCCTGAAATGAGTTCCGTACTTGAACCCGGTCTTGACCACGAGCCCCCTTTCCCTCAGGTCGGAGTAGACCTGGAGACGGATGCCGAACTCGTCCTGGATGGACTCGCCGAAATCGACCAGATCGTCATAAGACATCTTCTCCCCGTTCTGGTCCAGAACGGACAGGCGCCCCTTGGAGACGAGATGGCAGCTCTCGATCAGAGAGAGCTGGAGCGCGTCCACGAACGACCTCCCGTAGAACCCGTAGCCCCTCAGGGCCTCGGCCTGCCCGCGGTCGAAGACGAACACCCTGTCGCGGATCAGCCTGCCCATGGGCTTCTCGGAGATCGGCTCGGGGAACACCTTCCCCGCAGGGTCCCTCATGGACATCATGTAGTATGTCACATCCCCTTCTTCGTCCAAGACCCCATACAGGAGCTTCTTCTTCCTCTTGGCAGTGCTCACGGCCTCGCGTATGAAGGTGGAGATGTCTATGGCGGCCCTCTCCGAAACGGCCCTGACCATGAACTCCGGCCTGGAGTTGCTCATGGACTTCCCGCGGGGGAACACGGAGATGTCGTAGTCGCCGGTCTCGTACTTTGCGATGAATCCCCTCTGCCTCAGATCCCTGTAGACCAGGTACTTGATGTCGAATCCTTCGAAGACAGATGCCGAATGGCAGAACATCTGGTCGAACGTCATGGGCCCGTCGGGGCCTATGACCTCCACCCTGCGGCTCTCCATCAGGAAGGTGGCCTCTATGAGGTCCAGGTCGACGCCTCCGCCGCTGCGCGGGTAGCCGAAGTTGCCTTTGTTGTAGAGCCTGCTGCCCTCGGTCTGGTCGCGGACCTCCACGATGTCGTCCACAAGAATTCCTGCCATCGGGCCGAAGTAGAAAGCAGGATTATAAAAGGGTGAAGGTGGCCGGAGGCCCCTGTCTTTTGAGGACAGGGGCCTTCCGCGCTCAGTTCACGGAAGACGAGGGGAGGGTCCCCTCGATGAACTGCTGGTACCCGTACAGGTCGATGAGCCCGTGGCCGGACAGGCAGAACACGATGGTCTTCTCCTCGCCGGTGGCCTTGCACTCCAGGGCCTTGTCGATCGCGGCTTTGACCGCATGGCAGGACTCGGGAGCGGGCACGATGCCCTCGGTGCGGGCGAAGGTCACTCCGGCCTGGAAGGTGTCGGGCTGGTCGTAGGAGACCGCCGTGGCGTACCCCTGCCTGTAGGCGGCGGACACCAGCGGAGCCATCCCGTGGTACCTGAGGCCTCCGGCGTGGATCGCCTTGGGGATGAAGTCGTGGCCCAGGGTGTACATCATGATGAGGGGCGTCATCCCTGCGGTGTCTCCGTAATCGTACTTGTACTCCCCCTTGGTGAGAGACGGGGACGCCTTCGGCTCGACGGCGATGATCTGGCAATCGCTCTTTCCCTTGATCTTCTCGGCGATCATGGGGAATGTGAACCCGGCGAAGTTGGACCCGCCTCCGGCGCAGGCGATCATGTAGTCCGGCTCGATCTCGGCCATCTTCATCTGCTCCAGCGTCTCGATCCCGATGACGGTCTGGTGGAGCATGACGTGGTTGAGCACGCTTCCGAGAGAGTAGCAGGTGTTAGGGTCATTCACTGCAAGCTCGCATGCCTCGGAGATGGCGATCCCCAGGGAGCCTGAGGTGTCCGGGTGCTCTTTGAGGATCTTCCTCCCGAACTCGGTGTACTCGCTGGGGGATGCGTAGCATTTCGCCCCGTACATGTTCATCAGTGTCTTTCTGAAAGGCTTCTGGTCGAAGCTCCCGCGGACCATGAAGACCGTGGTGTCGATGTCGAACATGTTGGAGACCATGGAAAGGGCGGTCCCCCACTGTCCTGCGCCGGTCTCGGTGGTCAGGGTGTGGATGCCTGCCTCGGCGTTGTAGTATGCCTGAGCCAGGGCGGTGTTCCCCTTGTGGCTTCCGAGGGGGCTCATGTCCTCCCTCTTGAAGTAGATCTTCGCAGGGGTCTTCAGGTATCTCTCCAGATGATAGGCCCTCTGGAGATAGGAGGGGCGGCTGAGGTAGACGAGCTGCTCCCTGACCTCTTCGGGTATGTCGATGAACCTCTTGGTGGAGCCTTCCTGCTCGATGATGGGCTTGCAGAAGATGGGCGCGAAGTCCTCGGGAGTGGCGGGCTTGCCGGTGGTAGGGTTGAGCGGAGGGGCCACGGGCTCGGGGAGGTCGGCCGCAAGGTTGTACCATTGCTTGGGCACGTCATCGGGCATGAGCCTGATGCATGCGTCTTTCGGAATAGTCATGATGCCTGCGATTGAATCGAAGTATTTGTACATAATGGTAGTAGGCTGTACATAAAAATACATTCAAACAGGTGATTAACGAGGCCCTGAAGTGGCTTTAAGCAAAGCTTTTTATAAAAGTTCTGACATATATTGTAGTTGTGAACCAGAGGTTGACAACTGAGGGATAACATGGATGATATAGACCGTCTGCTGTCGCTGGTGGAGAATCCCACCAGGCGGCGGATACTGGAATCGCTGGTCCGGGAGCCGAGCTACCCCCTGCGCCTGTCGAAGGAGCTGGGAGTCAGCCAGCAGGCCGTGATGAAGAATCTGGTCCTGATGGAGCAGAACGGACTGGTGAGCAGCAGCCGCGCCGAGAGCGACATGGGCCCGTCTAGGATCGTGTACAGCCCCAACAGCGAGTTCACCCTGGTCGTGGAGATGGGATGCGGAAGGTTCGTGGCAAGGGTGGCCGGGCCCCGCATGTCCGAAGAGGACATGCCCGGCGCGACCGAGAGCCAGATCCGCGGCCGCATCGAAGAGATAGACAAGGAGATCGGATACCTGGAGAAGAGGCGCGCCGCCCTCGGCAGAGAACGGGAGGCGCTGACGGAAGCGCTCGGAGCGTCAGAAGGCGCTCCGGACGCGGATGCGAACGGCAACATGATGGAAAGGAGGCAGGAACATGGCCAATGAGAAAGCGATAAAGGTCGCAGAGCTGAAGCCCGGAGAGACCGGCAGGGGCATAGCCAGGCTGGATCCCGAGCTAATGGACATCCTCGGCATCAAGGTCGGGGACATAGTCCAGATAGACGGCAACAAGAAGACCGTGGCGAAGGTCCTCAGGGGAGCTCCCGAGGACGCTAACCGCGGCATCATAAGGATAGACGGGTCCACGAGGCGCAACGCAGGCGTCTCGCTGGACGAGCGCGTGGCGGTCAAGAAGATCGTCGCGAAGGACGCTGAGAAGATATCCTTCGCGCCCACCGAGCAGCTCAGGCTGCAGGGCGGAGAGGACTACCTCAGGCAGGTGCTGGAGGGCAGGGCCCTCGCGAAAGGGGACACCATCACCCTGAACGTGATGGGCAACAAGATCGACCTGACGGTCACATCCTTCGCCCCTTCCGCAGACGCCGTGCTGATGGCATCGGCGACCGAGGTCAAGATCTCCGACAAGCCCGCGCCCAACAAGGGCGATGTGCCGAAGGTGTCCTACGACGATATCGGAGGCCTCGGAGACGCCGTGAAGAAGATCCGCGAGATGGTCGAGCTGCCGCTGAGGCATCCCGAGCTCTTCAAGAGGCTGGGAGTGGAAGCTCCGAAAGGAGTCCTGCTCCACGGGCCGCCGGGAACCGGGAAGACCATGCTGGCCAAGGCCGTCGCAGGAGAGACGAGCAGCAACTTCATCTCCATCGGAGGGCCGGAGATCGTCAGCAAGTTCTACGGGGAGTCCGAGGGCAAGCTGAGGGAGATTTTCAAAGATGCCGAGGAGAACGCGCCGAGCATCATCTTCATCGATGAGATCGACTCCATCGCCCCCAAGAGGGACGAGGTCAACGGCGAAGAGGAGAGGCGCATAGTCGCCCAGCTGCTCTCGCTGATGGACGGCCTGAACTCCAGAGGGAAGGTCGTCGTGATCGGCGCCACCAACAGGCCGAACTCAATCGATGAGGCCCTGAGGAGGCCCGGGAGGTTCGACAGGGAGATCGAGATCGGCATCCCCGACAGGAACGGCCGCCGCGAGATCTTGGAGATCCATACCAGGGGCATGCCTCTGGCAGAGGACGTGGACCTGGACTGGCTGGCCGACCGCACCCACGGGTACGCAGGAGCGGACTTGTCCGCACTGACCAAGGAAGCGGCGATGGCGGCGCTCAGGAGAGTGCTGCCCGACGTGGACCTTGAAGCGGAGGAGATCCCCAGAGAGGTGCTGAACTCCATCCTCGTGACCAAGGAGGACTTCAAGAACGCTCTAAAGGACATGCAGCCCTCCACTATGAGGGAGGTCCTGATAGAGAAGCCCAACGTAAAGTGGGAGGACATAGGGGCCCTGGAGAGCGCCAAGCAGGAGCTGAAGGAGGCCGTCGAATGGCCCCTGAAGTTCGGCAAGGTCTTCGAGCACATGAACGCCAGGCCTCCGAAGGGGATCCTGCTCTACGGGCCCCCCGGGACCGGGAAGACCATGCTGGCCAAGGCCGTCGCGACGGAGTCCGAAGCGAACTTCATAGCAGTCAAAGGGCCGGAGTTCCTCAACAAGTGGGTCGGAGAGTCCGAGAAGGCCGTGCGGGAGACGTTCAGGAAGGCCAGGCAGGCATCGCCCTGCGTGATCTTCATGGACGAAATCGACTCCATCGCGCCCGAGAGAGGCACGGGAGGAGACAGCAACGTCACCGAAAGGGTCATCTCCCAGATGCTGACCGAGATGGACGGGCTCGAGAGCCTGAACGACGTCGTGGTCATCGCCGCAACCAACCGTCCGGACATCATGGACCCCGCCCTGCTCAGGCCCGGCAGATTCGACAAGTCGATCTACATCGGGCCCCCGGACAAGGAGTCCAGGAAGTCGATCTTCGGCATCCACACCAAGGGCCGCCCCCTGGCGGACGACGTCGACCTCGACGCTCTGGCGGAGAAGACCGAGGGATGCACCGGAGCGGACATCTCGGCCATCTGCAACGAGGCCGTGATGAACGCGGTCAGGAGCCTGGTCTCCGCCAACCGGAGCCCCACCGACGAGGACATCGCCGGCTGCAAGGTCACCGCCGAGGACTTCGAGAAGGCCCTCGACAAGTTCGGGCCCAAGTCCAGGCAGGAGCTGAAGGACTACGGCCGCGGGAAGGAGCGATCCTTCCCCTCAAACCCTTTAAACGCAGCACGAACGAGATAAGGACAGAAGAAGGAAATCAAGGAGGAATGAACCATGAGCGCAGCTGATGACATCTGGAACGACCTGTTCGGGGGCTTCGACAGCCTCAACAGGAGGATCGAGGACATGATCTCGAGCATGAACGTGTCCGATCCGAACGTCAAGACCTACGGGTACACGATGTACCAGGGCCCGGATGGAGTGAGGCACGTGAGGGAGTTCGGCAACACGGGCGGGAGGCTGAACGCCATCGGCCCGGCGGATGCCAGGGACATCTTCACGGACGTCACCGAAGAGGACAGTGTCGTGAGGGCCGTCGCGGAGATTCCCGGAGTGGCCAAGGAGGACATATCCCTGAGCTGCACCGGCAACATGCTGTCGATCCGCGTGGACTCTCCCGGCAAATCCCTCGAGAAGGACCTGGCGCTGCCCTGCGAGGTCGACGCAGACTCCGCCAAGGCCAGCTACAACAACGGCCTGCTGGAGGTCGTCCTCGACAAGAAGGCGCCTTCCCAGAAGGGGAAGTCCATAAAGATCGAATGATC
>CAVICI010000085.1:0-5996 GCA_963640995.1 Dialister hominis | reverse complement strand
GACTCTGACCCGGCATCGTGACTTCCGTTATGGTACCGAAGTCAGGAAAGTTATGGAGAATGTGTGCCTGATATACGAGGGAGGCGTGGATCTTCCCTCAGACATAAAAGGCATAGCATATACAAATTCCAAGGAATAGGAGCCTGGCCTCTGAAAAGAACTCGAAGCGTGGAATGCCAAGAGCCTTGAATGACCCTTAGCCTTCAAGCCCGCTCATAACCTCTGTACGCAAACGATTATCGTCTCCTCCCCTTACATCCCCTCATGGAAGACAGCATCCCCGGCATCATCGAGCAGGCCAGGATCCTCCGCGAAGGCCCGGACAAAGACCCTGTGAAGGCGGCAGAGCTCCTCAGGAGAGCCGCAGATTCGGGCGACATCGGAGCCGCGTCCTCCCTCGGATACATGTACACCGTCGGGGAAGGCGTCCCGATCGACAAGAGGCAGGCGGAGAAGTACCTAAGGCAGGCCGCCGAAGGCGGCGACACGGCCGCCATGTGCAACCTCGGCGTGCTGTTGTCCGAGCCGCAATGGTTCGACCGCGCCGCGGACCTCGGCAGCCTCAGAGGGATGAAGAACCTCGCTTCCGCCTACGCCACGGGCATGGGCATCCCTATGGACAAGGAGGCTGCGGCCGACCTCTACCAGAGGGCTGCAGACCTCGGAGACGTCGATTCCATGATCGTCCTCGCCACGATGAAGCGCAACGGCGACGGCATCCCGCAGGACGTCGAAGGCGCCGCATCCCTCTTCCGCAGGGCTGCCGGCATGGGAGACCCCGACGCCCAATACGACCTTGCCATGATGCTCGACGCCGGAGAAGGCGTCCCCCAGGACCGTGCGGAAGCGGAAAGGCTCTTCAGGCTCTCCGCCGAGCAGGGCGACACCGATGCCTGCCTCTGCATAGGGGGCATATGCTACGAGAAAGGCGATTGCCAAGAAGCGGAGAGATGGTTCATGGACGCCGCCCTCAAGGGCGATGTCAAGGCCATGTACAACCTGGGCCTGATTTACATGGACGGCAACCTCGGCGAGCCGGACCTCGGCAAAGCCGAGGAATGGCTCGAGTCCGCCGCATCCGAGGGCTTCGCATACGCCCAGTCCATGCTGGGAACCATATGCATCAGCCGCAAGGATCCCGCCTCCGCCGCCAAGTGGCTGGAAATGGCCTCTGCCCAGGGGGAGCCGGGAGCCATGTACAACCTTGCCGCCCTGGGCCTCTCCGGCCAGATAGAGATGGACGACAGGCGCGCCATGGAGCTGCTGGCGCAGTCGGCATCCGCCGGCGTGCCGGAAGCAACCCAATTGATCTCGATGGTCACCAAGGGATGATGTCCCTCAGCGATCCCGCCGTTACAGTCCGAGGGGGCAGGCCGTCAGGCCTGGCCCCGCGGACCACTATGACGGAATCCACCCCTGCGGCGTCAGCCGCCAGGGCATCGTTGGGGCTGTCCCCAACATACAGGACGTCCCTCTTCCCGACGTCGAAGAACGACATCCCCCTCAGCAGCGGCGCCGGCGAGGGCTTGTGCTCCTCGGTCTCATAGAACCCGACTATCGCCTCAGGGATGTCCGCCATCCCGTTCTCCTTCAGCAGGTCCTCGATCTTGAACCTCATCTTCCCCGAAACGATCCCCACGTGCTTCCCGCGCTCTTTCAGCGACCTCAGCACGTCTTCCGTCTCGGGGAAGGGCTTCGCCCCCTTGTACGCGTCCGACCTCACGATCCTCATGAACTCTTTCCTGTACGCATTGTACTTCCCGGGATCGGAGCAGTACAGATCGTACACCTGGTCCATCGACAGCCCCAGGCACTCCGAGAACCTCTCCTCCGTGTACTCCACGCCCAGCATGGGCAGCGCGGACCTCAGGATCTCCTCGATGCCTTTCCTGGTGTCGAACAGGGTGTTGTCGAAGTCGAACAGGTACAGGGAGTACTCTCTCATCTCGTCGCCACGTAGATGTTCACCGCGCCGAAGGACTTGACGTGGTACGTCGCGTCCTCGAAGCCGGCCTTGCGGAAGATCTTCACCATGTCCTCGCCGTAGGGGAACCCTTCGATCGACGAGGTCAGCCAATCGTAGGCGGGCTGCTTCCCGTCAATGGCCTTCCCCTTGTCGTACTTCCTGCCCTTCTTCTTGATCCTCTTCATGTAGATGTTGTAGAAGAAGCGGATGAAGCCGTTGTCCGGCTTCGACAGCTCCGCGACCACGACCTTCCCTCCGGGGGCCAGCACCCGGTGCATCTCGGACACCGCCTTCTGGATGTCCGTGACGTTCCTGAGCATATACCCGGAAGTCACCAGGTCGAAGGAGCCGTCAGGGATGTCCAGGTTGAGAGCATCGCCCTCCCTCCATTCGATCTTTACCGGGAGGCCGAGCTCGGATTCCTTCTTGGCGGCGAGCTCCAGCATCTTCGGGGTGATGTCCACCCCCACCACCGTGGAGCCTGCGCCCGCGGCGCGGGCGACGTGGAACGCTATCTCCCCGGTCCCGGTCCCGACATCCAGGCACCTCTTGCCTCTGATGTCCCCGGCCTTCTTCATCATGTACTTGTGCCATCCCTGGACCATGTGCATGCTCATGATCTCGTTCATCTCGTCGTAGTAGTCAGCGATCTCGGTGAAGACGTCTTTCACATACGCTTCCTTGCCCTCGAACTGGACTCCTTTCTTGAGCTCTTCCTCAGCCATATCATATCACCGTTGCAAAGTAATCGGAAAGCAGGTACCCGGCAGCCAGCAGCACGCCGAAATGCCAGTTCAGTTTGAACGCCAGGGGGACGAGCATGAAGCTCGCGTGCGGGTCGGAGGCGGCGTCCTTGGAGTTCCTGTAGAGGATCCTCCAGTCCCACAGGGACAGCGCCGCCAGGGCGCAGCCCGGCGGGGCCGCCCCTGCGATCAGGAGGACCGCCAGCACCGGGAACGCGATGCCGCACATGGCCCTGTACAGGGACAGGGCATGGCCGTAGCTCATGTGCCCGCACAGCGTCCCAACCCCCGCGTTCCTGTCCTCATGGTAGTCCCTGGCCTCGTTCCCCGTGAGGACGGAGGTGATCAGGAACGCGTTGGGCAGGCTCAGGAGCAGGACCTCCTGCGAGAACATCTCGCCCGTGAGCACATAGTACGTCCCCAGGGGCATCAGGATGCCCATCATCAGGAACACCGACGGCTGTCCCAAGCCGTAGTACTTGTACGCCGGGCCCACGGTGTACATCCCCGCGCCGGCAAGCCCGAGGATGCCGTAGACCATGATGCCCCATCCCACGTGCCATATGAACACCAGCCCTATCAGGCACGTGATGCCCAGGCAGGCGAAGCCTGCCATGAGGACGTGTTCCGGCTTCAGCACTCCTGTGACTAACTCGGGCGACCTGGTCTCGTTCTCCACCGTGTCCGTGCCCTTGGCGAAATCGCCGTAGGTGTTCAGGAGGTTGCAGGCCGACTGCAGGAGGATGCCTCCCGCGAGGATAAGCAGGAACATCGCCCATCCGATCACGTCGAAGGGCTTGTCGCAGTATGCGACGACGCCTCCGATGAGGACCGGAACGACAGCTCCGTGGAGCGTCCACGGCCGGAACGCGTTCCACCACCCTGCCTTGACCTTCCTCACTCCGGGCATAACGGGTGCTGGATGCAGGTATCCGTAATAAAGGGTGGTCTTCGGACACCGCCATCGGCAGGGCAGAGCCCTGCCAAACGAGAGGCGGCAGCATCTCTGTTCGAGCCGGCCCTCGGCGCAGCTGGGGGCCTGGGAAGGGGCTTCAGACCACCCGCAGGGATTTCGGCCGGGGCGCAGCCCCGGCCCTTGGCCCTTTTCAGAACAGCCCGAACACCTTCTCGGAGTACCCGAGCATGTCGTCCAGGGGCAACCCGGCTATGAGCACGGCCTGGTCGTACATGATCTCCGCCATGGCCTTCGCCTTGTCCTTGTCGCTAGCATAGGCTTCCTTGAACTTCTGATAGGCGGGAGAATCGGTGTTCACTTCCAGCACCCTCTCGGCCTTCACCATCCCGTTCTCCGAACCCGGGATCGATGCGAAGTACTTCTCCATCTCCAGGGACACGTCGCTGCCTGTGCTCAGGCACACGAAATGGGTCTTCAGGTTCCTGGACGCCTTCACGTCGGACACCTTCTCCCCCAGGGACTCCTTGATGAACTGCAGCACGTCCTTCTCGGCCTCCTGCTTCTCGTCGCTCTGCTTCTTCTCCTCCTCGGTCTCCAGGTCCAGGCCGTTCCCGGCGACGTCGCAGAACTCCATCCCGTCGTACTCCCTCAGGGTCCTGACGGCGAACTCGTCCACGTCCTCTCCGAGGCACAGGATGTCGTATCCCTTCGACCTGACCAGCTCCGTCTGCGGCACCTGCTTCGCCCTGGCGATGCTCTCCGCCGCCGCGTAGTAGATCTTCTTCTGGCCTTCCGGCATGGCATCCCTGTACTCCTTCAGTGTGACCTTCTCGCCCTTCTCGAAGGACTCGAAGAGGACCAGGTCCTTCAGCAACTCCGCCTTGGCCCCGAAGTCCTCCACGATGCCGTACTTGAGCTGGGGCCCGAAGCTCTCGAAGAACTTGAGATACGTCTCCCTGTCCTCCTCCAGCAGCCTGGCCAGCTCGTTCTTGACCTTCTTCTCGATGTTCCCTCTGATCACGGAGAGCTGCCTGTCGTGCTGGAGCATCTCCCTGGAGATGTTCAGCGACAGGTCCGGGGAGTCCACGATCCCCTTCACGAACCTGAAGCAATCGGGGAGCACGTCCTTGCACTTGTCCATGATCATCACGCCGGAGGAGTACAGCTCCAGCCCGGGCTCGAACTCCCTGCTGTAGAAGTTGTACGGCGCGACCTTGGGAATGAACAGCATGGCGCGGTAGTTCACCGCCCCCTCCGCGTTCACCCTTATCACCGACACCGGGTCCTCCCAGTCGCGGAACTTCTCCTTGTAGAACTTCTTGCAGTCCTCGTCGGTGACTTCCGACTTGTCCCTCTGCCAGATTGGCACCATGGAGTTGACGACCTGATCCTCGGTCTTCGAGACCCACTCCTTCTTGGGATTCCCTTCATCGTCCTTCTCGCCGGTCTCCACATAGTCCTCCTTCTCGATCTCCATGTGGATCGGCCAGCGGACGTAGTCGGAGTACTTCTTCACGAGATTCCTCAGGGTGCCGATGTCCAGGTACTCGGAGTAGTCCTCGTTCTCGTCGTCCTCGCGGATGTGCATGACGACCTCCGTCCCCCATCCGTCTTTCTGACATTCTTTTATCGTGTACCCGTCGGCGCCCTCGCTGGCCCACTCCCACGCCTGATCCTGGCCGTAGGCCCTGGACCTGACGGTGACTTTATCGGCGACAAGGAACGCGGAGTAGAACCCGACTCCGAACTGCCCGATAATGTCGACGTCCGAGCCTTCCTCCATCCCCTTCTTGAAGTCCAGGGACCCGCTGTGCGCGATGACCCCGAGGTTGCTGTCCATGTCCTCCTTGGTCATCCCAATCCCGTTGTCCTTCACCGTCACCGTGCGCGCTTCCGGGTCGGCGGAGACGTCGATCCTGAAGTCCCCGCGGGACACCGTCACCGAGGGGTCGCTCAGCGACCTGTACAGGAGCTTGTCTATGGCATCCGAGGCGTTGGAGACAATCTCCCTCAGGAAGATCTCCCTGTGGGTGTAGATCGAGTTGATCATAAGGTTGAGGAGCTGCTTGGATTCCGTCTTGAACTGTTTCTTGGACATGATTTCCGCCTTCGCATCGTTTTCCTGCCCCCGCTCTTGCGGAGGGCTTGTCTGGGGATTCTAGTGTTAGAACTTCTATAAATAACTAACTCGCCAATGTCCCCGGAGAGTCGTAATCCGCTTAGGATGCCACCAACCAAGATGGCCCGTGCAGAACATCCTGAACCAATAGCGGAAGGGCATGATGAAGGACCCCCTGCGTTTGTTTTATAATCAGAAATTCATCACGCTGTATGGAGCAGATGATGTACCCAGACGGGGTGTACGATTTCA
>CAVICI010000084.1:0-5997 GCA_963640995.1 Dialister hominis | reverse complement strand
CCTCCGGAGAGGCGCGCAGGAAGCAAGCCGGGATCGAAGGGTCGCAGAAATGGACCGTGCAGGCCGACCTGACCGGCGTCTCGGAACGGAGGCTCGGATGCCATGCCGGCAGCGGCTCCAGAACGTATATCCCCATCAGAGCGTCGAGATATGCGCTCAGGGTGTTCTCGGACACACCGGCTCCCGAAGCCGCCATGCCCTTCAAGAGAGAAGCTTTGGACAGCGGCATGGAGACGGATTTCGACAGGGACTTCATCAGCGCGCGGACCTTGCGCGCATCGCGTCTGCGCTTCTTCGTGCCGTATGAGATGTCTGTGCCCACGATGGCATCGCAATAGCTTTTCACGAGCTTCCTGGCAGAGGCCCCGCTCTTCCCGATCGCGGCAGGCCACCCTCCGCGGACGGCCATCTCTGCGATATCCTCGGCCTTCTTCTCGGTAGCCGCGCCCTCGATCTCTCCGCCGGCGAACAGGGCCCTGAGCGATACCTCCCCCGTAGAATCGCCCGACTCGAACAGGGACATCGTGCCCATCCGAAGCTTGCACATGCGGCCTGCTCCGCAATGCTTCATCCGGCTCCTGTCGGGAGCGGCCGATCCGACCAGGATGAACTGGCCCGGCTCACGGCGATTGTCGACCTCGATGCGAGCCGCGTCCCAGATTTCCGGGCACTCCTGCCACTCGTCGACGGCCAGAGGCGTCTCCCCCTTGAGGATCTCATGCGGATCGAGCTTCGCCAGATCGAGGTTTCCCTTCCCCTCTACGGGGTCCTGCATCCTGACGATGCTCTTGGACACCCGAGATGCCGTGGTGGTCTTTCCGGCGCCTCTCGGACCCTCGATGACAATAGCTCCGAAGATGTCCAAATACTCTTCCAAAACAGAGTCTATCAGGCGCGGAAGATAATCCATGTTCCGCGATGTGCTGGATAGTATTTCAAGATGTGTTTCATTGAGGTTTTTGGCTGTGTTTCATTGAGGTTTTTGGCTGTGTTTCATTGAGGTTTTTGGCTGTGTTTCATTGAGGTTTTTGGCTGTGTTTCATTGAGGTTTTTGGCTGTGTTTCATTGAGGTTTTTGGCTGTGTTTCATTCCCTGTTTTGGCTGATGATAACACCCTTGAACGGGATTGATGAAATCAGAAAGCCCGATCGGGCCAGAATGTCCGGCGGGACCCTCCCGGGCCCCGCCGGTTAAAGTTTGAATCAGTTCTTGAACGCAGGCTCTGCGTCGGGGATGAAGCCGTCGGCCATCATCTTCGCCGTGAGGCTCCTGGACCTGTTGATCATGAACTCGGCCCTGTCGTGGAGCTCCTGCCTGCTGAGCTTGAGGCCGGCCACTCCCTGCGCCTGGGCCTTCATGGCGACGGCCACGGCCTCTCTGGGGAAGACCTCGGCCTCGGCCATGGTCGGGATGATGTAGTCCTCGGTCAGGCCCTTCTCCTCCGCGCACTTCGCCAGCTCTGTGGCGGCGGCGATGCACATCTCGTCCGTGATGGTCTTGGCCCTCACATCGAGGACTCCGCGGAAGATGGCGGGGAATCCCATGGAGTTGTTGACCTGATTGGGGAAGTCGGACCTTCCGGTGGCGAACACCTTGCATCCGTGCTCCTTGGCCTCCCAGGGCCAGATCTCCGGCACAGGGTTCGCGGTGGCGAATATCACCGGATCGTCGGCCATCAGGTCGACGTACTCGGGCGGGATGGTGCCGGGCCCGGTCTTGGACGCTGCGATGACTATGTCCGCTCCCTCGAAGGCCTCCTTCATGCCGCCGGACTTGCCGGCTCCGTTGGTCTTCTCGCAGATCTCCCACTTCTGCTTGAAATCCTTCTTGACGTCCTCCCTGGAGAGGTTCAGGATCCCCTTGGAGTCGCACATGCACATGTTCTGGGGCTTGAACCCGGTGGCCAGGAGAAGCCTCGCGATGGCGATGGATGCCGCGCCGGCTCCGACGACGGTGATCTGGGCCTCCTCGAGCTTCTTGCCGACCAGCTTCATGGCATTGATGGCGCCGGCCACCTCGACAGTGGCGGTCCCCTGCTGGTCGTCGTGCCATACGGGGATCTTGCAGTCCTTCCTGAGCTCGTCCAGGATGTCGAAGCACTTGGGGTTGGAGATGTCCTCGAGGTTGATCCCTCCGAAAGAGGGGGCCAGGAGCCTTACGGTCTCGATGATCTTCTCGGGGTCCTTGGTGTCCAGGCAGATCGGGACGCAGTCCACTCCGCCCAGGTACTTGAACAGCATGGCCTTCCCCTCCATGACGGGCATGGCGGCTTCCGGTCCGATGTCCCCGAGGCCGAGGACGCGGGTCCCGTCGGAGACCACGGCCACGGTGTTCCACTTGCAGGTGTAGTCGTAAGCCAGGCTGGGGTCCTTGGCGATAGCCTTGCAGGGCTCCGCCACTCCGGGAGAGTACCAGATGGCGAAATCATCGAATGACCTGACGCACGCCTTGGGCGCGGTCTCGATCTTCCCGTGGTAGTACTTGTGGAGGACCATTGCGTCCTCTCCGGGCTTCTTAGCCCTGGCAAGACGCTCCTCGACGCTGATATCCTGATCGTAAGCCATGTTGAACACCTCGACGATTCTACGAAATTCGTAGAACATCTTCGAATTCTAAGAGTTGGCATAATCGTTTCGATATTTATATTGAGCGCAGAAAATGGAAATCGAAGGATTGAGCACGGAATGCCCCTTCTTCCGGAACCACGCCGAGAAGGCCGTCGCAACCGCGGAGCATGGCTCGCTTCGGATGCCTGATGAGGCAAGCGGACGAAGGAAGCGGGAGGCCCGCCCGCCGGGCGCCGGCCCGGATGCTCCGAGGATGCGCATCGCGTTCCGCCGAAAGGCAGGAACGGCGACGCATGCGCGACCGCGGTGCACTATCGGCCGCTATGGCCCCTTCGTCCGCCGATACGCAACAGTCTCAGATCAGTGCAGTGCTCCTCTCTGTTCGTATCGGGCTCAATCCCTGAATACCACGAAGACCGCCATCATCGAGACCGCTACAGCACCGACCGCAACTGCCAGCACTTTCCAGGCATCGGTGCCCGAAGACTCGGAACTTACGGTATTCTGAGGAACCGGCACGAGGGGATCGTCTGAGTCATCAGGATAGACAGGATTGTCAGGATCGTCCGGATCCACAGGCGACGGAATGGGGGTGTATTCCGCAGTCAGCACAGCAGCTCCGTTCACTGTGAAACTGCCATCCGTCAGCTCGTTCCCATCCAAGTAGATCTTGACGCTTGCGCCCAGCCTCTTCTCGGCAGTGACGAAGAGCTCGAGCCCGTAAGGGACTTGGTCTCCGTCATGGACTCTGGCACCTTCAGCGGTCTTAACGATCACGTGTTCGCCTATGGAGATAGGATAGAGAACAGCCCACTTGGCAACGAGATGGACGTTGCGAGCCGGCATCACTTCGGGGAATTCATAATCCTCGCCGCCCTCGGTCCAGCCCATGAATCCGTACCCTTCCTTGACCGGGTCGGCCGGCTCGGATATGGGCATTCCTTCGAACGCTCTTATGGACGAGACCTCGGAACCTCCGTCGGAATCGAAAGTGATCGTGTACACCGTCTGCCTTTCTTTTTTCACCAGCTTATCATCAGTATTCAAAACGAAAAGACTGCCCTTCAGATCCTCAACGGCGGTAAGTTCTTTTTCTCCTTTAGCGTCGTAAAAAGTCGTTCCATAGAATGCATCTACGCCAATGGAGGTCAGGTTCGGTCCGAAATACACTTTTTCGAATTGGAAATCGTAGTTTCCGAACGCTTGCTCCCCAATCTTTTCGATTGAAGCAAGGTTTATTTTCTTCAGACTGGCGCAGTTGGCAAATGCTTCTTCCTTGATTTCAGTGACATTCGGAAGATCCAGGGTCATAAAGGTTAAGCAGCCCCAGAATGCACGTTCTCCGATGCTCGTCGCTCCCGAGATGTTCAAATGTTGCATGTTTATGCATTGTGTGAATGCGTGACTTCCTACGACAGAGACGTTTGGAAGGTCCACAGACTTCAAGTATGTGCATTCAAGGAACGAGTAACCCCCCGCGACTGTAACATTCGGAAGATCGACTGTTATCAATTCTCTGCAGACAGAGAATGCAGAAGCGCCTATCTGCGTTACTTGAGGCATGCTCGAAGAATCAAGGACCCCGATAGCGGTTTTAAAGAATCCATACTTTCCGATCTCGGTCGCCCCGGGCAAATATATGGATTCCAGATTCGAACATGAAGAGAACGCATAACTGCCCACGCTGGTCACATGCTCGTCCGTTTCTACCGCTTTTATCTTTTCCGATATCTCGCTCCAGGGCGTAGGGTCAGTGGAGAAATCCGGCATCTTGTGATCAGACCCGTCCTTGCTGGCCACCGTCAGGGTGCCGGTCTCGGAATCGAACATCCAGTGCAGACCGGGCTCACCATCGAAATCGTTCCATTCTTCGTCGTCGGCTTGCACGTCTGTGGCCGGAATGTCTTCAGCCCCGCAGGCCAACATTCCCAATGCCACCGCGCACAGGGCCGCCGCGATAACGAGTGCCGAGAGGACCTCGGCCTTTTTGCGTTGGCGATCTTGCTTTCCAGTAGCCTCATTATCTTCAAACACAGTTATCCATCCCTTCAAGACCGAAACTTCGGCCCGATACCTCAAATCACGCTAATCATAGCACGAAACGAGGATTTATGTTCCTAAATGTATATATACATATATATCCGGCGCAACTGCTGATCCCGGCCGTTCTAAGAGGCATGCTAACAGAATCCAAATCCTTGTCCAAGCAACTACGATCCCCGTTCCCTGCGACCTTCGTGTTGCCAGCACTGATGCCTCTTGTATATGTCTCAAAAGTCAATCCTGAAAATGATCTGGCGAACTCGAGCTCGTTCCGGCCCATGATGGGCTCATCCTTTCGGAGGGATCTTATCGCCTATGACGACCCTGGCCGTGTGCTTGCGGTAGGCTATCCCGACTTCGATATGGCAGTCGTCGATGTTCCTGGAATAGCCGGTGTCCCTGATCTGATTCAGGGCCTTATCGGCCAGCTTCTCCAGGTCGCATTCCTTGTCGGAATATTTCAGTTCCATGAGGAGGCCGGGCCTTCCGTCCTTCGCCTTGACATAGATGTCCGCGAACCCGTCGCCGGAGCCCAGCTCCGCCTGGTACCTGTATCCCGAGTACCCCAGTAACGCGGACATGAACGTCTTGTGGACGTTCTCGTCGAAATGGTCGCGTGGGGACATCCCGTCGAGGATCTTGTTCAGCTCTACGGTCGCGGCATCGGCCTTCATGCTGCAGATGCATTCGATCAGATTCGATGCCGTGACATCGTCCACGATTCTCATATCCCTCATCATGGCATCGAAAGCTTCGGCCACTTCCAGGTTAGGGAGCGAGATGGAGTATATCCCGTTCGATTCGTCTGCGGCCTTGAGGTAGCCCGATGTCACCATCAGCGTGATCGCCGCAGTCCTGAGCTCATTCTGATCGTTGGAAGATAGCCTCTTGAAGTTCATATACGGGTCGATCCTGCCCTTCATGACGTTGCTGGGGACTCCCAGCGCAAGGATCTTCTCTCTGAAATCCGGATCGGTGCGTCTCAGCAGATCGGTGACGAGCTTTGTGTCTCCCGATTGGACCCAATACGGTTTCAGCTTGTAGTCCCCGCGAGTGCAGTCGTGCAGATAGTTCATGACGCTGAACGGGTTGTAGATGTCCTCGTCGCCGAACCTGTATCCGTCGTAGTACGATTTTATCGCCTCCAGGTCGGCGCCGGACAGGTCGGCGCGCGATACGAGGTCCGCGACTTCGGACTCGGTGAACCCGAATGCCTCGTCGTATTCCTTCTTGAAGACATCGAATTCCTTCAGGTTGTTCAGACCGCTGAATATGGACGCCTTCGAGATGTGGGAGACTCCGGTCATTACGGCGAACTTGTATGCCCGGTTTGTCTTGAGCGAAGATTCCATGAACGACGAGAACTTGACCATGAACTCTTGGTAGA
>CAVICI010000083.1:0-6096 GCA_963640995.1 Dialister hominis | reverse complement strand
TCCTCGACAAGAAGGCGCCTTCCCAGAAGGGGAAGTCCATAAAGATCGAATGATCCGACGGAGCCTGCAGGCCCTTCGACAGAAGGGCCTGCGGGCGTCCGCACCTTTATACTTTTAAATCATGTTTAAATAGAAGTTCTGACAGTATGAAAAGCATGGGCAGGAACGACCTCATAAACACGACCCGCGCTATATTAGCGAAAGCGGGATTCGATGTCTCCTCCGCCCTGACCCTCAGAGGAGTCTGCTTCGACGTCGTGGCAAGGCTGGACGATAGGGTCCTGATAATCAAGGTCCTGAGCAACATCGACGCCTTCTCCAAGGAGAACTCCGAGGAGATGAAGGTCCTGGCCGACACCCTGGAGGCCACGCCCCTCGTTGTGGGCGAGAGGTCCAGCGCAGGCGCGCTGGAGCCCAGCATCGTCTACTCCAGGTTCAACATATCCATAGTCTCCAACGAGACCCTGGCGGATCTCCTGCTGGAGGATGCCCCGCCTTTCATATTCGCCGCCCCCGGCGGCCTCTACGTCAAGCTGGACAGCGAGTTGCTCAGGTCCGTCCGCGAGGACCGCGGGATCAGCCTCGGGACCCTGGCAGACTGCGCGGGAGTGTCCAGGAGGACCATCCAGATGTACGAGTCCGGGATGGGCGCCATGATCGACGCCGCCCTCCGCATCGAGGAGTGCCTCGGGCTGCCCGTGATCGAGCCCATAGATCCCTTCGAGTTCAAGAGCGAGGAGCGCAGGAGGGAGGAGCGCACCGGACAGGAGCGCATAGACACTTTCGCGGTGAACCAGCTCTGCAACCTCGGATTCTCGGTCAGGCCCGTCCTCAAGAGCCCCTTCGAGGCGGTCAGCCGCAACGACAGCACCGCCATGCTCACCGGCATCGGCGCATCCGACGACGCCAAGCTCATCCAGAAGGCAATCGTCGCATCGGACATCGCCCGCATAGTGGACCGCTTCTCGATCCTCATAGTGGAACAGAAGCACGACCGCGACAGCATAGACTCCACGGCCGTGGTCTCCAACGAGGAGCTGAAGAAGATAGACGCTCCGGAAGAGCTCACCAGCCTGGTCGCCGAGAGGGGAACGCGCAAATGAAGACGATCGCCATCGGCAATTGCGAGGTCTCCATCCTCCCGATAGTCAACGGAATGCAGTCCGAGGCGGACCGCGTCCGCGAGTGCTTCGGGGACTACGAAGCATACGGCGCCGCGCTGGGCATAGAGGGCATCCAGGCGATCAAGAACCGCCTGCAGCTGAACGACGAGTTCGAGGTCAGCGAGCTGGACCTGGCCTACGCCCACAGGATGGAGCAGCTTACCGGGCTGCCGGTGGAGATGCCGTCCCCCGCCATATGCGCCCTTGTGGACGAATGCTCCAAACGGAACATGAACGTCATCGCCCTGGACATGAACGATGCCGAATTCACGGAGATGTACTGCGAGACCGTCAAGACATGGGACTTCGTGAAGGAGCACAGGCTCGCCAAGAAGGGCATGAAGAAGAGGTTCGATGCCTCCACCCCCGAGGAGTTCGCCCTTCAATGGGACGATTTCGTAAACACCGTCAAAGGATACCGCGAGGTGTCCCTGAAAAGAGAACAGCACATCGCCGAAGAAATTGTCGATGTAGCCAAATACAGGTCCAGTCTCATGGTCGTCATGGAAGTCGAACGGACTTCCGGAATCATGAAGATCCTGGAGAGCTTGGAATGAGCTGCGACAGATGCGAAGAAGCTGCCAGAGCTGGTAGCAGGTTCTGCCCTTATTGCGGAGAAGTCCTCGGCCCGGAAAAGGCCAAACCGAAACCTGACTTCGATCTTGTCATAAAGATCGTCACACCGATACTGATCATCACTCTGATTGCAGAGTTCCTGTGCATGTGGACCGGCATACCCACAGTGCTGGACTGGATCGACGGCTATAGCTACAATGTCTTCATCGTTGCGCCCGGAATCATCAGGCTGTTCTACATCGACGGCATCGCCCTCGACCTGTACTGGTTCATCATCGTGGCAGCCATCACAGCATCCGTCGCGATCCTCCTGTGGGAGTTCTACAAAGTCGTCAAGAAGCCGGAGCCGGAGCGCTCTGCCGATTTCAAGAAGTCCTCGATGTACTGGCTTGTCATGCTGTTCTGCGTGGACCTGCTCATCAGCATGGCCCTGGGGCTTGCGACATCCAACGGCAGCACCCCCGACTTCGACACTGGGCGCACCGGAAGGGCCCTCTTCCAGTTCGCCAATGCCGCATTCTGGGAGGAGATGTGCACCCGCGTGCTGTACATCGGAGTCCCGATGGCCGTCGCGGCCCTGGTCTGCAAGAAGGAGAAGGCCTGGAAGTACATCTTCGGAGGGTTCGGCTTCAGCCGCCTGGGGCTTGTCCTCCTGGTGATAGCGTCTTTCGTGTTCGGCTACGCCCATATGTCGGGATGGGGATGGTGGAAGGTGGCCCCCACATTCATCGCCGGCCTCATAATGGGGTACCTGTACATGAGGTTCGGGCTGCATGTGGCGATCGTGAACCACTTCATCACCGATTACCTGTCAACGCTGATAGGCTCGCCCCTGGCGTACATAGAGGCGACGTTCGTCGTCGTGACGATCCTGGCAGGGTTCGTGTGCCTCCCGATGACCGCCTTGAAGCTGATCCGGAGCAAAGATGACGTCATGACGCTGCCGACGATCATGCCGGAAGATCACGAGAGCTTCTTCTTCAAACGCTGATCGGACTCGACCGCGGACTGGAAGTCGCGGGACTCGATTATGTAGTTCCCGCGATAGGCCCTGAGCCTTCCCAGGACGCGGTCGAAGTCTATGTTCCCGTCGCCGATTGTCAGGTGCTCGTCGCGGACGCCGTTGTTGTCATGGATGTGGATGTTCCGGATCCTGTCTCCGAGAAGATCTATCATCGCATCGATCTGGCCGGTGGTGTTCGCGTGCCCGATGTCGAAGCAGATGCTGAGGTCCGTGCCGTCCACCAGGCCTGCCAACGATTCAGCGGTCCTGCCGAGGAAGAAAGGCACCTGCGGCATGTTCTCGATGACAACGCAGGCGCCGAGGTCCTGAGCGAAGCGGTCGATCATGCGGAGGGACTCCTTCGTGCGGAGCGCGGCCTTCTCTTCCGTCCCCTTCACGGCCATCGAGCACAGGCCGGGATGCACCGTGACCGTCGTTGCGCCGATCTTCACGGCGGAAGCGATGCTGCCGAGGATCTCGGACAGCGATGCGGACAGCAGGCGGTCCGACATCGCGCCGATGTTGAGGTCGCAGATGGGAGCGTGCACCGAACAGGATATCCCCGCTGATCCGATGAGATCGTTGATGATGCCCTCTTTTCCGATGATGCTGTGCTCCGCCTCGGAGAAGATCTCCCAGTGGCCGAACTCTTCGGAGATAGGGCCGATCCAATCCTGCAGAGGCGTGCTGGCGAAGTTGGTGCAGGAGACCCCTATCACAGCTTCACCTCCTCTCCGTCCACAGTCATCGGGGCGACACGGTCGATGACCGCTTCCAGGTCGTCCCCTTCAACAGTGACTTCTATGGCGCCTAGCACGGGGTTCCTGTCGGCGAAGGATATCTTCCCGACAGTGGCGACCTGCTTGTTGATGCTCATGTGCGTCTTCCCTCCGCGGAGGTTCTTCAGCAGAACGCCCCTTGCCGCATCCAGGATCTTCTGGGACCGGATGCGCTTGCCGAAGCTGTCCAGGGACGGGAGCGTCCCTTCGAACGCCTTCTCGCCGAGCTCCACTTCTGCATCCGGGAAGATGGACTGGATGGCTTTGAGCACCTTGTCGGGGTCCTCGCTCGGGTTCACGGGGCAGTACAGGCGGACAGAATACATGCTCTCCGAATCGCGGCGGGATATAGAAAAAGCCAACGGCACCGCCCGTCGCGACGATTATGAGAACTAGGGTGGAAACGGCGTTAACGCTTTCCGGAAAAACAGCAATCTACAATAATATCAGTAAAGGGTTTCCGAAGTCGGAATCTGCCTATGCATCGCACAGAACCGACTGTCCTGGGTCATCTGCCCGAGCATCAGGGGCGAGAACAAGAGATCATACGTTGCATCATGGATGCAGCTGCAACCTACCAATATCGGAGTAATAGACTTCCACCCTATATCTCGGAAACCGGCGGACCGGCCTCATGCCAAGAGATATACGTCCGTCGTGCATCCTGCACCATATGAGAGAGGAGATCCTGTCGCAGGCGGCCAAGAGGAAGATTTTCTTTTCCCCCGATGCAGTCGAGATGATCCTCTCGAACAACGACCCCATGGGGTTCACGAACACTGTCTTCTCCCATCTCGCATCGAACATGATGTTCGTGAGCAAGCAGGACATAATGGACTGCATCGCTGGAGACAAGGTCATTTTCGAAGCCCCGAAGTCGGTCAAGCCGGACAACAGGTTCACCTCGGACCTGACGATCATGAAAGGCTCTGACATCACGGGAGACTCCACCTGCGAAGGGAAGATCAACGACTTCGCCGAGTTCTTCAGGAGCCGCTTCTTCATGCTCAAGAGGCTGCTGGAGAAGCGCCACGACTTCGGCAAGGCCATGGATATCACCAGGGCCATGACCCTGGACCGCGACGTCAAGATCGCAGGGCTGGTCTACGACTGCAGCACGACCAAGAACGGCCACACCATGATCACCCTGGAGGACGACACCGGCACGACGAAGGTGTTCATCTCCAAGGACTCCCCGCTGAGCTCCGAGCTCTTCGTCAACGACGAGGTCATCGGGGTGCTGGGGAAGCCCAACCTCCAAAAGACCATGATCATCCCCGAGAAGATCTTCCGTCCGGACATCCCCAAGCAGCACACGTGGGAGCCCAGCGACAGCACGTCGAAGATCGCGTTCCTTTCCGACGTCCATGTCGGCAGCACGACATTCCTCGAATCTGATTGGCACAAAATGGTCGCATGGCTGAAGGCCAACTCCGCGGAGATGGGGATCAACTACATCGTCTTCCCCGGAGACGTGGTCGACGGGATAGGGGTGTTCCCCGACCAGGACAAGGAGCTCGTGATCAAGGACATCAACGACCAGTACGAGAAGCTTGCAGAGTACCTGAAGGAGATCCCCGACCACATCAAGATGGTCGTCCACCCCGGCAACCACGACGCCGTCCGTCCTGCCGAGCCCCAGCCGGCGCTGAACCCCCGGTTCACAAAGAGCTTCGACTCCAACATCGTGATGGCCGGGAACCCGATCTACCTGAGCGTAGAAGGAAGGACCGTGATGACCTATCACGGGAAGAGCATGGACGACTGGATCGCATCGGTCCAGAACCTCACATACGACAATCCGCTGAGCGTCATGAAGCAGATGTGCGTCAGGCGCCATCTCGCGCCCATATACGGCCAGAGGAACGCCCTGGCGCCGGAGAAGAAGGACTACCTGGTCATGGAGCACGTCCCGGACATATTCGTATCGGGGCATGTGCACGGAGCCGGCCAGGAGATCTACAACGGCGTCAGGATGATCAACGCGTCCACCTGGCAGTCACAGACGGAATACCAGAAGCAGCACAACTTCAACCCCGATCCTGGGATAATGCCGGTAGTGGACCTGTCCGACGGCAAGATAAGGATGCACAACTTCCACGAGTGATGCCATGACATACAGAACGCTTTCGGAGAGGGAGATACACTGCCCCTTGGAATACGGGATGGACACGTTCGGCGGCAAATGGAAGCCGCGCATACTCTGCATCCTGAGCGCCAAAGGAGTGCTCCGTTACGGAGAGATAAAAAAGGAGCTGGTGAACCTCACAGACACCGTGCTGTCCGCATCCCTCAAAGAGCTGATAGCGGACGGGATGGTCCACCGCGAGCAATACGACACGATCCCTCCGAAGGTTGAATACTCCCTGACAGACAAGGGGAGGTCTGTGGTTCCGATACTGCAATCGATATGCGAATGGTCCAGCACCTTCCATCGCACGGACGAGATGAACACCCTTCCGCAGTGCCAGACCTGCGATTTCGTCAGGAAATGAGCCTATGATGTGAGCGAAAGTATAGCTACATCGCAGCCCCATCTCGATCGCATAGTCCTCCAGTGAGAAGTTGGAGGGGA
>CAVICI010000082.1:0-6156 GCA_963640995.1 Dialister hominis | reverse complement strand
GCAGGATCGCCGAGCAGGGCGCCCCCGAGGAGGTCTTCGGGAATCCCCGCAACCCCCGCCTCGTGGACTTCCTTTCGAAGGTCCTCTGAGCTGAGCGGATCCGCATGGAAGCCGCATCGGGAGACTAAGAAAGCAATAATACAGTCCACTTCCTTGTCGGTCCCATGCAGCGTGATTCCCATGACGATCCGACGGCAGAGCCATCTGGAAAGGAATCGCCGGATGTCGTTGGGATCGAGCCCTATCGGAAGATCGGCAACAACAAATCGCTGATGGACATATTGCTGTCCGACCGCACTACAAATTCCAATCTGATCTGGGCGACGGCCGACTACGAATCGCAGGGGCCGGGCTTCGGATTCAGGGACAAGATACAGTATCTTTACATCATCAATCCCAACAGGGTCATACGGCCGAGATATCTGAAATCGTTCTCGGAACAGAGGAGCAGATCCCAGGAGATGGCCGAAGTGTTCACCCCGCCATGGATCGTCAACAAACAGAACAACCTGGTCGATGAGCAATGGTTCGGGAAGAAGGACGTGTTCAACACCGAGGTCGGCGATTCGTGGATTCCTGCGGAGGCGATAGACTTTGGAGATCGTGACTGGAAGGATTATGTCAGGTCGATCCGCATGGAGGTCTGCTGCGGCGAGGCCCCGTACCTCACCACGCGCTACGATTCGATCGACGGGACCGAGATCCCGGTCCGGTCGCGCGTAGGGCTGCTGGACAGGAAGCTCCGCGTGATCTCGGAAAACGTCTCGCCGCCGCTCAGCTGGATCCAATGGGCGGAAGCTGCCGTCAAGAGCATCTACGCATACGATTTCCAGGGGGACAATGTCCTCCTGTCCAGGGAGAACGTGCTGCTTTCCGTCGCAGAGTCGTACAGGCTGAAGTTCGGGGAAGAGCTTTCCGAGAAGGCGGTCGAGGAGATCGCGCAGATCCTGTCGTGGAACATCTGGCAGATGGACGGCATCAGGATGGTCGTTCCTTTCTCATGCGACAGGACATTCGACATGGACGGGAATCTGACCATAGCCAACAGCTGCCCCGCATGCAGAACCGGGAAAGGGAGGCATTCGGGGACCTACTGCAGGATCATGGACTGGGAGAAGGAGACGACTGTGGAGTTCGCATCCATGGCCGTTGCAGGCGGCTCTAAGCCGAGCGTGACCGGATGCAGGACTTTGGAGAGCTTCGAGGTGCAATCATGAAAACGAATGAAGCGTTGGAGGCAGAGGAGAGGTACAAATCCAATGTGGAGAAGGCTGCCGAGTATGTGGAATTCTTCGACATATTGGAGACGATAAACAATGTCGGGAACGACGAGGTGTTCACGCCGAGGAAAGTAGTGGACATGATGCTCGATTCCCTCCCGGATGAAGTATGGCACAACCCTCATTACAGATGGCTGAACCCTGCTACGAAGACGGGGATATTCGAGAGGGAGATCGCCATCCGTCTGGATGAGGGATTGAAAGACGAGATTCCCGATACCGAGGCCAGGAGGAAGCACATCCTTCAGGACATGATATTCTCCATCGGCCAGACGAAGTTCACTGCCAACGTTGCGAGGAGGACCCTGTACTATTGCTGCCAGGCGAACAGGCCATGCGACGGGATAAAAGAAGACGGCCATTACGTCAATGGCTATGCCATAGGGAACGGGACCTGGTTCGACGATCCCGAGGGGAACATCAAGACCCCTTGCTCGGACCACGTGATGAAGAAGGGCAAGTGCATTTTCTGCGGAATCACAGAGGGCTCGAAATATCTGGATGCCAACCAACGTGAGAAATATTCGTACGATTTCATTCATAAGAAACCAGGTGCGGATTTGGAAAGTTACCTATCGGAGAGATTTTTCGGGGGCAATAAGGACATGAAATTCGATGTAATAATAGGGAATCCGCCATATCAATTAAGCACAGATAGCAAGAATGGTGGTGATGGAGAAAGGAAAAAGACTAAAACACAGGCGATTCCAATCTATCAATTGTTCGCTCAACAAGCATTTTCTCTGAATCCTAGATATGTTGCCATGATAACGCCGTCTAAATGGTTTGCTGGGGGGATGTCCACTCTGGACGATTATCGTGACTATATGACCTCCTGTGGAAAAATTCGGTCCATAATAGATTATCCGAACGCGAAAGATTGTTTTCCCGCCAATAGTATTGGCGGTGGAGTAAGTTATTTTCTGTGGGATAGAGAATATGATGGGCCATGCGAGTTTGTGAATGTGTCTGGAAGTGAGAGGAATGTTCAACGGAGGATGTTGAATGAATTCCCTACGCTCATACGTTTCAACAGTGCGATATCTATCCTCAGGAAGGTTAAATCAGTAGGTGGTCCAACAGTTGATTTAATCGCAAGTCCACTATCTCCCTTCGGATTTCCGACTAATTATAGGGGTGATGCCGTCCAATCTGAACAGAATAGGGTTAGGCTATATTCGAGTGGAGATCCCACATATATTCCAGAAGATATGGTGAAGAAGAGGATTGGCCTTTTAAATTCATATAAGGTGATGATTAGTAAGATGGGCGCAGAGCATGCGCTAGAACCCGATAAAGATGGGAGATTCAGGATTATCACATCGAGTATGAAAATGCTAGAGCCAGGCGATGCGTGTACTCACTCGTACTTCCTCGTAGGTCAATTTGATAACAAAATGGAAGCAGAATCTTTGCTGAGTTATTTGAGGACTAAATTTGCCAGATTTTTAGTCTTTATGGCTATGACCGCGACTAATCTGACTAGAGATGTCTTTATCTATCTTCCTCAACAAGAATGGACTATGCAATATACCGATGAATTCCTCTATGCAAAATACAAACTAACGCCGGAAGAGATTGCTCTGATTGAGGGATTGATGAAGGAGATGTTGTGATGTCGAGTCAGGTTATAATCTCATCACCAGCGATGAACAATTCTGATACGATTTCGATAAGGGGTCAGAATCACATTTTTACGTTCGGCGGACGGAACGATACGGATTCTGATTTCATCGTTCTTTATATGTATCATCTTCCGAAATTTCCTCAACACGGGATTAAAATCGGAATGACTACATGTAAACCCGGCGCATCATTCAAAAAAGCAATTGAATCCAGGATAGCTGCACAGACGACAGAGCTTGCCCTGAGCCCCGAGGATTATGAGAGGTACGGCCTCACGAGGGAGATCCTCCACTGGGGCGTCTGCCTCGATGCCCATAACGATTCTTTCAAGGACTACTACGTCCACGACATGATCAAGCTCAAGAAGGCAGGGATCAAAGAGAAGGAACAGGAATGGTTCGTCAACGTCCCCCTGGAAGAGCTGGTCAGGCTCTTCGAGGAATGCAGGACAGAAGGGAAGACGAAAAGCATATTCGTCCCCCGCAGAGAGCAGCGCGAATGCGTCGACCGTCTGAAGGAGTATTTCGGTATGCATCCCGCAGGCGGCCGTTTCCTCATGAACTGCAAGATGAGGTTCGGGAAATCCTTCACGACATACAAGTTCTGCGAAGAAGAGGATCTGGACAAGATCCTCATCCTCACTTTCGTGCCTGCCGTTGAATCGTCCTGGCGCGACGATCTGGACCATATAGAGAAAGATTATCGCTATTTCACGGACGACGACCTGAGACGCCTGGAGTTCAATCCCGCGACCGTGGATGGATCGTATGTCATGTTCCTCTCGCTGCAGAACTTCTTGGGCAAAGAAAGGAACTCTCCTGAGACGAAGACCCGTCTCAAGAAGCTCCAGGCAGTCGATTGGGACCTCGTTGTCCTGGATGAATACCACTTCGGAGCATGGAACGACCGTACCCGCAGGACATTCGAAGAATCCGACAAAGAGATGGAGGAATTCGATTCCGAATACCTGAAGGACCTCTCTACCGACGTGATCAAGAGATTCAAGATACGCACGGACAAGACTATCTGCCTTTCTGGAACGCCTTTCAAAGCATTGTCCTCGCACGAGTTCGGAGATGCCGTCTATTCCTACACCTATTTCGACGAGCAGCGCAACAAGTATCCGAACAGCAAGGACGATGATTTCAGCGTCGTCAATCCGGATTACGCTCAGTTCCCCGACATGAAGATATTCGGTTACAACATGGCGCAGATGTTCGGAGACATGCCCGGAGTGGCGGTTTATGTCAAGAAGTTCAACAAGTACTATTTCTCGTTGAACAAGTTCTTCGAGACCCGTCATGACATCAACCCCGACGATCCGATCAACTTCATCAATGAAGATGAGGTGAAGAGGTGGCTGAACATCATCAAAAGCCCCTCGGACACAGACGGGTACGACTTCCCTTACTTCCCGGGCGGAGGGCTGGTCTCCAACAACCGCCATACGCTCTGGCTGATGCCGACTTGCGATTCCACATCAGCCATGTGCGATCTGCTGCTCAGGGATCCGTACTTCAAGGGATATGAGATCATCAACCTCTCGGATCCGAGGGCCGGCGTAGGGGCGAGCGCATACCGGTATCTCATGACCGGAATCAACAAGGCTGAGAACACGGGGAAGCTAGGGTCCATCGCGCTCACGGTGAACAAGCTCACACTGGGCGTGACGGTCAAGCCTTGGTCAGCCGTTTTCGTGCTGAAGGACCTTGCCAGCCCGGAGCAGTATTTCCAATCGATCTTCCGCATCCAGACCCCTTACAGAGACGGCGACGAACCGAAGAAATACGGATATGTCTACGACTTCAACGTAGACCGCGCTGCCATGCTCCTCCTGCAGTTCGCGACCGAATCCGGAGAGAATCCTCAGAAGAACTCAGTCGTCAGGGCCAAGATAGCCAAGCTCATCGTCAAGTACCTCCCGATATACCTGAACGGGAACATCGCCAACAAGATCGACGAGGATGTGTTCTACAATCTGGCCGAGTTCTCCGATCCGCGCGGACAACCGCTGTCCAGAAAGATCGCAGACACCTCGAAGACCACCCGCATAGGCGATGATGAGACGATAGCTCTCATGATGGCCGATCCGGAGGTCAAAAAGATCGTGGATCGCGTGTTCGCCCATTCCAAATTCACAGGCCCTATCAACAAGGACACGACCCCGGTCCCCGATCCGCCGGAAGATTTCGACAAAGAGATCACCGCGCGCGGGCGCGACATGGGATATCAGGCCGGCAAGGAAGATTTCGACATGTTCTCCGCCATAGAGAGCGACAAGGAGCTCAGCGACAGATTCCTTGAACGGCAGAAGGTCCGTGCCGAACAGCTCTGCCCGGAAGAATATCCGATCAACTCGGCGAAGTTCAAGAAGTTCTACAATGCGTTCGTCAAAGGATATGAGGCAGGCGTCAACATGCCTACCAAGAAAATCACCAGCGGGAAAAGCGACGGGAAGAAGTTCGTATCTGTCATAAGGAAGGAATTCGGGAACGAGGTCGTCTGGACAAGGGAAACATCCTCTGGATTGAGGAATTTCATCAACACGTACCTGAACGACATCAACAACATACCTCAGGAGTGCCGTGTCGCGCTGTTCAAGAAATGGTACTGCGAGTCGTTCACTTCAGCCGTCAGGAACGAGCTCCGTCCGAAGAAAGACGTTCCGGCCGAGACTATGGGGGATGCCGACAATGTCCTCAGGCACATCCTGTCCCGTCTTTTCGAGTTCCTGTACATCAGCGTCTACAGGGAGACGACCTTCGATGAGATCTTCGAGAATGCGGATCCGGATGTGTTCCTGGAGGCTGTGGGGATCACAAAGGATGAGTTCACCATCCTGAACAGGTACCACATCTTTGAAGAGCACACCCTGAACAGCTGCATCCACAACTTCTTCGTCAACGAATCTCTCGGATCGTCGCTCGGCATTGAAAACGAAGAGAATCGGAAGAAATACCGCAACAGCTTCGATTGGTATGGGTTCGGAGTCATAGATCTCGAATGAGCCGAAATCAGGGAGATGTCCGATGAACCGCAGGTCGGCGCGATCCATCTTCAGGCCGATTCCCCTTTGCCTGGCTATGTGGGAATCGGCCGACTCAAAGGCTTCGGTGCGCCTGCCCATGTCGATCGGACAGTGCCGGATCTGAGATTCCGAGCCGTCTTGTCATATCTGAGAGGGCTCTCGCACGTGCGCGCTGTGCGCGCGTATTAATAACGGGTGCCCGATAGAGAGCACGGTCCAAAT
>CAVICI010000081.1:0-6188 GCA_963640995.1 Dialister hominis | reverse complement strand
CATGTCCTCTTCGGTCGCGCCGTCCATCTCCATCAGGTCGCTTACGATGCAGTCGAACAGCATCAGAACAAATAGAACCCACATTCGACAAGGAGACCATGAAGGGCCGTTTCTTCTTCGATTTCCTGGTGATGACGCTCGGTTGCGAGATTGCGACGGAGATCCGCGAAGCCGGAGCGGCCGGCGACCTGACCGTCGATGGAGTGATCGCATCTCTGGACTGCACCCAGGTCCGCGAGTATCATGGTGCCCGCTGCATATCTGAGATCGACAAGCGCCAGCGCGAGATGTACAAAGCCTTCGATATCCCCGTTCCCACAGAGGCAACGAGGGGCGAGATGATCTTCGACACCCCCCTGACCGTCCTCTACCCTGCCTCCTGAGGGCAGGGAGGACCCATTACTTACACATGCAGAATTTGGGTCTTAGAGGAGGGCTTCCCCGCGAGGGGGAGTCTTTACTCGACTTCATTACATTGTCAGGATTAAAATCGTCATCATGATGCTGATAATCAGCAATATCAGTATTGTCAATTTGTAGGCAAGTAAGGTATTCGTCCAGTTTCCTTCGAACTCTCCTCCAATGTACTGCAGTCCCTTCTGATTGCAGAATTCATTTGATTGGATCATACAGAAAACCATATCAAAGAACAAAAAAATGAGGCTAAATACAAGCATCATGCCCAGTGTTTTTTCTCCTACGCTGTCCATTGTAATGTATGAGAATGTTATGGATATCAAGACAGAATAGCATACAATATATGTTACTATCATTGCCATTCCTGTTACTTTCTTTCCCATATCGCAGACTTGCACTAACCCTGGAAGGATGAATGAAGTGCCCATAATACGTTCCCTGGATGAGTTTTCAGTCTTCATTTTTTCTTTAATTGACACGCCTTTGTATATGGTGGAGCAGCCCAGGGCAGCTGGTAATATTGCGGTTTCTTTGATAGATAGTTCTAGATAAAGCACAATGCTGATTAGAATAAGGATGGTTCCGATTGTGTAGTATGGATTTGGATATTTCATCATATTATCTTACAAGGAGGCGGGTAGGGCTACCCCCCCACCTGATTACCACAGGGAAACCAATCTGCATCCCCACGAAATCCTGGAGTTACTCCCTCTCCCGTTGAGAGTGTTGCCTATAGATACGGCAGAGACTGCGGGTTTTATCGATCCTTCTTTTATTGCCCATTTGGCGACATTCTTAGTTGTATACTCAATTGTTTTCTCACCTACAACTTTGGTTCCAGCCATGACTGCAGTGGTTATTCCAAATGATGTGATTGCTCCAACTGCTGTCGCACCTACCTGAATGGCTGTGGCTGTATCTCTGGAAATCATGCCTGCATCGGCAGCTAGCCCGGCTCCTACATCGACAACAAAACATGCCGCTGAGATTAGGAAATTAAGCACTCCGCCCTCGTATTCCATCTCTTCCTGAGTCATGGCCCTGCTTTTCTCAGGCATCACAATCTCCTGATTCTTTGCTCTCATATTACCCTTTCCTGTAGAGGCTTCCGTCCCGGATTTCACCTCTACGAACTTCTTTTATGCTGTTCTAGTATATATATATATATATTTTTAAATAGTAGAATCCCAATGTTGAGGGCAATATCGCAATGGAGGGTCGCATGAAGAGGAAGATGGAAGTAGTCATTTCAGAAGGGATGAGGCTGAAGAACGCAATCGTGAGGGACATCCCCTTGGGATGCTCGGACATGCAGGAGGAGACGAAGGATCTCGAGATGGCGTCCAGCGTCATGGGCTTCCATGTGAAGGGCCCCCTCGTCATCCGGAGGTGGCCTGTCATGGAGGACGACGGATTGACGGAGAGGGCGGAGCTCATCATCCAATGCGCGGGGGACATCCCTGCCGACCTTCCTCCCCGTACGAGGAGCATGCCTGAGCTGCACACGGGGAAGGGCCTGTACGTCAGATTCATCGGCAGAGAACAGGACCTGCCGATAGTCGGCAGCAAGATGGCCGTGCATGCGTACGAGAACGACCTCCTGCTCGCCGGGGACACGTACACCGTGCTCATCGATCGGACCGGCGACGTCCTCACCGCTGACGTCCATTGCCCTATATCTGACGCGGAGCGATGCTATGAAAGAGTACACGATCGGGGAGCTGAGCCGCAGCCGTCTGCTGTACGACCGCAATCCTCCGCCCCTGATGCTGATAACCGCCGCGATCATCATCGCGCTCGTGGCCGGGATGCTGGTATGGGCATGCGTCACCGAGAAGACCGAGGTCGTGAACGCAGCCGGCATCGTTTCCGTGGAAGATGTGGAATACCATTCCTCGACCGTCGCCGGAATGATAGCTTCCATAGAAGTCGAGGAGGGCTCCCCCGTCGGAGTGGGGGATCCCGTCATCAGGTTGGACACGGGCGAGCTGGAGAAGCAGCTGGAGGCCTACAGCAGTCTGGAATCCCTCTACCTGACATATTCCGACGGGTATTCGAAGGCCATCGAATCTCTGCAATCCTTCGATGCTTCCTCGGCGGTGGGCTCGTGCGAGAGTAACCGCAACCCCTTCTGCAGCGAAGATCTCCTCTACAGCACGTACCAGGTCTATCTGGACAGCATCAGCAGGGTCGAATCGGAGCATTCGTCCGCAGCCTCCCTGGCGGAGGCGGTGGAGGAAACGGTCAACCAGGCGCTGCGCGACCTGTATTCCGCGAAGATCCAGTACGAGGCATCGTACAGCCAATACAGCGCACAGGAGAAGTACTTCAAGGGACTCGACGAGGATTACGCGAAGGCCATCGACGCTCTGACGGCATACGCCGTCGAAGGCCCTGTCCCGTCCAATCCGTTCTCCTCCGGCGATGCACCATACCTGTCGTTCCGGAACGTCCTGGATGCGCTGAACGCCGCCGCCGATGACGATTCCAGGTCGGCGATCAGGGATGCGGCTTTGGAAGACTATTGCAGTCTTCGCGCACAGAACGCCCCGTCGCTCTCGCTGTATTCCTCGCAGGCGTCGTTCTACGAAGCGCTCGTCTCCGAATACTCCGACATGATCTTCGAGCTGCGGGGATTCGATGCATCGTCGAAACCCGGCTCCTCATCCTCGAACAGCAATCCCTATCCATCAGGCGACCGCCGCCATCCGATCTACCAGGCCATCCTGGATTCCATAGACTCGGTGCATCGGGAGCATTCCTCCGAAGCGTCTCTAAAGGAGTCCCGTCAGAGGATCGTCTCCCAGGCCCTGGCCGAGCTGTCCTCAGCCAAATCCCAGTACGACGTCCAATATACGCAGAGCAGGAGCCAGGCCGACATCTACAGGAAGATGATCGAGGACTCCGAGTTCAGAGCGGGGTCGGAAGGCATCGTCCACATCATGTCCGGACTGGAGGTCGGGACGATGGTCTCCTCCGGACAGGCGCTGTTCACCGTCTCCCCGGAACTGAACGCGGAGACGTGCACTATCACCGTATATCTGCCGTCCGCATCCCGCGCGCACGTGTCCGTCGGGGACGACGTCAGGGTGACGTTCGAAGGGATAGACGGGAACGAGTACGGGACCATACGCGGCGAACTCGTCTCCATCGGCGCGGACAGCACCCGTGATTCGGCCGGCAATGTCATCTACGAATGCGTGGTGAAGCCCGATTCCGTCCGCTTCCAGGACAGGACAGGGAAGATCGTGGAGGCCGTCCAGGGGATGACCGCGAAGGTGAGCATCCATTACGAGCAGACCACGTGGATCGAGTGGGCGAAGCACCTCCTCGGATTGGACCGATATGGGAAGATACACGCTCGTGAGGCAGCATGATCAGGCGGATTGCGGCCCCGCATCCCTGGCCATGGTGTGCCTGCATTACGGGAAGCAGGTCACTTCGACGATGCTCCACGACCTGTGCGGGACCACCGCCGACGGCACAACCGTCGGAGGCCTCTGCGACGGGGCCTCGAAGCTCGGTCTCAAGGCCGCCCCGGTATACGTCGGATACGACGACCTCCTGGACGGGGACGTGACGTATCCGTTCATATGCGCCACCGTCACTCCGGAGGGATACGGCCATTACGTGGTCGTCACCCGGATCGGGAGGAAGGGCGCGAGGATCCTCGACCCCGCGCTCGGCCGGAGGAAGGAGTCCGCCGAATCGTTCAGGAAGGAGTTCACCGGCAGGATTGTGCTGTTCGCCCCGGACACGGACTTCACCGTATCCTCGGAGGGGAGGGACGGCCTCCTCCGCAGGTTCATGGGGATGCTGAAGCCCCATTCGGGGCTGTTCGCGATAGTCATCGTAATCGGTTTCGTGCTGACCCTGATCGGGATAGGGCTGTCAGTGTTCTACCGGGTGCTGATAGACGACATCATCGGCAATTCGCTGGAGGAGCAGGTGACCGCATTCTTCCTGTTCTACCTGATGATCAACCTCTTCAATGTCGCGCTTTCGACAGTGAGGCAGCGCACCGTCATCCACCTCTCCCAGAAGCTGAGCATCTCCATGATGCTCGGGTATTTCGGGCACATCCTCAGGCTGCCGATGAGGTTCTTCGGCACCAGGAAGAGAGGGGACATAATCACCAGGTACCAGGATGCCGGAACCGTCGTGGACGTGCTTACCGGGATCATCGCCACGGTGCTGATGGACATCGTCTTCGCCGCGGTCTCCGCGTTCTTCCTGTACAGCATCAGCCCGGAGCTGTTCAGGATAACCTTGGTCATGGTCGGGCTGAGCGCGGTGCTGATCTACGCTTTCCTTCCGTCCTACAAGAGGCTGAACCGCGAGTCCATGGCGGCAGAATCGAGCCTGAACTCGAACATCATCGAGTCGTTGAGCAACGTGGAGACCATAAAGACGAATTCGGCGGAGGACCGCCAGCTGGAATCCATGGAGGGGAGGCTGGTGGACTCGCTGAGCATAGGTCTGAGGGCCGGCATACTGGGAAACATCCAGGGAACCATCTCGTCCGTCCTGTCCGCCGTCGGAGGGGTGGCGATGATGTGGGTCGGAACCCTGTCTGTACTGGAGGGAGAGATGACCCTCGGGACGCTCATGTCCTTCTATTCCCTCTCGGAGTTCTTCACCGGGCCTATCGGGAGGTTCATATCGCTGCAGATCGAGGTCCAGGAGGCGGACATAGCGCTGAAGAGGCTGTCGGAGATATTCGACCTGGAGGAGGAGTCGGAAGGCGGCGGAAGGCTGGAACCCGCCTCGCTCCGCGGCGACATCGTCCTGGAGGGAGTGACGTTCGGATACGGTTCCGGGAAGCCGGTGCTGAAGGACATGGACCTGACCATACGCGGAGGGGAGAGGGTCGCGATCATAGGGGAATCCGGTTCCGGGAAGAGCACCCTCGGGAAGCTGATCTTCGGACTGTGGAGGCCCGATGAGGGCACCGTTACGATATCGGGGCAGTGCGTGGACGACATGGACCTCCAATCCATGCGCAGGAGGATAGCGTACGTCCAGCAGGACACGGAGCTGTTCTCCGGAACCGTGGCGGAGAACCTGAGGCTCTCGAAGGAGGATGCGTCGTTCGAGGAGATGCTGGATTCCTGCGAGAGGGCCCAATGCATGCAGTTCATCTCCAAGATGCCCAGGAGGTTCGACACCGTCCTGGAGGAAGGGGGAGCGAACCTGTCCGGCGGGGAGAGGCAGAGGCTGTCCATAGCGAGGGCGCTACTGAAGGATTCGGACATCCTGATAATGGACGAGGCCACAGGCAGCCTGGACATGATGGTCGAGGCCAGGGTGTTGGACGAGGTCCTCGGACGTCATGACGGCAGGACGGTCATCATGATCGCCCACAGGCTCTCGGCCGTGACGAGATGCGACAGGATCATCGTGATGGACAAGGGACGGATAGCGGAGGACGGCACCCACGAGGGACTCCTGGAGGCGGGCGGGATCTACGCGGGCCTGTGGAACAGCCAGTTCCGCAGAGGGCCCGTCAAGGATTGCACCGAGGATGATGAAGCCGTTCCGGAAGATGTACGCGAGGCCGGCGGCGAGATGGAGTACCGAGGCCGGATTGAACAATCGTCTGTGCAGAAGACGTCGCTATTCATCCAAACTGCTGAAAGGTGTGTTCATCCCCGATTCGAGCGGATCGATTAATCCTCTGCTGAACGGCATCAGCCGATTGATACTTTCCCGAACGAGGTCAGACCCATATGGCATGGCGGCTGCGCATGTCCTCTTCGGTCGCGCCGTCC
>CAVICI010000080.1:0-6352 GCA_963640995.1 Dialister hominis | reverse complement strand
GCCGGGTTCGGAATGGGACCGGGTGTGACCCCGCCGCTATGGCCGTCATACCAAAGCATGGCAGTCGTTCATTATATTTGAAACCTTTCTATACATAACTTAGTGCGTTTAGAGGAAAGACGAATTCGCACTTGGAAACGGAAGCCGCCATGCGGCCGCATCATGCTCTTGTGCGTTCTCTCCATCGGTGCCGCTGTCTGCCGCGTCATGATAAATCATGGGCCAGCCAGGACATTCTGGCTACCGTTTTCAAGGCCTGAACGAGGCTGCAGTGAAGCAGGAGGCAAGGCAGATCGTCAGGCTGATCTCGACGGAGGCATCGGGCGACGCCTGCTTCTGATGTGCAAGTTCTGTGATGAAAGAGTAGGCAAGTTTAATGCCATCGCACTCGATTGTCTATCTATGACATGCTGTGACAAGTGCGGGGCGGAGAATCCCGATGATGTCGATTCCTGCCGGAACTGCGGGGAGAAGCTCGCCCCTGCTTCAGGGCCCGGACCTGCTGACAAGGAGCCTGAATGCAACCCTTCCGATGCGCACGTCGCAAGTGAGGGTGCAAAGCGCTCCGGAAGCGTTGCCGGCGCCGGATCGGACCAGAAGAAGATGGGATTCCTCGAGCGCCTTTCGTATGTGCCGAAGGAGAAGGTCAAGCCCCAATATTTCGGACATTACCGTGTTGCGGCGTGGATCCTGATCGCCGTAGCCTATTGCATCGGAGCATACGCCCTGTTCGGATGCAAGATCGAGTACTCTGACGGAGCAGAGACGATGCGGCTCACTCTGTTCGATGTGGCGACAGGGAGCTACGGATTGGACGGCGGCATATTGGTCAGCATCCTGCTGTGCCTTGGCATAGCCGGGTTCGCCCTCACGTTCACGGGGTATGGCGGAGTTCTCAGCGAGGCATGCATGCTGCTCCTGATCCGCTTCGCAGACAGCATCAGGGTCGGTGCCGATGTTCTCGATTCCCAGTATCCTCCGACTTGCCATACTGTTTGCCTCCTGTATCTGGTCGTGGTCTGCATCGCGATGTGCTTCATGGGCTATGCGGCGATGACCTACAACGAGGGGCTCGATTGCTACAAGTACGGGGGAGTCAGGGATTTCCTGAGAAGGCGCTCGGACTGACAGCATCCGATTCATTGCCGAGATGTTCTCGAGACCGTGATGGCTTGGAAGAGCGGCTGATGGGCCTCGGATGAATTTCACTTCAGCGGGGGTGGTACGATGCCGTCTGCAGTCTGTTTCAACCGGCGCATCAGAGCGCCATGTACACCAGCAGCCCCGCGGCCGCTCCGATGATCGCCGTGGAGCTGTTGTTGGTGTACTTCGACATGTATCCGGGGTTCTCCAGGACCGCGCCGAACACGCTGTCCAGCAGGTTCCCCAGCACTCCCATGGCGAACGGGATCAGCAGAAGCCAGTCCAGGGACCCGGTCATGACGAACCATCCGAGGACGGCGATGAGCAGCGAGGCGACCGTGGACACGGCGGTGCCCAGGCGGGATATCCCTCCGTTGATCCCGGGCTCCACCCTCTTGAAGGTGGTTATCATGTAGACGGCCTTGTCCTTCACGCCGATCTCGCTGGCGATGGTGTCCGCCCCGGCGACCGTTATGGTGGATATGAACATGATGTCGAACGCCGTCGGCTCAAGCAGGCCGAGGAAGTTCAGGGCCACGATGAGGCACGGCGGGAATCCCACCCCGACCACGTTTTTCCAGGTCCTCTCTCCTCCGGTGCCTTCCTGGAGGCCCTCCTCTATCTTCCTGCTGAGCCCCCTCATCGTCGCGAAGAACCCTGCGACGGTGAACACGGTCAGAAGGAAGAACGCGTTCACGGAGCCGAAGACGCCGACGAACGCGCCCACGAAGAAGGAAGCGACAGCCCCGTCTTTCGTGAGGCACCGGAGCTTGCAGCTCTCCGCGGACAGGGCGAGCGACAGGATGACCGCCACTGCGATGAGGAAAGTGGACTCCATGGCCGCCGATTGCCCCTAAGCATGAAAACAGTTGCGGTGCCCATAATCGGGCATCGGAGGGATTCCAGCATCTCCGTGGCGTACTTTATGCAGAGATGCTTGTCCTCCAGGGGGAAGAACATGACCTTTCCCTGGGAGTACAGCGTCGTCTCCATGCCGTTCCACTTGAAGACCATCATCATATCGTCCTGCTGGACAATCTCGCATCCTCCCGCCCTGAGCTTGGCCGCAGCCGCGGCCATGTCGATGTCCATCTCGTCGGCGGAGATGGCCATGAGGGCCTTCCCGCCGCAGAGGCGGGCGGTGGTGAACCTCAAAGGATCCCTCCGAGCGCCTCTGCGGACTTGATCTTGAAGGACGCAAGGTCCGAGTCGTTGGGGACGATGACATCGGCCAGGGCCAGCACTTCCGCGAGCCCCCATCCGATCTCCCTCGAGTCCCTCGCCTCGAACTCCGCGATGCTCTTGGGCGCGTCGTCCCTCCCCCGCGCCACGAGCCTGGCGTAGCGGTCTTTCGGCGGGGCGTATATCCCGACTATGACCACGTCTTCGGAAAGATCGCGGTAGGAGCGGACTTCGTCCATGCTCCTGCATCCGTCCACCAGGAACACGTCGCCGCTCATCCTCTCCAGGGCGCGCTTGGCCCAGATGTCCCTGCCGAGCTCCTCCCTCTGCGCGTTGGCGAAGGCTCCGACCGCAAGGGAGGTCCCGGAATCCGCATGGAACTCCCTTACGATGTCTCCCATCCGGAGGAAGGGGAGCCCCAGGGACCTTGCGACGGCGAGGAACTCCTCCTTCCCTGCGCCGGGCATGCCGGCGACCAGCAGGACTTTCATGGGATCACAGCAGGTTGTCCGAGATGTTGGTCAGGATCCTGTCGCAGTAGCTGCACCTGAGCTGCGGCGGGTGCCTTCCTTCCACTTTGAACTCGGGGCTGACGGGCTCTCCGCGGTTGGTGATGCAGTTGGGGTTGCTGCATCTGGCCAGGCCGACCACGTGGTCGTCCAGCTTGACGCTGAACTTCTCCGCGACGTAGTAGTCGCGGATGATCGCGATGGTCGCGTCCGGAGCGATGAGCGCGATCTTGTCGACGGTGGTGCTGTCCAGCTCCCTGTCCTCGATCTTGATTATGTCCTTCCATTCGGATCCCTTTGTTGAGGAGACATGCATCCCGATGCTTATGGACGAGTCTATGTTGCTCTCGTTCACTCCGAGGATCTTCATGACGTTCAGGGCCTGCCCGCAGGCGATGTGGTCGATGACCGTCCCGTTGCGGATCGGCGGCAGCTTTATCTCTTTGATCTCAGGCATCGATACCGCCTCCCAGTATGGAGCAGAGGAGGGCCATCCTCACGGGCACTCCGTTGAACGCCTGCCTGAAGTAGCGGGCGTGCGGCGTGCCGTCGACCTCCTGGGCGATCTCGTCCACCCTCGGCAGGGGGTGCATGACGATGAGGTCGCTCTTCGCCTCTCTCAGGATGGCGTTGTCTATCCTGTAGGTCCCGGCGACCTTGCTGTACTCGTTGGGGTCGGGGAACCTCTCCTTCTGGATCCTGGTGACGTAGAGCACGTCGGCCTGGGAGATGGCGTCGTTCAGGTCGTCGGTCTTCTTCGGGTGGCATCCTTTCGCGTCCAGGTGCGAGACTATGTCTTCGGGCATCTGGAGGCTCTCGGGGGCCACGAGGGTGAGCTTGGCGCCGAACATGGTGAGGGCGTCGGCCAGGGAATGGACGGTCCTTCCGTACTTCAGGTCCCCCACGAGGGCGATGTTCAGCCCCTCCAGGGTCCCTTTGGCCTCGCGCATGGTGAAAAGGTCCAGCAGCGTCTGGGTCGGATGGGACCCGGCCCCGTCGCCGGCGTTGATGACAGGGTTGATGGAGCAGTTGGCGGCCAGCCTGGCGGCTCCTTCGTAGGGGTGCCTGAGGACGATGACGTCGCAGTAGGCATCGACCATCCTGATGGTGTCGGCGAGGGTCTCGCCCTTGGAGATGGATGTCATGGACATCTCCGAGACATCTATGACGTCGCATCCAAGCCTGTATGCCGCGCTCTCGAAGGAGAGCTTGGTGCGGGTGGACGGCTCGAAGAAAAGGTTCCCGAGGATCTTCCCGTCCAGGGCGCGCTTTGTCTTCTCGCCCATGGCATAGGGAACCATCTTCTCGGCCAGGTCCAGGATCTCCTCGATCTGGCCCTTCGTCAGGTCTCTGATGGAGACCACGTCCTTGTCGTATAGGTCCATGGCCGAGAGTAGGACGTCCACCTATTTCTAAGGACCGAGGTCCGGATGCATGGCAAGGTTGATATCGGAAGCTGACGTCGTCCGTTGCATGTTGGATGTCGTGGCAAGATCCCAGAGAGGAAGGGCCTGCGAATTCTCGAGAGACGGGCAGGTCCTCAGGACGCCCTGCATGATAGGCTCCGATCCGGAGGCTCCCGTGAGCGTGTCCGTCGGGGAGTCCGGAAGGACGCTCCGCTTCTTCGGGTCCGATGTGCGCCTCGAAGAGGGACTGCTCGCCACGGCATCGTCCGGGATGGCGTCCGGCTGCAACGTTGCAGATGGGGTGGCCGTCGTCAGGCTCCCCCTTCCGGAGGATCTCTCGTTCGACGGTTCCGTCGAAGCGGTGGTGGTCCCGAACGCCTTCGAGCTCAGGAAGGACCCCAGGAGCATCGTCGGCGCCGTCGTCGCCCTCAGGGAGGCTGCCGGGTTCGGCAGGCTTCTGATCATGATGGGCCTGGGAGAGCCTTCAGACGTGTCGATCCTCTCGTACATGGGCGTCGACGCCTTCGACGACTCCCTCCCCAGGGCTGCCGGCCTCAGCGGCATCAGGCTGATGCCCGAAGCCGAGGCCTTCACGGGGTTCGACGAGACCGCCTACAACCTCAAGGCCATGGAAGAGGAGCTGGAGAAGGTCCGCATGTTCATCGCCGCCGACAGGCTCAGGGAGCTGGCCGACCAGAGGTCGTTCTCGTCGCCCTCGTCTGTAGCTCTTTTGAGGCTCTTCGACCAGGACGCTTACGCATACCAGGAGGAATGCTGCTCCACGGTCGGATGCAGGTTCTCCTGCAACACCACCCAGGCGCTGAGGCGCCCGGACCTGAAGAGGTACCGCGGCCGCATCGCGTCGTACAGGAAGCCGGAGCACAAGAGGATCCTCCTCCTGCTCCCGTGCTCGGCGAAGAAGCCCTACCACATCTCCAAGAGCCATCGCGCCTTCGCGTCCGCCATCCACACCGCCCAGCACGACACCCTCGTCCACGAGGTCATCGTCACGTCCCCCTTGGGGATTGTCCCGCGGGAGCTGGACGCCTGCTACCCCGCCAACTCCTACGACATCCCCGTCACCGGCGAGTGGAAATGCGAGGAGAGGCGCATGATCCGCGAGATGGTCGGCGCACTGATCGCCCAGGGATACGACAAGGTCGTCTGCCACCTGGGCGAGGACTATGAGCTGGTCGAAGGGCTCGCGGACATGGAGCTCACCGCCGTAGGGGATCCAGCATCTCCCAGGTCGCTCGAGAACCTGGACAAGGCCCTCAGGGCCGCCGCCAAGGGCATGGATGCCGTAGATTATCTGATAGACAGGAACAGCCAGGCCCGCAACGTGCTGGAGTTCCAGTTCGGGAAGGAAGTCTCCGATGCCCTGATGGACGGGAACACCTACGCCATCGGCAAGTTCCCCTACTGGAAGTACATCAGAGAGGACCCGCAGGACCGCAAGAGCAAGGTCCAGCTGGGGATGATGACCCCCGAGAGGGGGATGATGTCCCTGACCCTCGAGGGGGCGGAGATCGTCGCTTCCCTCGGATTCGGGACGGTGGAGATCGCTGATTTCGAGCTGAAGGGCAACCTGTTCGCTGTCGGGGTCATCGACGCCGATCCGAGGATCCGCATAGGCGATGAAGCCGTCATCGTCTGCAACGGGGAGGTCCGCGGAGTCGGGGTCGCCATGATGTGCGGCCGCGAGATGAAGGACCTCAAGAGGGGCATCGCGGTCAAGGTCCGCCACAAGAGGAAGGCCTGACATCCCTTCGACGATCGCACCGTCCGACTCCGGGGCCCCGGGCAGGGCTGTGGACGGCCCTTATCCAAAGCTCAGGCGGGTCCGGCCTTCGCCGGCTCATGCACAGGATCGCTGCAGCCGGGCGGCGTGAAAAGGGTTTTCGGGGGTTTTCGGGGACAGCCAGACATCTCAAGGAGCCGTACCCTTTTCGGTCCGCCCCCCTGCTTCCGCTTATATACCGTCCCGTGGATGGTAACAGTGAAGGCAACAAGTGTGCATCACCCGCAGCTTGAGTGTCTCCGAGGCGGACGGCATAAAATCCATCCATCCAACCATCCATCCTATCCCGCCGCCTCGGATTTCTATGATCT
>CAVICI010000079.1:0-6376 GCA_963640995.1 Dialister hominis | reverse complement strand
GATCCTCGGAATTCCTCCATTGCTCCATCTTGGATGTTATCTTCCTCTCCATGGCAGTCCTCCTTATTGATTAATGTATTCAAAATACATTTTTTATTATTATAAAATGTTCTATCAATTCAATTTATAGAACAGGCAAAGAATGCTTATTCAATCTGCGACTGAGTTGTTGTATGATTATTGGATTATATTCCAATTTTTTTCAAAAACCTTGAAAAACTGGACTATAATCCAATTTTTAAAAGACAATTAAGGATCGATATGTTATAAACGATTCAATTATGTTATAAATTAGACATTATTGTATGATTTTTTGCTTATTTTTTATTTATTTATTTTTTTATTTCTAATAAATAATAAATTTAGCAATACCTAAACTTGATAAAAACTCGAAATAAAAAATTACTTGGAAGAGCACAGCCCGGGGAGACTCCCCGGAATGTGACGTTTGACTCACTTCGTGATGTCGTCGATGGTCTCTTGGATCTTGTCCCTGAGCTTAGACTTGCCCTTGCGGCCCTTTGCGGAAGCTCCCGCGGACGAGTCCAGCTTGGCCAGCAGCTCGCGCTCCTCCTCGGAGACCTTCTTGGGCACCGAGATCGAGACGCGGACGAACATGTCCCCGCGGGACTGGGAGTTCATCTTGGGAAGCCCCTGCCCCGGGATCCTGAGCACGGTGCCCACGTCGGTCCCCGCGGGGATCTTCAGCTGCACCTTCTCGCCCCCGATGGTGGAAACTGTCTCCTCCCCTCCGAGGACCAGCTTGGGATAGGTGGTGATCACTCCGGTCCAGAGGTTCGCGCCGTCGCGCTCGAAGGTCTTGTCGCCCTTCACGTGGATGACCACGAACAGGTCCCCTGCGGGGCCGCCGTTGTATCCCGCGTTCCCGGCGCCGGAGACCTTCAGCCTCATGCCCTCCTGGATCCCCTTGGGGATGGTCAGGGAGATGTGGGACTCCTGGGTGATGCGCCCGGACCCGCGGCACTTGGGGCACTTCTCTGCGGACGTGCTCCCCTTTCCGCGGCAGTCGGGGCAGTCGCTGACGGACACCATCTGGCCGAACATGGTCTGCCTGACGGACTGGACCTGTCCCGATCCTCCGCAGGTGCGGCAGGTCGTGACCTTCCCGTCCTTCCCACCGGTGCCCTTGCATGCCTCGCAGACCACCGAGTGGGGGATGTCCAGGTTGACCTTCTTCCCGTCCAGGACGTCCCTGAGGGAGATCTCGAGGTCGTACCTCAGGGAGTCGCCCTGGGCGGGGGCGCTGCGGGACCTCTGGCGGCGTCCTCCGCCGCCGAACATCCCGCCGAATATGTCTCCGAAGATGTCGCTGATGTCGTCGGCCCTGGTGAAGTCGTCCCAGCTGAACCCGTCCTTTCCGAACTGTTGCTTGATCCCTTCGTGGCCGTACTGGTCGTAGAGCTTCCTCTTCTCCGGATCGGAGAGCACCTCGTAGGCTTCGGAGAGCTCCTTGAACTTGGCTTCAGCGACCTCCTTCGGCTCGGTGGAGACGTCGGGGTGGTACTTCTTCGCAAGAGTGCGGTATGCCTTCTTGATCTCGTCCGCGGTGGCGGATTTCTCCACCCCGAGGATCTCGTAGTAGTCCCTCGGCATCTCACATCGCCTCACTGCTTTCCGTCGTCGTCGACGATCTTGTAGTCGGCATCGACGTAGTCGCCGCTGTCGGAGGCGTTCTCCTGGGAAGCTTGCTGCTGGCCTGCGGATGCGCCCTGCTGGGCCCCGGCCTGTTTGGATGCCTCCTGGTAGACCCTCTGGCTGATGGGCTCCATGGCCTTCATCAAGGCGTCCATCTTGGACTTGATCGCATCGGCGTCGTCGCCCTTGTTGGCCGCCTCCAGGTCGGAGATGGACTGCTCGATGGACATCCTCTCTTCCTGGCTGACCTTGTCTCCCAGCTCGTCGAGGGACTTCCTGACGGTGTACACCGCGGTCTCCGCCTGGTTGTGGAGCTCCACGATCTCCATCTTCTTCTTGTCCGCGTCGGCGAACTTCTCGGCCTGCTTGACCAGCTCGTCGATCTCCTCCTTGCTGAGCTTGTTGGAGGACGCGATGGTGATCTTCTGCTCCTTGCCGGTGCCCATGTCCTTGGCGGACACGTTGATTATGCCGTTGGCGTCGATGTCGAAGGTGACCTCGATTTGGGGGATACCGCGGCGTGCCGGGGGTATGCCGTCGAGCACGAACCTGCCGAGGGAGGTGTTGTCCGCGGCCATGGGCCTCTCGCCCTGGACGACGTTGATCTCCACGGAGGGCTGGTTGTCCACGGCGGTGGAGAACACCTGCGACTTCTTGGTCGGGATGGTGGTGTTCCTGTCGATGAGCTTGGTCGCCACTCCGCCCAGGGTCTCGATGCCGAGGGACAGGGGGGTGACGTCCAGCAGGAGGACGTCCTTGACCTCTCCGGACAGGACGGCTCCCTGGATGGCCGCTCCCATGGACACGCACTCCATGGGGTCGATCCCGCGCTGGATCTTGGGCCCGACGATGGACTCGACGAAGTTCTGGACGATGGGCATCCTGGTGGGCCCGCCGACCATGATGATCTTGTCGATCTTGTCGGAGGACAGGTGCGCATCGGACATGGCCTGCTCGATGGACGTCCTGCATCTGGAGACGATGAGCTCCACGAGCTCCTCCAGCTTGGCGCGGGTGATCGTCTGGACCAGGTGCTTGGGGCCGGAAGCGTCGGAAGAGATGAACGGGAGGTTGATCTCGGTCTGCATGGTGGTGGACAGCTCGATCTTGGCCTTCTCGCATGCCTCTCTGACCCTCCAGAACGCCATGTTGTCCTTGGCCAGGTCGATGCCGGTCTCCTTCTGGAACTCTCCGATGACGTACTTGGTCAGAACCTCGTCCATGTCGGATCCTCCCAGCTGGGTGTCTCCGGAGGTGGACAGGACCTCGAACACTCCGTCGCTGAAGTCCATGATGGTCACATCGAGGGTCCCGCCTCCCAGGTCGAAGACCATGATCTTCTGCTCGGTGCCGGACTTGTCCAGCCCGTAGGCGAGGGCGGCCGCGGTGGGCTCGTTGATGATACGGACCACTTCGAGGCCCGCGATGGCGCCTGCGTCCTTGGTGGCCTGCCTCTGGTTGTCGTTGAAGTACGCGGGGACTGTGATGACAGCTTTGTCCACAGCCTCTCCGAGGTAGGACTCCGCATCCTTCTTGATCTTCTGGAGGATGAAAGCGGAGATCTGCTGAGGCGTGTACTCTTTGCCGAGAGCCGTGACCTTCTCGCTGGACCCCATCTTCCTCTTGACGTTCTTGATGGTCCCGTCGGGGTTGGTCACAGCCTGCCTGCGAGCAGGCTCGCCCACGAGCAGCTGTCCGTCTTTCGTGAACGCTACGTAGGACGGGAACGATTTCCCGCCGACGCTGGTCCCCTCTGCGCTGGGGATCATGGTGGGCCTGCCGCCTTCCATGACCGAGGCTGCGGAGTTGCTTGTACCCAAATCGATTCCTATTATTCTTGACATCTTCACTCACCTTCGTTGGTTTCCTTCTCTTCGTTCTCTTCGCTCTCTTCTCTCTTCTTTGTGACTTTCACTTTGGAGTACCTGAGGACCTTGCCGTTCAGGGTGTACCCCTTCTGGAACACCTCTGCGATGTCCCCGTCCTCGTCTCCTTCGACCGTGCACAGCGCCTCGTGGCAGTCGGGGTCGAACTTCCCGTCCGCAGGAATCTCCTTCAATCCGTTGGACTCCAGGACCTTCATCAGGTTGGCCCTGACCCCGCGGATGCCCTTCACGAACTCCGTCTCCTCGCCTGCGTGCTCCAGCGCGCGGTCCAGATCGTCGACGATCGTGAGGAGGTCGCTCAGCACGGACGAGCATGCGAACTTCCTGTACTCCTCGTTCTCGCGCTGCGTCCTCTTGCGGAAGTTGTCGAAGTCGGCCTGCAGCCTGCGCGCCATGTCGAGGTACTTCTCGGCTTCCGCCTTGGCCTCGGCCAGCTCGTCGGCTGCGGGCCCGGCCTGCTCCGCATCCTTCTTTTTAGACTTGTCAGTCATGGGTAGCATCTCTCAATCGTTCGATAATCTTGGAATGGGGGCCGAAGCCCCCGGTTTGCTTAATCGGGTTCTTCAGTCTTCCATTCCGGGAGGCATTCCGCCCTCTCCGACCTGGGGCATGGGGCTGGCCTTGGCGGCGATGACATCGTCGATCCTGAGGATCATGACAGCCGCGTCGGTCGCGGAGTTGATGGCCTGCTTGCCGATCCTGTAGGGCTCGATGACGTTGAGCTTCAGCATGTCCTCCACCTTTCCGGTGTAGGGGTTGAGGCCGTCGTAGATCTTCCCGGCCTTGTGCTGCTTCCTCATCTGGATGAGGATGTCGATGGGGTCCAGTCCGGCGTTCTCGGCCAGGGTCGAGGGGATGGACTCCATTGCGGAGGCGAAGGCCTCGATGGCGATCTGCTCCCTTCCGCCGACGGATGCGGCGTAGTCGCGGAGCTGCATGGCGATCTCCATGGCGGTGGATCCGCCGCCGGTGACCATCATGCCGTCTTCGATAGCGACCTTGACCACAGACCAGGCGTCCACGAGGGACCTCTCGACCTCGTCTGCGACGTGGTTGGTCCCTCCCCTTACGAGGACGGACACGGTCTTGGGTTCCTTGACTCCGGTGACGAAGGTCATCTCCTCGTCCTCGATCTTCTTGAGCTCCACGAGGTCGGCGTATCCGAGGTCGGATGCGTCGATCTCAGCGATCTTGTTGACGATGTTGGCGCCGGTGGACCTTCCGAGCCTCTCCATGTCGGACTTCTTGACGCGCCTGCAGGCGTAGATGCCCTCTTTGGCGAAGAAGTGCTGGGCGAGGTCGTCGATGCCTTTCTGGCAGAAGACGACGCTGGCTCCGGAGGCCTTGACCTTCGCGACCATGTCCTTCAGCATCTTCTCCTCCTCGGCGATGAACTGGGAGAGCTGGTTGGGGTCGGTGATCTGGATCTTGGCGTCGATCTCGGTCTTCTTGACCTCGAAGGGCGCGTCGATCAGGGCGATCTTGGCTTTCGCGACAGACTTGGGCATGTTGGCCTGGACGGGCTCCTTGTCGATGATGAGCCCTTTCACCACGTAGGACTCCTCCATCTTGGCTCCGGCCTTCTTGACGGTCTGGAGGTTCTTGAGGTCGATAACGTAGTTGCCGTCCTTGTCCTTGTCGGCGATGGTCTTGACGGCATCGACGACGATGTCCGCGAAGTACTCTTTCGAGCTGTTGACCTGCTTGGAGATCATGGCGGTCTCGGCGATGAGCTTCAGGAGCTTGGTGTCTTTGATGGACACTTTCATGGCCACTTTCTTCAGGACCTCCTGGGCCTTGTCGTTGGCGAGCCTGTACCCGCTGGCGATGATGGTCGGGTGGACGTTGGCGTCGATCAGGTCGGTGGCTTTCTTGAGGAGCTCTCCGGCGAGGATGACGCTGGTGGTGGTCCCGTCCCCGACCTCTGCATCCTGGGTCTTGGCGACCTCGACGAGCATCTTGGCCGCGGGGTGCTGGACATCCATCTCCTTGAGGATGGTCACCCCGTCGTTGGTGATGACCACGTCTCCGACGGAATCGACGAGCATCTTGTCCATCCCCCTGGGGCCGAGGCTGCTCCTGACTGCGTCGGAGATGGCCCTGGCCGCAGTGATGTTGTTGAACTGAGCGTCCTTTCCTTTGTCTCTCTTGGTTCCTTCCCTGAGAATGATCACAGGTGCGTTTCCCATACCCATTCTTGTTCCTCCATATCTTCCTTGATTGGAATACTGAGAGACTTTATGTTAGAACTTCTATATAAACATAACCGTTTATGCCCTTGTTGCCGCGCAGGGAATCGGAGAGCTCCGGACAGCGGCCCCGCCGGGATTCGAACCCGGGTTGTTGGTTCCGAAGGCCAACAGGATATCCGCTACCCCACGGGGCCGGGACTCCCACAATATTACAGATAGATATACTGTTCTTCATGCGGGCATAGCGGCCTTTATCTGGGATGGCTCCGGTGAGCCCTCATGCCCGAAGAGAACTCCCTGACGCTCAGAGCCAAGCTCGGAGACCGCACATACGAAGCCGCCGCGAAGCTCCTGGAGAAAGGAGCGCTGATCGAGAAGGTCGAGCTGTCGCCGACCGCATCCTACATGAAGTTCAAGGATGCCGGGACGAAGGTGGTGCTCTGCCGCGCAAGGGACGGGGAGTTCGATGCTACATGCGACTGCTCCAAGAAGCCCATGGGGTGCAAGCACTGCGGCGCGGCGTACATGATCCATCTCGGGTTCAGGCCCGGGGTCAGCGTGCAGGACATCGAAGCCGCCATCGACGAGTTCTCGAAGACCAGCTTCGATTACAGGGACTACGACGTCGACCTCCGCACCGCG
>CAVICI010000078.1:0-6864 GCA_963640995.1 Dialister hominis | reverse complement strand
GAGTACTACAACGGCATGGAAGGGCGCATCATCCTCGTAGGCATGGCATTCTGGAACAAGGTCCCGAAGATCGAGATAGGCTCCGTGATGAACGGCGACGGATTCGCCCTGTCCGACGAGAAAGCGAGGAGATCCTGACAGACCTATAAAGCCACGAGGGGCATATACCGGGCCGATGAAGAAGAAACAGGACTCCCTGATGGGCTTCAACCTGGAACCGACCGGGTTCTCGACCGCTTTCACGGATGCGGACCGCTCCGACCCGAGGTCGTCCCGGCTCGTGAAGGCCTTCGAAGAATCCAAGTACGGAGCCCTGTACGACCTGGCCTTCGGCGACAGGGAAGAATGGTTCTCCCCTTCGCTGGACTACCTGTACACCGTCGCATCCGAGATGGTAGCGGAGCTCGTCCGCACCCCGGACATCAACGAGCTCAGGGACAGGGTCGAGATGGAGCCGGACCCGGCCGCCCTGGGGAAACTGGCTGCCCGCGTCCCGTTCATCAGGGGATCGGACTACGTCGACTCCGATTGGGTGTCGACGATATGGTCCCACCTGCTCCTGGAGTACAGGTTCGGCATCAGGTCCTTCGACGGCGACGTCACCTCGTACTTCTCATCCAAGAACGACAGGCTGAAGACCCCGGGCAGGATCTTCTTCCACCTTGTGGAGGACCGGAAGCTCGGCGGCTTCGCCTTCGTCGCATCGTATTCGTCCGTGTCCAACGGGAAGGTGACCCACCACCCTCTGGCCAACGCCCTCAAGGAATACTCGGGGGACAAGAGGAAGCTGCTCCAGCTGCTTACGGGATTGGAATCGGTGGCGGACCGCAGCCCGCTGATGTCCTCGCTCATCGAGAGCGGAGAGCTGTTCCATCCCCTGTCATTCTCCCCGGACGACGCATACACGTTCCTCAAGGAGGTGCCGGTCTACGAAGAGGCGGGCATAATCTGCAGGATCCCCGCATGGTGGAAGAACCGCAGCAGGTCCATGTCCCTGGAGATGATCGTGGGCGACAAGGGGCCGTCGCTGTTCGGCGCCGAGTCCCTGCTGTCCCTCAGGCCCGCGGTCACGGTGGACGGCGAGGAGCTGACGGAAGCGGAGATCCGCTCGATCATAGAGTCCGGCCGCGGGCTGGCGTTCATCAAAGGAAAATGGGTGGAAGCGGACAAGAGCACCCTCGAGAGGGCGCTGAAGCTGTTCGAGGAGCCGGAAGCGGCCCAGGTCACCGCCGCGGAGGCCCTCAGGATGGCCGCCGGCCTGGACGAGTCCCCCGTCCCCGACGCGGAAGTCAAGGGAGGGAAGTGGCTGGAGGACATCGTCCGCAGGATGAGGGAGGCGGATTTCGAGGACGTCGGCCTTCCGGACACCTTCAAAGGGTCCCTCAGGCCGTACCAGAAGCGCGGATTCAACTGGCTATGCCAACTCCGCAGCCTCGGGTTCGGTGCATGCCTTGCGGACGACATGGGGCTGGGGAAGACGGTGCAGGTCATCGCCTACCTGGAGAAGCTCAGGTCCTCCTCCGGCGGGAGGCACCTGCTGGTGGTGCCCGCGTCCCTCATGGGGAACTGGCAGAGGGAGATCGCCAAGTTCGCTCCGGAGATGCCCGTGTCGATAGCCCACGGCAAGGGGGCGGCGGGAGACTCGTTCCTCACCATAACCACCTACGGGATGGTCCGCACCCGGAAGGACATCGCCGATAAGCAGTGGGACTCCGTCATACTCGATGAAGCGCAAGCTATCAAGAACCCCGGGTCCGCCCAGTCCAAGGCCGTCAGGGCCCTGAAGGGGTACAGGCTCGCGATGACCGGAACGCCCGTGGAGAACAGCCTTTCCGACATGTGGACCCTCTTCGATTTCACCAACAGGGGCCTGCTGGGAACCGCGTCGGAGTTCAAAGACTACTCCGGCAGGATAGCCGGGGACCCGGACATGTACGCCAGGATACGCAACGTCACCTCGCCGTTCATCCTCCGCAGGCTCAAGACCGACAAGCGCATCATAGACGACCTGCCGGAGAAGACCGAGATCGACATGGAGACGAAGCTCACCAAGAAGCAGGAGGTCCTGTACAAGGACTACATGCAGCAGTTCGCGGAGAACCTGGCCATGTCCGACAACGGAGCGAAGAGGGGCATCGTCCTGGCTGCGATCACCAAGTTCAAGCAGATCTGCGACCACCCGGACCTCTACCTGGGCACCGACGGTTTCGACGAGTCGGAGAGCGGGAAGCTGCAGGTCATGCGCCAGATATGCGAGAACGTGAGGGACAGCGGAGAGAGGGTGCTGGTCTTCACCCAGTACAAGGAGATGACCGGCCCGCTCTCGTCGTTCCTGGAGTCGATATTCGGAAGGAAGGGCTTCGTGCTCCACGGGGGCACCAGCCTGAAAGACAGGAACGACATGGTCCGCAGGTTCAACGACGGGAACGAGTACATCCCGTACATGGTGCTCTCCATCAAAGCGGGAGGGGTCGGGCTGAACCTGACCGCGGCCAACCACGTGATACATTTCGACCGGTGGTGGAACCCGGCCGTGGAGAACCAGGCCACGGACAGGGCGTTCCGCATCGGGCAGACCCGCAACGTCATGGTGTACAGGCTGATCTGCCAGGGGACCATCGAGGAGAGGGTTGCCGAGAGCATAGAGAAGAAGAAGGAGCTGGCGGAGATGGTCGTCGGAACGGGAGAGAACTGGATCGCCGACCTGAGCGACAGCGAGATCCTGGACATGTTCAGGCTGGAGTGACGGATATGGGCGAAGACATCATGGAGCCTGTCAGGGTCAAAGGCCGCACCATAGCGGAGAGCTGGTGGGGAAAGGCATGGAACGCCAACCTGGAGAGCTACTCGGACTACGAGAACCGCCTGCCCCGCGGAAGGACCTATCTGAGGAACGGGTCGGTGATAGACCTGAAGATCGACGGCCGGCACGTGCGGGCGAAGGTCAGGGGGAGCTCCCCGCGCCCGTACAGCGTGCAGGTGGACATCGCCGCGCTGGACAAGAGGACGAAGAAGAGGATCGTCGACGAGTGCGCAGGGAAGGTCTCGAACGTGGAGGCGCTGGTGGACGGGAGGTTCCCGGAAGAGGTCGGGAAGCTGTTCCTCTCGCAGAACGGCCTGTTCCCCAGGCCGTCGGAGATCAAGTTCTCCTGCTCCTGCCCGGACTACGCTTACATGTGCAAGCACGTCGCAGCGGTGCTGTACGGGATAGGGAGGAAGCTCGATTCCGATCCGACGCTTTTCTTCAAGCTCAGGAACATAGACATCGATGGGCTTGTGGGGAAGACCGCCCAGGCCAAGCTTGAGTCCATGCTGGCCAACGCGGACCGCCCCTCGTCCAGGATACTCGGCGGGGACAGGGTCGCGGAGCTTTTCGGGATGGCCCTGGAAGACTGTGCGGCCGAGATCGCGCCCGCTGTGGAAGAGCCTGCGCCTCCTGCACCGGCTCCGGAGCCGGAGATCGGCATCGAGCTTCCGGCCCTGGCCTCGGAAACGATCAGGGCATCAGTGGAGGATGCCGTCGAGAAAGCCGTCCTGTCGCACGACCCGCCGACAGGGGAAGGCCTGTCAGACGGCCTGTCCCAGGCATTCTTCGGAATCTTGACGGATTGCAGGTTCAAGGGCCTGGACCCCAACGAGGTCCTGCTGGCGATAGCCGCCGCGGCGGACATCGCCGTCCGGAGGATGGCGTCCTCGCCCCACAGGGAAGCGGATTACCTTGTCGCGGAGCTCATAGAGTCCGCCAAGGCAGGGAAGGGCGCATCGGCGTTCCTGGACCTGGATGCGCGATCCTGAGCATCCGGCATCAGACAGCGTTCAGACCAGCGGGAGCTCTGCGATGCAGGCATATCACATTCGGGATAGCGGTCCGTGTCAGATTACAAATGTTTCAGGCATTGTAATATTTACAAACATTACAAACGATGGTTAATATACTTCGCCGCCCATCATGACATCATGGCCTCCGAGAACGGAATGATGGACATGATGGCAGAAATGAGCCCCTGGGAGCTGAAGCAGCTAGTGCTCCGCATGAGCGAATCCCTGGGCGAGAACAGATCCCTGGAGCTCGTCAAGGACGCCGTAGGCGGAGGAATACGCTCCGACAGGGCCCATGTCGCGGAGATCCTGTCCGCCGCCCTGAAGTCCAAGGAGCAGCTGTTCTTCTCGGGTGCTCCCGGCATGGGCTTCAACGAGTGCCGCAGCCCCGCCGACCTGGCATACATGCTCTCGTCGGAGGCGGTCAGGGAATCATGCCAGTCCGAGGTGTCCTCGCTCCTGAGGACAGGGAGGTCCAGAGACGCGGAGGCCTACGTCAGGAACATCGCGCGCACGCTCGACAGTGCCAAGTGCGCCATGACTGAGCACTCCCCCTCATGCTGCAGGGACATCGGAGACTGGTTCGTCCACTGCCTCGAGAAAGGCGACATAATGGGCGGATTCGAGTTCTGACCTCGTTGCCTCTGCGAGGGTTCGCCGGACTCCCGGAGCATACAATCAGGCATCCTGATCGACATCCGTTGGACGAGTGTCCATATCAATCATCATTTATTAGTTACATTCATATAACATTAGACATTTGTCTAATTTGTCTCAATCATGAGATACATGTGTTGGAGTGTGCGAAAATAATGAGGTTGATCGGAAAGGCGATGCTCGGGCTGATGGCCCTGCTGTCCCTCACGGTGTTCATCCTGCCCGAGGCATCTGCCGCTGCCGAGGGCTTCGGCGAGCAGATCGATGTCGATTCATCCCTGTTCATCTTCTTCTGCGGCCTGCTGGTGTTCATAATGGCGCCAGCGATCGCATTGTTCTACGGAGGCATGCTCAGGAAGCAGAGCATGACTTCCATGATGGCCCAGTGCATCGGAGTCATGGCTCTGATCGGGATCATCTGGTGGGCTGTCGGCTTCAGCCTGGCCCTGTCGGGAGACGGGAGCTTCATCGGGAACCTGGACTGCATCTTCGGAAAGGGGCTGTCGACAACCGAGACGCTCACAGAAGATGCTGTCATCCCGTCCATGGAGTTCATGCTGTTCCAGGGCCTGTTCGCCATAGTCACGTCATGCATAGTGTTCGGGGCCACCGCGGAGCGCGTCAGGTTCCCTGCGATCCTGCTGTTCCTTGCAGTATGGTCTTTCCTTGTCTATGCGCCCATGGCGCACATGGTCTGGGGAGGAGGCTTCCTGTCCGACGGGCTGACAGACCTGGGGATTCCTGCGCAGGACTTCGCCGGAGGGACAGTGGTGCATATGTGCTCCGGCATCTCCGGCGTCGCTGCTGCCGTCGCCATCGGGAAGAGGAGCGGGAGGATCTCCAAGGGAAGGACCCACAACGTCCCCCTGATGTTCCTCGGATGCATGGTGCTCTGGCTCGGATGGTTCGGGTTCAACTGCGGGTCCGAAGGAGCCTTCGACGACATGGTTGTGCTCGTGGCGGTCAACACGCTGCTGGCCTCGAGCGCGTCCACGATCGTGTGGATCCTGATCCAGTACCTGCATGTGGGAAGGGTGAACGTCACCGGGCTGTGCGCAGGGGTGCTGGCCGGACTTGTGGGGATCACGCCCGGGTGCGGGTTCGTGGACCCCTGGGCGTCCATCGTCATCGGAGCGGCCGCCTCGGTCATCTGCTACCTCGGGATCATCTTCATGCGCGAAAAGTCCGGGGTGGACGATGCGCTGGATGTCATGGGGCTCCACGGCATCGGAGGGATCTGGGGGGCCATCGCAGTCGGGATATTCTCCGTAGCGGAATACAGCTGGTGCGGGGACGGGGGCCTGATCGAGGGGCATGCGGACCTGCTGCTAGGGATGGTCATCAACGTGGCCGTGACCCTGGCCTACTGCTTTGTCGTGTCCTTAGTGATAATGAAGATCGTCGACGCGGTGCTCAGGAAGGCCACCGGGAAGGGAGCCGCGCTGTCGGAGAGCGAGCAGATGATCGGCGCGGACATAATCGAGCATGGGGAGTCCTCGTACCTGATGTGAGGCGGATCGGATGAAGATGGTGATCGCAATAATCAGGCCTGAGAAGCTCCAGTGCGTCAAGGACGAGCTTAAGGAGATCGGAGTGAACGGAATGACCGTGTCCCACGTCACCGGGCGCGGAGAGCAGATGGGGCTGAGGTTCACCACCAGGGTCGGAGAGTTCATCGTGGACGAGATCGAGAAGGTGAAGGTCGAGGCCGTGATAGAAGACGAGGAACTGGACAAGGTCATCGCCACGGTCAAGGAGCTCGCCGAGACGGGGAGCCCCGGAGACGGGAGGATATTCGTGGTCCCCGTGGAACAGTCGGTGAAGATCAGAAGCAGCTGAGACCGGACAAACAGCCGGCCGGAGACGGTCGGCATCTTTCCTTCTTCTTGAGGCTTCAAGCCCTGCGTATATCGGATTGGATATGCATCGGTCCGACTGCGCTACCACCCCGATATACAGATCCCGCAGCAGGTGCTCTGTGCATGATCCTGATTCCCATATTCGATCGATCTATCCTTTGCAATGAGCTCCGGCGGCACCCCCTCCGCATCGCTACTCGGCTCTTCGGTAGAACGTCCATCCTTCCCTTTCAGGAACAGGATGATATCCACCGCATCAGGCGTTCCGAAGAGCTTCTCAGCCTGCCGCATAAGATTGACAGGCATATATTCAGCTAGCTGAATGCTGTCATCTTGTTCTCGGAAAAAGAAGAACCCCTCCCGGAGGGGAGGGGAAATGGTTTGCTATTCAGGTTGTTCGTTGGACAGGGCCGGGGAGGGCCGCCGTTCCGGCGCGGGAGCAGATGCACGCCATGATCGCGCCTCTGCGGCCTTCCCTCTTCCCTGTCCTGTTCGTTCTTTCGTTTCCTTTCCGGCTCGTTCGCCTTTC